>NZ_JBVKBH010000002.1:660473-726139 GCF_055657175.1 Streptomyces sp. NPDC107581
TGCCGGTGGGCCGGTGGGCCGGTGGGCCGGTGGGCCGGTGGGCCGGTGGGCCGGTGGGCCGGTGGGCCGGTGGGCCGGTGGGCCGGTGGGCCGGTGGGCCGGTGAAAAGCGTCCTCGACGACGGGTTCGTGAAGGTCGAAGGCGTCTTTCCGCCACGAGTCGCGGAGGACCGCACTCGGCTGCTGTGGCGGGAGACGGGTCACGACCGCGAGCCCCTCGGCACCTGGAAGGACCCGGTGGTAAGGACCCGGATCCGGGTCGGCTCGACGGACTTCAGCCGTCCGCCGGCTTCCTGAAGGCGCGCACCTCGAAGACGGGGTCGGGGCGTGGGCGGTCCTGGTCCGGCAGTCGGGCGAGGCCCGCGGCGAACCTCTCGGTGCGCGGATCGCCGGGCGGCAACAGGGTGAACCAGCCGCGTCCGAGGTCGGCGATGGTGGCCCGGGGGCTGCGGCCCTGGCCGACGCCCGGGAAGCAGGCCTGTCCGGACGGGGTCAGACCCTGCTCGGCGGCATGTGCGGTGACGGCGTCCGCGGCGTCCTGGGCGGGGCGGCGCGGGCGCGGAGCGAGGACGGCGTCGATGTCGCTGCCGACATCGTGCGCGGCGGCCTTGTCGACGGTGGTGACGTAGACCCCGCCGGGCCGCAGGACGCGGGCGCATTCGGCGACGACGGCCCGCGCCTCGGCGGCGTCGGAGAGCAGATGCAGCAGCCAGATGCTGGTGACCGCCTCGAAGGTGGCGTCGGCGAAAGGCAGACGGCGGCCGTCGGCCCGCAGGATCGCCCCGGGCAGACGGGCCACCGCCCGGCGCGTCATGGCCTCGGCGAGGTCCGCGCCCGTCACGCGCAGGGCGGGCCGGGCCGCGGCGAGTCGCCGGGTGACGATCCCGGTGCCGCAGGCGGTGTCGAGGAGGCGGCCCGGCCGGTCGGGGATCAGGCCGAGGACGGCCCGGGTGGCCGCCTCGGCCCGGGGCTCGCCGCCACGGGAGATGTCGTAGGCGCCAGCTTCCTTGTCGTAGTCGAGCACATCCCTCAGTGTGGCCGGTGACCTGGGGCGATGTCCTCCACCCTGCGGGCGAGCGCGAAGTCCTTCTCGGTGAGCGCGCCGCCCGCGCTGTGTGTGTTCACGCTGAGGAGGACGGTGTGATAGCCAAGGGTGAGGTCGGAGTGGTGGTCCAGCTCGTCCTGGATCCGCGCGATGTGCACGACGAGCGCCGCCGCCGCGAAGTGCGAGTCGAGCCGGTAGGTGCGGGTGAGGCGGTCCCCGTCCACCGACCAGCCGGGCAACTCGGCCAGCCGGTCCTCGATCTCCTTCTGCGACAGCGGTTCGACGGCCATGGCCGGTCTCCCTTCGGGGCGGGCGAGTACTCGTTCAGCCTGCCATGCCCGGCCCCGCACGCACCTCGCGTCCGACCCGGCGCGCACTCCTGCGTGGCCGAGTCAGCGCCCGGCCCGGCGTGCACTCCCGCGTGCCCGAGCCCGCGCCCGGCGATCACTCCCGCGTGCCCTAGCCCGCGCCCGGCCCGGCGCGCACCGCGCCCTCAGGCCCGTACCCGCTCGGCCGCGAGGTCGTCCGCCAGTGCGGCGATGCGGGCGCGGCCCTCCACCCGCTCGACCCAGGCGTGCGGCAGGCCGACGTCGCCGTGCCGGGCGCCGAGCAGGTTGCCGCAGATCGAGCCGGTGGAGTCGCTGTCACCCGAGTGGTTGACGGACAGCAGCAGGGCGTCCTTGACGCGGGGCTCGGCCAGGGCGCAGTAGACGCCCAGGGCGAGGGCCTCCTCGGCGACCCAGCCCGCCCCGAGGGACTCGGCCTTCTCCGCGGTCGGTGCTCCCTCGGCGGCCAGGTCGAGGGCCCCGCGCAGCGCGGCCGTGGTCTCCTCGTGCCCGGGGTGGCGTTCCAGCAGCCGCAGCGTGCGCAGTACCGCGCCCTCCAGGGACTCCCCCGTGACCAGGTGCGCCACGATCGCGGCCAGCGCGCCCGCCGCGTAGTAGCCGGTGGGGTGGCCGTGGGTGATCTGGGCGCCGCGGGCGGCCATGGCGAAGGCCGCGTCGGCGGGGCACACCAGGCCGAAGGGTGCCGAGCGCATCACCGCTCCGCAGCCCTTGGAGCCGGGGTTGACCTCCCCCGGCCTGCCGTCGAGCGGGAGCAGCGGGTCGGGGGCGTACATCTGGGCGGCTCCGGACAGACAGGCGTTGCCGGGAGCGCGGCGGGCGTACAGCCAGGCCTCGGTGACGAGGCCGCCCGCGGGAGCGCCGAGCTGCGGCGGTGCGGCCTCCTCGGGGCCGGACTTCGTCTGGGTGCGCAGCCACCGCTCATAGGCCCACCGCAGCAGCAGGGCCCAGCCGCCCCCGATCCCCTTCTCACGCTCCCGTGCGTGGGCCTGGACGAGGGCCTCGGCGGTGAACAGGGTCATCTGTGTGTCGTCGCTGATCAGGCCCACCGCCCCGTGCGCGCCGGGTACGAGGCCGAGCACGCCGCGCTCGCCGTGCGCGGCGCGGATCCGGTCGAGGGAGGAGAACTCGACGGGGTACCCGAGGGCGTCGCCGAGGGCCCCGCCGAGCAGACAGCCCCGGACCCTGGCCCGGTACACCGCCGCGGCCTCCCAGTTCGGCGTCCCCGGCTGGTTCATGCGTGCCCTCCTCAACTCCGGTGTCCGGCACCGGCCGTCGACACTCCGGTCTCCGGCAGTGGCCGTCGGCGGGTCTTCCCGACCGTCGGCAGGTCTCCTCGGCCGTCGGGCGGTCTCCTCGACTACGGTCGTCCGTATGACCATTGTCGCGACCGGCCTCTCCGCATCCGCCACCGCCCCCGTCGGCAAGACCCGCGGGACAGACAGGACGGGCAGGACAGTCAGGACGGGCAGGACGGACAGGACGGGCAGGACGGACAGGGGGGACAAGGCGGACAGGAACGACAAGGGCGTGGGCCCGCTGCTGCGCGCCTGGCGGGAGCGGCGCAGGATCTCGCAGCTGGAGCTGGCGCTGCGCGCCGACTCCTCGGCGCGGCACATCAGCTTCATCGAGACCGGCCGGTCCCGGCCCAGCGAGGAGATGGTGCTGCGGCTGGCCGAGCACCTGGACGTGCCCGTGCGCGAGCGCAACGCCCTGCTGGTGGCGGCCGGCCACGCCCCGCGCTACCCGGAGACCCCGCTGGACGACCCGGCGCTGGACGTCCTGCGCGACGGGATGGAACGCCTCATCCAGGGGTACGAGCCCTACCCGGCGCTGGTGGTGGACGCCGGCTACACGGTCGTCGCCGCCAACCGCGGCATCGCCATGCTGCTGGAGGGCGTACCGGAGAAGCTGATGACGCCGGCCCCGAACGCGATGCGGCTCACCCTGCACCCGGAGGGTCTGGCGCCGCGCATCCGCAATCTGCGCGAGTGGCGCGGGCACCTGCTGGCGCAGATGGAGCGGCAGCTCGCCCTGCACCGCTCGGAGCCGCTGCGCGCCCTGTACGAGGAGGTGGCGGCCTACCCGGTGCCCGCGGACGCGCCCGGGACCGAGCCGGCCGAACCGGTGCCGTACTTCGCGCTGCCGATGCTGATCGAGCACGAGGGCCGGGTCCTGTCGTTCGTGTCGTCGATCTCCACGTTCAACACCCCCATGGACGTCACGGTGGCCGAACTCGCCATCGAGACTTTCCTTCCCGCGGACCCCGCGACCACCAAGTACCTGCACACACTGTCCGTTTGACGGTCCTTGTACCGGCATGCGCCGGCCGGTCGGCCGTCCTTGCACCGGCATGCGCCGGCCGGTCGGCCGTCCTTGTACCGGCGCACACTGGCCGGTTGGTCGTCCTTGCGCCGATGCGGGTCCGGTCGAGAGCGTGTGCGAGCGGGCGGCGCGTGGCAGACTGCCCGGGTACTTCGGCGCGTAGGGGAGGGCGTGGCGTGAGTGAGCGGCGGGCTGCGCCCACCGTGGGCCAGGTGGTGCTCGGCAAGCGGTTGCAGGAGCTGCGTGAGGCGGCCGGGCTCAGCCGCGAGGAGGCCGCCCGGGTGCTGAGGGTGGCGCCCGCGACCGTACGGCGGATGGAGATGGCCGAGGTCGCGCTGAAGATCCCGTACGTACAGGTGCTGCTGTCCACCTACGGGGTGGCCGAGGAGGAGGCGGCCGCGTTCGTGCGGCTGGCCGAGGAGGCGAACCAGCCCGGCTGGTGGCAGCGGTACCACGATGTGCTGCCCGACTGGTTCAGCCTGTATGTGAGCCTGGAGGGCGCCGCCCGGATCGTCCGCTCCTACGAACCGCACTTCGTGCCCGGCCTGCTGCAGACCGAGGCGTATGCACGCGCGGTGATGGAGGCCGGGACGATAGGGCAGACCGGGCCGGAGACGGTCGAGCGGCATGTGTCGCTGCGCATGGAGCGGCAGCGGCTGCTGGAGCGGGACGATCCGCCGCATCTGTGGGTGATCATGGACGAGACGGTGCTGAGGCGTCCGGTGAGCATCCGGCCCGAGGTCATGCGCGACCAGCTGGACCGGCTGCTGGAGTACGCCGCCCGGGACCGGGTCACCCTGCAGCTCGCGGAGTTCGCGGCCGGCCCGCATCCGGGAACGTACGCGCCGTTCACGCTGTTCCGGTTCGCCGAGCCGGAGCTGCCGGACATGGTGTTCACCGAGTATCTGACGGGTGCGCTGTATCTGGACTCCCGCCGGGAGGTCGCCGCGCATCTGGAGGTGCTGGACCACATGACGGCACGGGCCGCCTCCGCGCAGCGCACCGAGAAGCTGCTGCGGGAGTACCGCGAGGGCCTCTGACCCGGACGGGTGGTCTGAAAAGGTGCGTCTCCCTGCCCGCCCCTAGGTTCGAACCATGGGCCAGCAAGGGAGCCGCACGTGACCGACACCCACATACCGCCCGCGGAGCCGGGGGCGGCTCTGTTGAGCGTCGGGAGGTTCTTCCGGCCCGGCACGCCCGCCGGTGGTCCGCAGGACGGTCCGCCGGTGGGCCCGGACCGCCGCGGGCACACACCCCGCGACTGCCCGCTATGCGCGTCGTTCCCCTGGTCCACGTATGCGCCGGCGCGGGTGCGCCACCCGTATGTACGGGGTGTCCTGCTGGAGATGTACCGGGAGGCGAAGCAGCGCCTGAAGGACCCGGTTCTGGCGTGGGCGGACGTCCAGGGGGACCCGGAGCGCCGTCGCCGTTACCAGCGGGCACGGGGCAGGGGCGGTCTGGTGCGGGCGGGCTGGGCCGAGGCGGTGGAGCTCGTCGCCGCCGCGCAGGTGCATACGATCAAGACGTACGGCCCCGACCGGATCGCCGGTTTCTCGCCCGCTCCGGCGAGGTCGATGGTGTCGCACGCGGCCGGCGCCCGCTTCCACTCGCTGATCGGCGCGCCGATGCTGTCGTCCTCCGACCGGTACCCGGACCTTCCCGTGGCTTCTCCGCAGGTCTTCGGCGATCAGGCGGATGTGGCGGATTCGGGTGACTGGTGGGACGCCGCGTATCTGTTGATGTGGGGCTCCCGGGTTCCGGTGCCCCGTGCGCCGGACGCGCACCGGATGGCGGAGGCGCGCTACCGCGGGCAGAAGGTCGTAGTGGTCGCGCCGGACCACGCAGGCCAGGCGGACCAGGCCAAGTTCGCCGACGAGTGGCTGCATCCGCATCCGGGCACGGACGGGGCACTGGCGCTCGCGATGGGGCATGTGATCCTCAAGGAGTTCTTCGTCGACCGTGAGACGCCGTTCTTCGCGGACTACGTACGCAGGTTCACGGACCTGCCGTTCCTGGTGACGCTGGCCGAGCGGGACGGGGCGCATGTGCCCGCGAAGTTCCTGCGGGCCCGCGATCTGGGCCAGGGGGGCGAGGGGGCGGAGTGGAAGACGGTCGTGCTGGATGCGGTGTCGGGCCGCGCGGTCGTGCCGAACGGTTCGCTGGGTTTCCGCTGGACCGAGTCCGGGCGGGGCCGGTGGAACCTGGAACTTGGCGGTATCGAGCCGCAGTTGAGCCTCTACGGCAGCCGGGTCGCGGTGCCGGTGGAGGTGCTGCTGCCGCGCTTCGACACGGAGGGGAGTGCGCAGGGCCAGGGCCGCGGTGGGGTGCTGCGCCGGTCGGTGCCCGCGACGCGGCTGGGCGGGGCGAGCGGCCCCCTCGTGACGACGGTCTACGATCTGCTGCTGGCGCAGTACGGTGTCTGGCGGCACGGCCTCCCGGGCGCCTGGCCGGCTTCCTACGACGACGCGCGGACACCCGGCACCCCCGCCTGGCAGGAGGCGCTGACCTCGGTCCCGGCGGCCGGGTGCGTGAAGATCGCCCGCGAGTTCGCGCGGACCGCCGAGCGGTCCGGGGGCCGTTGCGTGATCCTCACGGGCGCGGGCACCCACCACTGGTTCCACTCCGAGACGGTCTGCCGTGCCTTCCTCGCCCTGCTCCAGCTGACCGGCTGCCAGGGCCGCAACGGCGGCGGCTGGGCGCACTGCGCGGGGCAGGAGCGGTGCCGCCCGTTGACCGGCTGGGCGACCCTGGCGGCCGCCTCGGACTGGTCGCGCCCGCCGCGGCAGATGACCGGCACCGCGTACTGGTTCCTCAACGCCGGCCAGTGGCGCTACGACCGGTTCGGCACCGAGGTGCTCGCCTCGCCGCTGGGCGAGGGCAGGTTCGCGGGGATGACGGGTGCCGACTGCGTGGCGCTGTCGGCGCGTTCGGGGTGGACGCCGTCGTACCCGACCTTCGACCGCAACCCGCTGGAGCTGGGCGCGGGGGCCGGCGATCCGGTCGCGCAGGCGGTGGCGGAACTGCGGGCGGGCACCCTGAAGTTCGCCTGCGAGGATCCGGACGCACCGGAGAACTGGCCGCGTGTGCTGACGCTGTGGCGGGCCGATCCGTTCGGCTCGCCGGCGAAGGGCGCGGAGTGCTTCACCCGGCACCTGCTGGGCACCCACTCGTCACTGCGCACCGAGAAGGCGCCCGAGGAGGCGCGACCCCGGGACGTGAAGCGACATGAGAAGGCGCCCGAGGAAGTACGGCCCCGGGACGTGAAGCGACACGAGGAGGCGCCCGAGGAGGCGCGGCCCCGGGACGTGAAGTGGCGCGAGGAGGCGCCCGAGGGCAAGCTCGACCTGCTGGTGTCCCTGGACTTCCGGCAGACGTCCTCGACGCTGCTGTCGGACGTGGTGCTGCCCGCCGCGACCCCGTACGAGAAGCACGACCTGTCCAGCACGGACATGCGTCCCCCCGTGCGCTCCTTCACCCCGGCCGTGGATCCGCCGTGGCAGGCGCGCACCGACTTCGAGACGTTCAAGGCGCTGGCCGAGCGGCTGAGCGAGCTGGCCGCGGACCACCTGGGCGTACGCAGGGACCTGGTGGCCAGTGCCCTGCAGCACGACACGCCGGACGAGATCGCGCAGCCGGGCGGTGTCGTCCTGGACTGGAAGCGCGGGGAGTGCGAGCCGGTGCCCGGAAGAACGCTGCCGCACCTGACCGTCGTGGAGCGCGACTACACGGCGGTCGGCGCGAAGTTCGCGGCGCTCGGCCCGCTGGCGGAGGAGCTGGGGCTGCCCGCCAAGGGCATCGCCCTGCGGCCCGACGAGGAGGTCGACAGGCTGCGGGAGTCGAACGGTACCGTGCGCGGCGGTCCGGCCGGGGGCCGGCCGGCCCTGGACACGGCGGTGAAGGCCGCGGACACCGTCCTCGCGCTGTCCGGGACGACCAACGGGCGGCTCGCCACGCAGGGCTTTCGCACCCTGGAGGCGCGCACCGGCCGGGAGATGGCACATCTGGCCGCCGAGCACGAGGGCAGGCGGATCACCTACACGGACGCACAGGCGGCAACGGTGCCGGTGATCACGTCACCGGAGTGGTCGGGCAGCGGGTCCGGCGGCCGGCGGCACACCGCGTTCACGCTGAACACCCAACACCTCAAGCCGTGGCACACGCTCACCGGGCGCCAGCACTTCTTCCTCGACCACGACTGGATGCACGAGCTGGGCGAGGCGCTGCCGGTGTACCGGCCGCCGCTGGACACGAACAAGCTGCTCGGCGAGGAGCGCCCCGGCCCGGACGGGCAGCGGCAGGTGACGGTCCGCCGTCTCACCCCGCACGACAAGTGGTCCATCGACTCCCAGTACCAGGACGACCTGTTCATGCCGGCCCTCTCCCGCGGCGGGCGGAACATCTGGATGTCCCCCGAGGACGCGGACGCGATCGGGGTGAAGGACGACGACTGGGTCGAGACGGCCGACCGCAACGGCGTGGTGGTGGCCCGCGCGGCCGTCTCGCACCGGATGCCGGCCG
Source organism: Streptomyces sp. NPDC107581 (assembly GCF_055657175.1). Classification (NCBI taxonomy): domain Bacteria; kingdom Bacillati; phylum Actinomycetota; class Actinomycetes; order Kitasatosporales; family Streptomycetaceae; genus Streptomyces; species Streptomyces sp. NPDC107581. The sequence goes on from NZ_JBVKBH010000002.1 coordinate 668,705, forward strand.
GCACGGTCTCCATCCACCAAGCGCAGGAAGGCACGGTGAACGCCCCGCGGGCGGAGACGACCGGCCTGCGCGGCGGCATCCACGACTCACCCACCCGTCCGGTCCTCAAGCCCTCCCATCTGATCGGCGGCTACGCCCAGTTGTCCTGGGCGTTCGACTACCTGGGCCCGACGGGCAACCCGTGCGACGAGGTGACGGTGCTCCGCCGCCGCAGCCAGGAGGTCGAACACTGATGCGTCCCATGGCCCAGATCGCGATGGTCATGAACCTCGACAAGTGCATCGGCTGTCACACCTGTTCGGTCACCTGCAAGCAGGCATGGACCAACCGGCGGGGCATGGAGCACGTCTGGTTCAACCATGTCGAAACCCGGCCCGGGCCGGGCAGTCCGCGCCGCTACGAGGACCAGGAGAAGTGGAAGGGCGGCTGGCGGCTGAACCGCCGGGGCGCGCTCGGACTCAGGGCGGGCGGCCGGCTGCTCAAGCTCGCGGGGATCTTCTCCGACCCCGGGCTTCCGGAGATCAAGGACTACGACGCACCCTGGACGCACGACTGCAGGAACCTCGCCGACGCCCCGCTCGGCGACGGCGTCCCGCTCGGCGACGGCGTCCCGGTCGGGCGTCCACTGCCACGGCTCGACGGGAAGCCGATGAAGATCGAGTGGTCGTGGGACCGCGACGACGCCCCGGCCGGCGCCCCCGACCACGGCGATCCCGACCACGGCGACCCCGACCACGGCGACCTCGACCCGATGGTGGAGCGCATGCGTCAACGGGCTTCCGAAAAGGTCCGGCTCGCATTCGAGCAGACGTTCACGTTCTCTCTGCCGCGCATCTGCGAGCACTGCCTGAACCCCTCGTGCGTGGCCTCCTGTCCGTCCGGGGCGATGTACAAACGGGCGGAGGACGGCGTCGTCCTGGTCGACCAGGACCGCTGCCGGGGCTGGCAGCGGTGCGTGACCGGATGCCCGTACAAGAAGGTGTACTTCGACCACCTCACCGGCAAGGCCGAGAAGTGCACCCTGTGCCTTCCGCGCCTGGAGGCGGGCCTGCCCACCGTGTGCTCGGAGACCTGTGTGGGCCGGCTGCGCTATCTCGGGGTCGTCCTCTACGACGCCGACAAGGTGACCGCGGCCGCCTCCGTGCGCGACGAGAGGGCACTGTACGAGGCTCAGCTGGACGTCTTCCTGGACCCGGAGGACCGCGGGGTGCGGCGGGCCTGCCGGCAGGCGGGGATCCCGTACGACTGGCTCGAGGCGGCCCGCCGCTCCCCCGTGTATGCGCTGATCAGCAGGTACCGGGTGGCGCTGCCGCTGCATCCGGAGTACCGGACGATGCCGATGGTCTGGTACATCCCGCCGCTGTCGCCGGTGGTGGACGCGCTGACCGAGACCGGGCACGACGGCGAGGACCAGCAGAACCTGTTCGGCGCGATCGACACCCTGCGCATCCCGCTGGAGTACCTGGCGGAGTTGTTCACGGCGGGCGACACGGGACCGGTGCGCGCCTCGCTGGAACGGCTCGCCGCGATGCGCTCCCACATGCGGGCGATCAACCTGGGCGAGGAGCCGGACCCTCGTGCCGCCTCGGCCGTCGGCATGGATCCGGGCGAGATCGAGGAGCTGTACCGGCTGCTGGCGGTCGCCCGGCAAGAGGACCGGTATGTGATTCCGGCCGCGGCCGCCGGGGACGCGCGTCGGCTGGAGCAGTCGGCGCTGCCCGGGAGGTGCAGCCTCGACCACGACGGCGGCCCCGGGATGGGCGGCGACGGGCCGTCCGGCCAGGACTCGGGGCGCAAGGTGCTGCCGCTGGTGTCGTTGGAGGACTTCCACGCCCTGCGCAAGCGGCGGACGACCGACGACGCGAGGGAGACCTGATGCCTTCGGATGCCGTGCTGTACCAGGCGTCGGCACTCTGTCTGACCTATCCGGACGAGGACCTGGTGGAGAGGCTGCAGCTGGTGCGCGAAGCGGCCCCGCAGCTGCGGGAGTTCGTGGACCACGCGGCGCTCACCGCACTGCCGGACCTGGCGGCGCACTACGTGCAGGTCTTCGACTTCAGGAACCGGCACAGCCTCTACCTGAGCTGGTGGCGCGACGGAGACACACGGCGGCGCGGGATGTCGCTGGTGCGGTTCAGGGACCTGTACCGCGCGCACGGTCTGGAGTTCACCGGGCAGGAGCTGCCGGACTTCCTGCCGGCCGTGCTGGAGTTCGCGGCCCGGACCGGCAACACCGATCCTCTGACGGAATACCACGACGGCCTGGAGCAGCTGCGTTCCCGGCTGACCGAGGCCGGCACACCGTATGCGTCCATCCTGGACGCGGTGTGCGCCACATTGCCGACCGTGCACAGCGGGGTGCGCTCATGACCACATTCCTGTGGGGCGTCCTGCCCTACATCGCCTTCACCGGCCTCGTCGCCGGACTGCTCTGGCGTTACCGCTACGACAGGTTCGGCTGGACCACGCGTTCCTCGCAGCCGTACGGGTCGAGGCTGCTGAACTTCGCCTCGCCGGTGTTCCACTACGGCATCCTGTTCGTGCTCGTCGGACATCTGACCGGACTGTTCGTACCGATGTCCTGGACGCGGGCCCTGGGCGTCGACGATCACACCTGCCGCCTGCTCTCGCTCTACGGCGGTACGGCGGCCGGGCTGCTGGCCGTCGCCGGGATCCTGCTGCTCATCCACCGCCGCCGCACCAGGGCCCCCGTCCCCAGGGCGACGACGGCCAGCGACCGGACCATGTACGTCTTTCTGCTCGCCGCGCTCGTCACGGGCCTGGCCGCCAAGCTGAGCCATGTCTCCGCCGACGGCTACAGCTACCGGGAGACCATCGCGCCCTGGGCCCGCAGCCTGTTCATCCTCCGCCCCAGGACGGAGCTGATGGCGGACGTGCCGGTGCTGTTCCAGATCCACGCGGTGACCGGCATGGTGCTGATCGCGCTGGTCCCCTGCACCCGCCTCGTCCACATGTTCAGCGCCCCGGTGCCGTACCTGTTCCGGCCCTACGTCGTCTACCGCCGGCGCGACCCCGGGCAGCTGGGGCCGCGCCCGGAGCGGCGGGTCTGGGAGCGGATCGGCGGCTAGGGCTCTGCCGGGCGGTCAGGTGCTAGGCCGCGCCGCCCTTCTGCTCCCGTTCGTCGTCCACGATCTCGGCGTCCACCACGCCTTCCTCGTCCTGCGGTGCGGCCTGCTCCCGGGGGGTGTCGTCGGGTGTCTGCTGCTGCCCCTGGGCGTACATGGCCTGGCCCATCTTCTGGCTGACGGAGCCCAGCTTGTCGAGGCCGGTGCGCAGGGCGCCCGTGTCGGCGTTCTGCTCCAGCAGGCCCTTGAGTTCGGTGGCCGCGGCCTGCACCTCGGACCTGGTGTCGGCCGGGATCCGGTCCTCGTTGTCCCGGATGAACTTCTCGGTCTGGTAGACGAGCTGCTCGGCCTGGTTGCGGGTCTCGGCGGTCTCGCGGCGTTTGCGGTCCTCCTCCGCGTACTGTTCCGCGTCCCGCATCATGCGGTCGATGTCGTCCTTGGGCAGGGCGGAGCCGCCGGTGACGGTCATCTTCTGTTCCCGGCCGGTCCCGAGGTCCTTGGCGGAGACGTGCATGATCCCGTTGGCGTCGATGTCGAAGGCGACCTCGATCTGCGGGACACCGCGCGGGGCGGGCGGCAGTCCGGTGAGGTCGAAGACGCCGAGTTTCTTGTTGTAGGCGGCGATCTCGCGCTCGCCCTGGTAGACCTGGATGCCGACCGAGGGCTGGTTGTCGGTGGCTGTGGTGAAGATCTCCGCGCGCCGGGTCGGGATGGTCGTGTTGCGTTCGATCAGCCTGGTCATGATGCCGCCCTTGGTCTCGATGCCCAGGGACAGCGGGGTGACGTCGAGCAGCAGGACGTCCTTGACGTCGCCGCGGATGACACCGGCCTGGAGGGCCGCGCCGACCGCGACGACCTCGTCCGGATTGACGCCCTTGTGCGGGTCCTTGCCGGTGAGCTCCTTGACCAGGTCGGTGACGGCGGGCATCCGGGTCGAGCCGCCGACCAGGATGACGTGGTCGACCGCGGACAGCTCCACCCCGGCGTCCCGGACCGCCTGGTGGAAGGGCGCCCTGCAGCGGTCCAGCAGGTCGGACGTCAGTTCCTGGAACTGGGCGCGGGTCAGCTTCTCCTCCAGGTGCAGCGGGCCGTCGGCGGAGGCGGTGATGTAGGGCAGGTTGATCGAGCTCTCCGAGGACGAGGACAGCTCGATCTTGGCCTTCTCACCGGCCTCGCGCAGCCGCTGCACGGCCATCTTGTCGGCGCCGAGGTCGATGCCGTACTGCCCCTTGAAGCGCTTCGCCAGGTGCTCGACGATCCGCTGGTCCCAGTCGTCGCCGCCCAGGTGGGTGTCGCCGTTGGTGGCCTTCACCTCGATGACGCCGTCGCCGATCTCCAGCAGGGACACGTCGAAGGTGCCGCCGCCCAGGTCGAAGACGAGGACGGTCTGCTCCTCGCCGCGGTCCAGGCCGTAGGCGAGGGCGGCGGCCGTCGGCTCGTTGATGATCCTCAGTACCTTCAGGCCGGCGATCTCCCCGGCCTCCTTGGTGGCCTGCCGCTGGGAGTCGTCGAAGTACGCCGGTACGGTGATCACCGCGTCCGTGACGTCCTCGCCGAGGTAGGCCTCCGCGTCCCGCTTCAGCTTCTGCAGCACCCGAGCCGACAGCTCCTGCGCGCGCATCCGGCTGCCGTCGACCGTGCCCTGTTCGGGGAAGCGCCAGTCCGGATCGCCCATGTGCCGCTTCACCGAGCGCGCGGTGCGCTCCACGTTCGTCACGGCCTGCCGCTTGGCGACCTCGCCGACCAGTACCTCACCGTTCTTCGCGAACGCCACCACGGAGGGGGTGGTCCGCGCGCCCTCCGCGTTGGCGACGACGGTGGGTTCGCCGCCCTCCAGGACGGCCACCACCGAGTTCGTCGTCCCCAGATCGATCCCGACCGCACGTGCCATGGTTCGTCCCCTTCCACCAGGACGGATCCGCCAGAGTGCCTGCCGCTCTCCCAGCACAGATCGTGCGTACGCCCTTGTCAATGGACGGGTACCCGGAAACGGTGGTGCCGCGCCCCCGGGCGGGAACGCGGCACCGGGTCCGGCGGCCTCAGGCCAGCTCGGCCGTCAAGGTGATCGTCGTACCGGTCAGGGCCTGGCTGACCGGGCAGTTCTTCTTGGCGTCCTCGGCCGCCGACCGGAAGCCGTCCTCGTCCAGGCCGGGAACCTCGCCGTGGACGGTGAGGTGGATGCCGGTGATGCCCTCGCCGGGCTGGAAGGTGACGTCGGCCTTGGTCTCCAGACGGGTGGGCGGGGTGCCGGCGCCGGCCAGGCCGTGCGAGAGCGCCATGGAGAAGCAGCTGGAGTGGGCGGCCGCGATCAGCTCTTCGGGGCTGGTCTTGCCGTTCGCCTCCTGGGCGCGCGAGGCCCACGTGACCGGCTGCCGGGCGATGCCGGAGGAGTCGAAGCTGACGACGCCGTTGCCCTCGAGCAGGTTGCCTTCCCAGACGGTGTGTGCGGTGCGCGTGGTAGCCACGGTGGTTCCTTTCGCGTGGGTCCGGGTCTTCGGGTTCCGGGGCCATCCGATCACATCCGGGCTCACCGCACCGTGAAGACCGGGCTCCCGGATTCAGGCGGCGCGCTCGTCCTCGTCCGTCGCCGTGGTGAGCGGCACCTGCGGCCCGTTCGCCTCGCGCAGCCAGCGGCGCAGGACGCCGTGCACCTGCTCGGCGCCGGTCAGCCGCGCTCCCCCGGCCACGGGCTCGGACAGGGTGAGCGGGGAGAGCAGGAAGGGGCGCGACTGGGCGCCGCCCAGGCCGCCGTGGGAGCCGATCTGCTCCTCGAAGGCGAGGACTTCACCGTCGGCGGGGTCGTGGAAGGAGTTGACCATGATGTCGGCGGTGTGCGGGAAGGAGTGCGTGCGACGGACGGCATCGGCGGCGCCGGGCCCGAAGGAGGCCAGCGGGCCGGGGTCCCCGTCCAGCTCCGCCAGCGGGATCCCGGTGCCGTACGGGCCGAGCAGCACTCCGTCGTGCTCTTCGCTGCGCACCAGCAGGAAGCCGATGCCGGGGTGGTTGGCGAGGGTGGCGAGCAGGGCGGGGTGCCGGCTGTCGATCTCCTCCTTGGTCATGCGGTGCGGCACGTCCGGGAAGGAGATCAGGCCGAGGTTGCCGGAGGCGAGCACGATCGGCTCCGAGCCGCGGGCCGGGCGGTGCCCTCCGCCCTTCTCCTCCACGGGCCTGCGCAGGGCCGCGCGGACGGCGGCCCGGGCCTCGGCGCCGCTGCGGGTCCGCTCGGCCTTACGGGGAACGGGCAGTCCGCAGCCGGCGCGGACGAGGTCGGCCAGGGTGAGGCCGTAGCGGGCGCGGAAGGTCTCGCCGGGGCTCTGGCCGTGGTCGGACAGGACGACGATCCGGTAGGGGCGCGGGGCGTGTTCGGCGGCCTTCTCGATGAGGGCGAGGGAACGGTCCAGGCGCTGCAGGACCTTCTCGGCGTCCCCGCTGTGCGGTCCGGAGTGGTGGGCGACCTCGTCGTAGGCGACGAGGTCGGCGTAGACGGCGGTGCGGCCGGCGAGCAGGTCACCCATCACGGCGGCGACCACCACGTCCCGTTCGACGACGGTGGCGAAGGCGCGCACGAAGGGGTAGAGGCCGCCGCGGCCCACGCGGGGCCGCTGCCTGCGGATCCTGGCGCGGGTGGACTGGCCGATCTCGCGGCCGACCTCGGCGGCGAAGGACAGGGCGGTGCGCACCGCGTTGGCGGGGTCGGAGAAGTAGGCGAAGTAGCCCGCGCGGGAACGGTTCTCCCGGCCCCGGCGGCGGGTCGCGATGGAGAGCACGAGGGCCTGTTCGCCGGCGCCGCCGCTGAACAGGTTGCCGCGGCTCGCGCCGTCGACGGTGAGCAGTCCGCCGTCGCCGGTGTGCCGTACGGCGCGGTGCTGGAGTGCGGCGGCGCTGGTGGGGCGGTTGCACACCATCACCTCGCCCCGGTCCTTCTCGTACCAGCGGAAGGCCGGCACGTCGAAGGTGCTGCCGTGCAGGATGCCGAGCTGGCTGGCGCCGGTCTGGCTGGACCAGTCGGTGTGCCAGGGGGTGAGCCGGTGGGTGGGTGCCGCGGGCGGTGCGGACCGTGCGCCGTCGTCCGTCGCCAGCCAGCGGGCGACGGTCGGCATGAGGCCCTTGCGGACGGCGGCGGTGAGGACGTCGTGCCCGACGCCGTCGAGCTGGACGCAGACCAGGCCGGGCCCGGCCGGGCAGGGCGGATCGGCTCTGTGGCGACGGCCGGCGAGCCGCAGGAGACGGCGGCGGTAGGCGTCGTCGTCACGTACGGCGAGGGTGGCGCCGGTGGCCGAGGCGACGGCGGACATCACGGCGGCCACGATGACCGCGGTCTCCGGGGCGGCCTCCCCCCGCCCCGAGGGGTTGATGCGCAGGGCGAGCAGGAGCAGGGAGCCGTTCAGGAAGAAGACCAGCAGACCGAGGACGAACGCGGGCACGAGCAGCAGCAGCCGTACGAGCAGCGGCCACACCACGGCCGAGAGCACGCCGAAGGCGCCGGCACCGCACGCGGCGGTGATCGCGATCCGGGTGGCGCTGTCGCCGTCGGCGGACTGGAGCCGGAAGTCGGGCAGGAGACCGGCGAGGAGAAGCATGGTGACCGTGGAGACCGCCCACACCGTGACGCTCCGTCCGACCTGGCTGGCGACCCGTCGCCACCGCACGCCCCGCACGCCCCGCACACCTCACGTCCCGGCCCGCCCGGTCCCGGGGCCTGGCTCCACCTTGTCACACGGTCCGGTTGGCGAGCCCCATACGGTCACCGGGCCCGTTCGGTCACCTGGACCGGTCCGGGCAGGGAGACCGATTCGGTCGCCGAGCCCGGTCCGTCAGCGAACACGGTCCGGGGAGCGAGCCCGATCCGGTTGCCGAACGAGGTCCGGTTGCGGAACGCAGTCCGGCTCGCGGAACGCAGTCCAGCTGCCGAACGTGGTCCGGTCACCGGGCCGTCAGCGCCCGTCGTACCCTGCCGTCGGCATCGAAAGGCGGCGGTGCACCCGTGCCTTCATCTGCGCGTCGTAGCACGGCTCGGCCCGCCCCACCGTCTCCACGCGCACGCCGCGCCGGGCGCACTCGGCGGTGAACTCCTCCACCGAGGACAGGGCACGCTCCAGCACCCGCCGGCTGGGGGCGACGAACACGTCCACGCCGGGCAGGACGCCGTCCCACAGGGCGCAATGGTCGAAACGCAGCCCGCCGACCAGAAGTTCCCGCGCGACCACGTAACCGTGTTCCACCGCCCACCGGGCGCACATGGCGTGCTGGCTGCGGGAGTCGACCAGAAAAGGGTCCGCCTCCAGTTCCTCCAGAGGTGTCAGGCTGGCGATGGCGGTGACCCGCACCCGTGCGAGCCCGCCGGAGGCACCCCGCAGCTGTCCCATGGCGTCCCCCTCACCTCCGGGTTTCGCCGCCGACCCTACTCCTGCCCGTAGGCTTCGGGGAGTCGCGCGAAGGAGGCGAAGGAGGTGCCGGTGGAGATCACCTGGTGGGGTCACGCCACCTGCACGCTCGAAGATTCGGACATGCGCGTGCTCACCGATCCGCTGTTCGCCCGTCGGCTCGCACATCTGCGCCGCCGCCGGGGCGCGGTTCCCCCTGCCGAGGCCCGCCGTGCGGACGTGGCGCTCGTCTCCCATCTGCACGCCGACCATCTGCACCTGCCCTCGCTGGCAGCGCTCGCCCCGGGCACGCGCCTGCTCGTGCCCCGGGGCGCACCACGCGCGGTGCCCGGTCTGCGCCGGCTGCGGCAGCTGCGGATCACCGAGGTGGTGCCGGGCGACCGGGTCCGGGCCGGCGATCTGGTGGTACGGGTGGTGTCCGCACGGCACGACGGGCGGCGGCTGCCCGTCGGCCCGCACCGCTCCCCCGCGCTCGGATTCGTCGTGGAGGGCGAGGCGCGGACCTACTTCGCGGGGGACACGGGCCTGTTCGACGCCATGGCGGAGCAGGTCGGGCCGGTGGACGTGGCGCTGCTGCCGGTGGGCGGCTGGGGTCCGTACCTCGGTGAAGGGCATCTGGACGCGGGGCGGGCGGCGCGGGCGCTGGCCCGGCTGGCGCCGCGCCTCGCGGTGCCGGTGCACTACGGGACGTACTGGCCGATCGGCATGGACGCCGTGCGCCCGCACGAATTCCATGCGCCGGGTGACGAGTTCGTGCGCCTGGCGGCCACGGCCGCGCCCCAGGTGGCGGTGCGCAGACTGGGGCACGGCGAGAGCGTGCGCCTGGAGGTCGCGCGGTGAGATGGCTGGCCACCGCCGCGACGCTCGCCGCCGCCTCGACGTCGACGGCACCCCCGGAGTCCACACAGCAGGCGCTCGGCTACCCCTCGCTGTTCCTGCTGGTGCTGATCGGGGCACTGGTGCCGGTGGTGCCCACGGGGGCGCTGGTGAGTTCGGCCGCCGTGGTGGCGTTCCACCAGACGGCGCCGTTCTCGCTGGCGCTGGTGTTCGTCACGGCGTCGCTGGCGGCCTTCCTCGGGGATGCGGCGCTGTACTGGCTGGGGCGGCGCGGAATGCGGTCGAGGAACGGCTCGCGCTGGCTGGAGGCGATTCGCTCGCGTGCGCCGGAGGAGCGGCTGACGCAGGCTCAGTCGAAGCTCGCCGAGCACGGGGTGGCGGTGCTGGTGCTGTCCCGGCTGGTGCCGGCCGGGCGGCTGCCGGTGATGCTGGCCTGTCTGCTGGCGGAGTGGCCCGTGCGGCGGTTCGGCCGGGGGAACCTGCCGGCGTGTCTGGCGTGGGCGTTGACGTACCAGGTGATCGGGATACTCGGGGGTTCGCTGTTCCCGGAACCTTGGGAGGGTGTGGCGGCGGCGGTGGGGCTGACCGTGGTGATCAGTGCGATACCGGGCCTCGTGCGGCGCGTTCGGGGGGCGGTGCGCAGCGGGTAGCGCCGTCGGACGTTCGGGCGGCCCCCGGCAGGGTGCGGGGCTGCGAGGTGCGGCACGCACACCCGTCACTCCAGTACGGGTCACTCCAGTACGCGTCACTCCAGTACGCGCGAACCTCCCACCGGCAGGTCCCACAGGTCCTCCCGCTCCAGCCCCGCCTTCTCCCAGGCCGCCCGCACCCGCGTGAGGGGCTCCAGGACCGGCTCCGCCGAGAGGACGAACGTGCCCCAGTGCATCGGGGCCATTCTGCGCGCGCCCACGTCCACCGTCGCCCGGACCGCTTCTTCGGGGTCGCAGTGGACGTCGCTGAGCCACCAGCGGGGATCGTAGGCGCCGATGGGCATGAGGGCGAGGTCGATGCCGGGGTAGCGGCGGCCGATGCGGGAGAACCAGTGGCCGTAGCCGGTGTCGCCGGCGAAGTAGAGGCGCTGTGCGTCGGGCGCGGTCAGCACCCAGCCGCCCCAGAGGCTGTGGCAGGTGTCGGTGAGGGTGCGCTTGGACCAGTGGTGCGCGGGCACGAAGTCGAAGCGGACGCCGGACAGTTCGGCGCCCTCCCACCAGTCCAGCTCGGTGACGCAGGTGAACCGGCGCCTGCGGAACCAGACGCCCAGCCCGGCGGGCACGAACACCGGCGTCGCGCGCGGGAGTCTGCGCAGGGTCGGGGCGTCCAGGTGGTCGTAGTGGTTGTGGCTGATGACGACCGCGTCGACGCGCGGCAGGGCCTCCCAGGCCACGCCGACGGGGGTGATGCGGGCCGGGGTGCCGAGGATGCGCCGGGACCAGACGGGGTCGGTGAGCACGGTGAGTCCGCCGAGCCGGACCAGCCAGCTGGCGTGCCCCGCCCAGGAGACGGCGAGCGTACCGGCGTCCACGCGGGGCAGGGGGCCGGGTGCGTAGGGCAGCCGGGAGATGTCGGCGAGGCCCTCGGGGCCGGGGCGTACGGCGCCCTCGCGGGCGAAGCGGGCGAGGGCCTTGAGACCGGGCAGTGACGCGGTGAGCCGGTCGTGGAAGGTCCGCGGCCACACCCGGTGTTCGCCGAGCGGGCGGGGCTCGGCCAGCGGCGGGAAGGGCTGCGCGAGCGGGTCCGGTGCCGCGGGGACGCGGGCGGCGCCGCCCGGCGCGGTCGTCGAGGTCACCGTGGTCACGGACGTCCTGGTGGCCGCCGGGCCCACCGGGGTGGCGGACGTCGGGTGGATCGCCGGGCCCACCTGGGTCGCGGACGTCGGGTGGGGCGCTGCGGTCGGGGGCGTCGTGGTCGTCTTCGTGGCGGCGGATCCGGGCTCGTGCGTCTGCTGCGTCATCGAGGATGCTCCCATCGCTGAGCGTCGTCGCGGAGATCGTCGAAGGCCGACCTCAAGGAGATCAACGCACGTTGTACGTGTGGCAGTTCCAACGGCGAGGGTGACATGAGGCATTCCGTGCGTTCGTCGTCCGTACCGCCCAGCAGCGGCCCTGTGGCCAGCCGCACCCGCAGCGCACCGAGATCGTCGCCGAAGCGGTGGCCGCCGGGCGCGGGCATGCCGAGCCGGGCGGTGAGGAAGTCCTCCAGTTCCTGGGCGTCGCCGACGCCCTGATCGGCGAGCGCTTCGCGCAGCGGGCCGAGGTCGGCGTACAGATGGCGGCCGGCCTGCGGCGGCCGGGCGAGCGCGCCGCCCGCGACGACCGCGGCGTGCACGGCTGCGGCCACGCGCGCGTGCAGGCGCACGGCGGCCTCGCGGCGCTCGGTGACGGGCTCGGGTTCGTCGAGGGCGTACCCGGCCGCGGCGGCGACCGGCTGAGCGACCCGCGCGTCGAGCGCGGTGAGGATGTCGAGCACGCGCGCGTGGAGCCGCTCCCCCGCCTCTCCGGCCGGGAAGCGTGCGACGGCGGCGGGCCAGCCCGGCGGCAGCAGGGCGCCGGCCAGGTCGGTGACGACGGCGACCCGGTCGGGCAGCATCTCCGCGGGGCTGAGCAGGACGGTCTCGCGCGGGGCGTGCAGGGTGTCGCGCCAGGTCTCGTCGCTGACCAGGTGCAGGTCCTCGGCGGCCGCGGCCTCGACGGTCTCGTGCAGCAGCTCGGGCGGGGCCACGGTGGCGGTGGGGTCGTCGGCCACGGACAGCACCAGCAGCCTGGGCCGGCCGCCCTCGGCGCGGACCCGGCGGACGGTCTCCAACAGGGCGTACGGGTCGGGGACACCGCCGCTCTCGGCCGGGGTCGGCACATGGAAGACGGGCCGGCCCAGCAGGCGGGCGTAGGGCGCCCACCAGGCGGCGCAGGGGCGGGGCACGAGCACGTCGCCGTCGTCCCCGGCGAGCGCGGCGGTCAGGGCTAGCAGCAGCGCGGGGGCGCCGGGGCCGGCGGCCACCCGGTCGGGGGCGCAGGACAGTCCGCGCCGGGTCCAGTAGCCGCAGGCCGCCTCCAGCAGGGCGGGGGCACCGCCGACGGGCTGGGCCCCGGCGCGGCCCGCGGCGGCGGCGAGGACGGCGGCCAGCTCCGGGAGCACGGGCAGGCCGTCGCCGGGCAGGGATGGTCCGTAGCGGACGGGGCCGTGGCCCTCCGGGTCCGTCCGCCGCATGTCCGCCTCCGCGCAGTCCGTGGTGCCGTGTGGTGTTCCCGTCCGGGCCGTGGTCTCCCGTCGGCCGGTTCTGCGGCCGCTCCCGTGGCCTGGCTGCGTGACTGGTGGGCAGGGTGCCCGCTGCTGGTGCCCTCGGGATGGTGTGTACCCCTCCGGCGGCCTTCCATGGCCGGTGGGGGCGAGTCGCCCCGGTCACGGCCCGCCCCGTGCCAGGCGTCAGCCGTTCGCCCGCCTCCTGCGGCCGTGCAGCCGGTAGAGGGCTCCCCCGCAGGCCGTCGCGATCAGCACCCCGCCCGCGACCAGGGCCGGGACCGACTCGTTGAAGGCGCCTCCCTGCCCGGCGGCCACCCCGTGCCCCACGGTCGCCGGGGCGCAGTCGGCGTCCTTGCCGGACTCGCGGCAGGTGTGTCCGCCGGCGCAGGTCGTGCCGTGGGAGTCCCCGCACTCCTGGCCGTCACCGGTGCAGGGTCCTGCGTCGGCGCACCCCTGTCCGGTGCCGTGGCACTGCGCGCCGTCCCGGCACTGCCCGGCCCCGTCGGCACAGGCGTCGCCGTCACGGCACTGTGCGGTCCCGTCGTGGGACGCGGTCCCGCCACCCGGCGCGGTTCCTTCATGGGACGCGGTCCCCGCGCCCGGCGCGGTCCCGTCGTGGGACGCGGTCCCGTCGTGGGACGCGATTCCGTCGCGCGGTGCGGTCCCCTCACCCGCACCGGTCCCGTCGTACGGTGCGGTCCCGTCACCCGCTGCAGTCCCGTCGTACGGTGTGGCCCCGCCGCCCGGAGTCTCGTCGTACGGTGTGGCCTCGTCGTACGGTGTGGCCTCTTCGCTCGACGCGGTTCCCCCACCGCACGTCGCCCCCTCCTGGCAGTGCGCGCCGCCGTCCTCGCCGCTCCCGCCGGCCCTGCACGGTGTGCCGCCCGCTCCGAGTCCCCCGGAGTCGGGGGCAAGGGTGTCGGGGGCAAGAGGGTCGGGGACCGGCCCGGTGGCGGTGTCGCAGGGCGCCGACACGGCGGCGGGGGCGCCGGGCGGGCCGGTGCCTGGGGCGCTGCGCGGGGCGGTGCCGGGAGCGGCTGCGGCCACGGGGGCGACCTGGGCCGGGGGAACGGCTACGGCCACGGAGGCGGCCGGGGCGGCGGGCCCGGCTATGAAGAGCCCGGCACCGGCCAGGACGGCGACGGACAGGGCACGGGCGGTGCGGCGCATGAGGCGGGCTCCTCGGCACGGCGGCGGACACCGGGCGGCGGCCACCGCGACGGCGGTAGGGCTGCGGGACACGGCTGGCGTGCCCTCCCTGCCATCACAGCCCGCCGGCCGCCGCACCGCGCGCGGCCGGACCCCATTCGCGGGACGCGAACGGCCTAACGGGTGACCCTGGGGCCGGCCGGCGGACACCGGTCGCCCGACGGCCCCGAGGGACGGGTCCCGGGAGGTTTTCCGTCTCGCGTGCAGGTGACTCGGCAGGTGCCGGCCGGACCGGCAGCCGAGTACGCGGTACGGACCTTCACCCCTCCGGATCGGCAGCCGGGTACGCGGTACGGTCCCGGACCGGCAGCCGAGTACGCGGTACGGACCTTCTCCCCCTGGAGGAAGACATGCAGCGAGGCAGTGACCGGTTGAGCGTCCATCGGGACGACGAGATGAAACACGAGCTGAGGGGCCTGCTCCGGTCCGGGCACCCGACGCGCGTGGAGGAGTGGCACGATCCGGAGCCGGCCGCCGACGACGACCCGGAGGTCTGGAGCGGGCCGGTCGGAGGTCTTGGTTCCCCGGCGTCACTGGAGCGGGCACGGCTGGAGCTGGCCCGGCACCTGAGCCGGCACGCGTTCCCCGCGAATGCGGGCGAACTCTCCCGTGCCCTGCGCCGCAGCAATGCACCGGGCGCGCTCGTCGACGCGGTGGCCAGGCTCCCGCGCTCGGCGCGGTACGCCCATGTGCAGCAGTTGGCCGAGGCGCTGGTGGGCGGCGGCTGAGCCGGGACTCTCCCTGGGCGGTGTGCGCCGGCGGGGCGGGCCGGCACCGCCCGCACGCGGCCGCCCGGGCGCCCGGGACCGCCCGGCCGCCTCAGGTGCCGGACGGGCCCGGAGTGGCCGCCTCGCCGCAGCCGCGCTCGCGGGCGCCCTCGCGGGTGCGGCCCGCGCTGACCAGGCGGCGCGGGTTGCGCCGCAGGTACTCGCCCTCGAGCTGCGCCATGCGCTCGTTGTGGGCCCGCAGCGCGTCGTTCGAGCCGTACAGGAGGGTGTCGTGGCGCGTGCGGTGGATCGTCTCCAGCTCTTTCATGAGCTGCTGGTCGTCCAGTCGGCTGGGGTCGACTCCGGTCATGGTGGTGCCCCGCTCGTCGTGTTCGTTCGTCCGGTCCGGGTACCCGCAGGGACGCGCTGCCCCCCGAGCGCCTCCGGGCGGGAGCCGTGAAGCTCGCGTTCCTGAGTCCACTGTACGAACATCCGGGTCCCCGGGCCTCCGCATGCCCGGCCGGGGCTAGCGGGCCCGTTCCACCCGGCGTTCGTCCCAGACCGGTTCCGAGGTCTCGCGGACCCGGCCGTCGCTGCCGAAGACCAGGAAGCGGTCGAAGGAGCGGGCGAACCAGCGGTCGTGGGTGACCGCGAGGACCGTGCCCTCGAAGGCCTCCAGGCCCTCCTGAAGGGCCTCGGCGGACTCCAGGTCGAGGTTGTCGGTCGGCTCGTCGAGCAGCAGGGCGGTGACGCCCTGGAGTTCCAGCAGGAGGATCTGGAAGCGGGCCTGCTGGCCGCCGGAGAGCCGGTCGAAGGACTGTTCGGCCTGGCCCGTCAGTTCATAGCGGCGCAGCCGGGACATGGCCGCGCCCCGGTCCTGGGCGTGTTCCTTCCACAGGATGTCGAGCAGGGTGCGGCCCTGCAGCTCGGGGTGGGCGTGGGTCTGCGCGAAGTGGCCGGGGACGACCCGCGCGCCGAGCTTCCACTGCCCCGTGTGCGCCACCTCCTCCCCGGCGAGCAGCCGGAGGAAGTGCGACTTGCCCGAGCCGTTGGAGCCGAGCACGGCGACCCGTTCGCCGTAGAAGACCTCCAGGTCGAACGGGTTCATCAGGCCGGTCAGCTCAAGCCCCTTGCAGGTGACGGCCCGTACGCCGGTGCGGCCGCCCTTCAGGCGCATGGTGATGTCCTGCTCGCGCGGCGGCTCGGGCGGCGGTCCTGCCTCCTCGAACTTGCGCAGGCGGGTCTGTGCGGCCCGGTAGCGGGAGGCCAGGTCGGCGCTGTTCTCGGCCGCCTGCCGGAGCGTCAGAACGAGTTTCTTGAGCTGGGCGTGCTTCTCGTCCCAGCGGCGCCGCAACTCCTCGAAGCGGGCGAAGCGTTCACGGCGGGCCTCGTGGTAGGTGGTGAAGCCGCCGCCGTGCACCCAGGCGTCGGCGCCGGCCGGGCCGGGCTCCACGGAGACGATCTTCCCGGCGGCGCGGGCGAGGAGCTCACGGTCGTGGGAGACGAACAGGACCGTCTTGCGGGTCTCCTTCAGCTGCTGTTCCAGCCACCGCTTGCCGGGCACGTCCAGGTAGTTGTCCGGCTCGTCCAGCAGCAGCACTTCGTCGGTGCCGCGCAGCAGCGCCTCCAGGACGAGGCGCTTCTGCTCGCCGCCGGAGAGGGTGCGCACCTGCCGCCACTGTGCCTGCTCGTACGGGATGCCGAGCGCGGCGGTGGTGCACATGTCCCACAGGGTCTCGGCCTCGTAACCGCGGGCCTCCGCCCAGTCGGCGAGGGCCTGGGCGTAGGTCAGCTGGGCGGCCTCGTCGTCGACGGTCATGATGGCGTGCTCGGCCTTGTCGACCGCCCCGGCCGCCTCGCGGATGCGGGGCGGGGCGACGGAGACCAGCAGGTCGCGTACGGTCGTCTCGTCGCGCACGGAGCCCACGAACTGGCGCATCACGCCGAGGCCGCCGCTGACGGTGACGCTGCCGCCGTGCGGTTTCAGCTCGCCGGAGATCAGCCGGAGCAGGGTCGTCTTGCCGGCGCCGTTCGGGCCGACCAGGGCGACGGCTGCGCCTTCGCCGACCCGGAAGGAGACATCGCCGAGCAGCGCCCTCCCGTCGGGGAGGTAGTACTCGAGGTGCGCGGCTTCCAGATGTCCCATAAGGAGGCATTCTGTGGGGCACCACCGGCCTGGAGCAAACGCTTATCGGTCGCGCGGCACACGCCTATCGGTCGTACGGCACCGCTCATCGGTCGTGCGGCACCAGCCCATCGGTCGCGCGGCACCGCTCATCGATCGCGCGAGACACGCTTGTCCGTGTCCACCGGCTGCCCGGCCACGCCCACGGGCTCCCCGGCCGGGCCGCTCCCGCCCGCCGGTACGACGGTGGCGCCGGCCCAGGACAGTGCCGTGAAGCCGTCGGACGGGGATCCCTCCAGGATCACCACGCCGGTGTTCTCCAGCGGGCGGGCGGCGGCGAAGGCCACATCCACGTTGCGGGCGCGGGCGGCGGTCCACACGCGGACGGCGGCGCCGTGGCTGACCATGGCGACGGTGCCGGCACCGCTCGCCGCGGCCTCGGCGATCACGGCGTCGAAGCGGGCCAGGGCCTCCTCGCCGTTCTCTCCGCCGGGGATCCTGAGGCCGGTCCGTCCGGCCGCCCAGGCGAACGCCGTGCGCATGTACACCGCGCCCTCCGGGGAGTCGCCGGGCAGCATCTCCAGGTCGCCCGCGGACAGCTCGCGCAGACCGGCGCGAACGATCACGTCCAGGCCGCGGGCGGCGGCGAGCGGGGCGGCCGTGAGCCTGGTGCGGGTCAGGGTGGAGGCGTAGAGGGCCTCGATGTCCTCGTCCGCGAGCACCTCCGGCAGCGCGGCGGCCTGCCGCTCGCCGAGCGGTGTCAGACCGGGGCCGGGTACGGCGGTGTCCAGCAGGTGGTCGATGTTGGAGGGGGTCTGGCCGTGGCGTATGAGGATGAGGCGCATCCGGGGGATCCTCTCGCGTCGGGTCAGGCCGTCGGGTGTACCGGGACACAGAAAACGGCTGCTTCAGGGTAACCGCACTCCCATGAGCCCAGACCTCGACCTGACCGCTGTCCCGACAACCGGCCGGCACGCCCTGCGCAACCGGCTGCTCGCCCTGGACGACCGCCTGTTCGAGACGGCAGCCGCATGGCACTGGCCCGGTGCGGAACGGGTGCTGCCGAGGCTGAGCCGGAGCGCGAACCACGGGGTGCTGTGGGGGGTGGCGGCGGCCGCCGTCGCGGCGAGCCGTACGCCGCGGGCCCGGCGGGCCGCGGTGCGCGGGATCGCCTCGCTGGCCCTGGCCTCCTTGACCATCAACACGATCGGCAAGCGGTCGGTGCGCCGCGCGCGGCCGGTGCTGGACCCGGTGCCGCTGGTGCGGCAGCTGAAGCGGCAGCCGATCACCACCTCGTTCCCGTCGGGCCATGCGGCGTCGGCGGCCGCGTTCGCGACCGGTGTGGCCCTGGAGTCACCGGCGTGGGGGGCGGTGGTGGCGCCGGTGGCGTTCTCCGTGGCCATGTCCCGGGTGTACACGGGCGTGCACTTCCCGAGCGACGTACTCGCGGGGGCGGCTCTCGGCGTGGGCGCCGCGTTCGCCCTGCGCGCCGTGGTGCCGACCCGCGCCCAGGTCGCGCCGCTGGCCAGGCCGCAGGCCACGGCGCCGGCGCTGCCCCGGGGCGACGGTCTCGTGGTCGTCGCCAACCGCGCCTCGGGCACCTCCGAGCGGGTGCGCGCGCTGCGGGAGGCGCTGCCCGGGGCGGAGATCCTGGAGTGCGAACCCCAGGACGTGGGGGCCGAGTTGGAGAAGGCGGCCGCCCGGGCCCGGGCGCTCGGGGTGTGCGGGGGCGACGGGACGGTGAACGCGGCGGCCGCGGTCGCCCTGCGGCGCGGCCTGCCGCTCGCGGTGCTGCCCGGGGGCACGCTCAACCACTTCGCCTACGACCTGAGGGTGGAGGACGAGCGCGCGTTGGCCGGTGCGGTGCGCCAGGGGGAGGCGGTCCGGGTGGACGTCGGCCGGTTCGTCGTCGCCGGCCACGAGGGCGTGTTCCTCAACACGCTGAGCCTGGGCGTCTATCCGGAGTTGGTGCGGGTGCGGGAGCGCTGGTCGTCCCGGATCGGCAGCTGGTCGGCCGGGGTGCTCGGGGCGATGCGGGTGCTGCGCGCGGACCGGCATCCACTGGTGGCCGAACTCGGCGGACAGCGGCGTCCGTTGTGGCTGCTGTTCGTGGGCAACGGCGTCTACCACCGGGTGGGGTTCATGTCCGGCCGCCGGACCGACCTGGCGGACGGGCTGCTGGACGTACGGGTGGTGCACGGCAACCGCAAGCCCGCGCTGCGGCTGCTGGCGGCCGCGGCGGCGGGCCCGCTCACCCGCTCCCCGGCCCATGCGGCGGTGCAGGTGAAGCGGCTGCGGCTGACCGGTCTGACACCGGGGACACCGCTCGCGTACGACGGGGAGGTCACCGAGGTGCAGGGGGACGTGCTGGTGGAGAAGCTGCCCGCGGCCCTGACGGTCTACCGGCCTCTGCCGTGAGCCCTCCGAGCCCACACTGGGTCCACATCGTGAAACGGGAGTCTCATCATTCGACATGCGCGCGTACCGTGAGCTGTACCGCGGAACGGGGTCGCCGGCCCCGGAACGGGTACGACGAGGAGGGGTACAGCCATGCCGGAAGCGCAGGAGAGCGCCGTCTACACGCACGGGCACCACGAGTCGGTGCTGCGGTCGCACACCTGGCGGACCGCCGCCAACTCGGCGGCCTACCTGCTCGGTGTGCTCAAGCCCCACATGGAGATCCTGGACATCGGCTGCGGACCGGGGACCATCACCGCCGACCTGGCCGAGCTGGTCCCCGAGGGCCGCGTCACCGGCGTCGACCACGCGCCGGGGATCCTGGCGCAGGCCCGTGCGACGGCCGCCGCGCGAGGCCTGGCCAACGTGGACTTCGCGGTCGCCGACGTGCACGCGCTGGACTACCCCGACGACACCTTCTGCGTGGTCCACGCCCATCAGGTGCTCCAGCACGTCGGCGACCCGGTGCAGGCGCTGCGCGAGATGCACCGGGTGACGAAGCCGGGCGGGTTCATCGCCGTGCGCGACGCGGACTATGCGGCGATGACCTGGTACCCGGCGGTGCCGGGCCTCACGGACTGGCTGGACCTGTACGAGCGGGTCGCCCGGGCCAACGGCGGCGAGCCCGACGCCGGGCGCCGGCTGAAGGCCTGGGCGCTGGCCGCCGGGCTGCGGGACATCACGGCCACCTCCGGCACCTGGACGTTCGCCACGCCCGAGGAGCGTGCCTGGTGGAGCGGGCTGTGGGCGGACCGCACCCTTGTCTCGGCCTACGCCGGGACGGCCACACGGGGTGGTCACGCGACGGCGGAACAGCTGCGGGCGGTGTCCGAGGCCTGGCGGGAGTGGGGCCGGCGCGAGGACGGCTGGTTCGCGGTCCTGCACGGCGAGATCCTGTGCCGCAAGGAAGCCTGAACCGCGCGGCCGCGGGCGCTCACTGTTCCTCGCGGGTGAACTCCCCGGTGAACGAATAGGCCGCCCAGGGGCCGGTCAGCTCCACCCGGACACCGGGTGACCGGCCCCTCGCCCGGTCCACCAGCTCCACGAACTCCTCGGAACCCGCCCGCGACACCAGGTAGGCCGCGTTGAGCACGTTGCGGCCCGGCACGGCGGACCGCGCGGTGCTGTGCGTCGGGTACAGCCGGACGTCCTCGGCGTGCCGGGCGAGCTGCGCGTGCAGCGTCCGGGCGGATGTCCCGCCGGCCGGCTCGCTCTCCATGTACACCTTGACGCCCCACTCCACCCGGCCCTCCAGCCGGTCGAGGGTGTGCCGGAACTCGTCCTCGCGGGCCTCGATCATCGTCCGGACCCCGCTGTCGTCCGGGAAGACGGTGGCCGGCCGCAGCGGCAGCGGGGTGGTGACCGTGGTGAGCGCGTCGACCACGCCCTCGTGGGCCCGGGAGGTCGCGGCCACCCAGTCGTGGTCCGCCAGGCGGGCCCGCAGGGCCTCCTCGCAGAAGTCGCCCTCCGGGACCGTACTGACGACCGCGACCAGCCCGTGGTGGTGCAGCAGCCCCGCCGGTGCGCCCCCGACGCCTTTCAGCTGGGCCTGCAGCGGCGCGCCGAGGGGGCGGCAGACGGCGTAGACATAGCGCAGTCCGGTCATGGGGCCTCCTTCGGCACACGGCCGGCTTCCAGTCGATCCCATCTGGCCTGCCTTGTCGACCGAGGCGCCGGTGAGCTGCAGGGCGAGGGCCGCGGCGTCCGTCCGGCTCAGCGCACGACCGCCTCCTCGACCAGCAGTTTCGCCGCGGCCGCGATGCCCACGGCGTCGATGCCGGCCGCGTGCAGCTGCTCGTCCGGCGCGGCCGAGCCCGGCATGGTGCGCACCGCGAGCCGGACCAGGCGGGGTGCGGGCCGGCCGTCGGCGAACGCCTCCGCGACGGCGTCGCCGAGGCCGCCCTCCTCGTGGTGGTCCTCGACGGTCATCAGACAGCCGGTCTCCTCGGCGGCCCGGCGCAGGGTCTCCCCGTCGACCGGCTTGACGGAGTACAGGTCGATCACCCGTACCGCGATGCC
Source organism: Streptomyces sp. NPDC107581 (assembly GCF_055657175.1). Lineage (NCBI taxonomy): Bacteria > Bacillati > Actinomycetota > Actinomycetes > Kitasatosporales > Streptomycetaceae > Streptomyces > Streptomyces sp. NPDC107581. Next base: position 689,766 of record NZ_JBVKBH010000002.1, read on the forward strand.
GTCCTCGGCGAGCCGGTCCGCGGCGGCCAGCGCCTCGTGCACGGTGACCCCGGCCGCGACGACGGTCAGCCGGTCCCCGTCGCCGGCGCGCAGCACCTTGCTGCCGCCGACCGGGAACTCCTCGTCCGGGCCGTAGATCACCGGGCTCGCCCCGCGCGAGGTGCGCAGATAGCGGATGCCGTCGAGGGCGGCCATCTCCGCGACCAGCCGGGCGGTCTGGTTGGCGTCGCACGGGTACAGCACGGTCGAGCCGTACACGGAGCGGAACATCGCCAGGTCCTCCAGGCCCATCTGCGAGGGCCCGTCCTGCCCGATCGAGACGCCCGCGTGCGAGCCGACCAGGTTGATCCCGGAACCGCTGATCGAGGCCATGCGCACGAAATCGTGGGCGCGGGTGAAGAAGGCCGCGAACGTGGAGGCGTAGGGCACCCAGCCGCGCACCGCCATGCCGACGGCCGCGGCGACGAGCTGCTGCTCGGCGATGAAGCACTCGAAGAAGCGGTCGGGGTGCTCCTTGGCGAACATCTCGGTACGGGTGGAGTCGCCGACCTCGCCGTCCAGGGCGACGACATCGCCGCGGGCGGTGCCGAGTGCCGCGAGGGCCTTGCCGAAGGCGTCCCGGGTGGCGACCTCGTCCCCCCGCTCGTAGCGCGGCAGTTGGAGCACCTCGGTGGTGGCGGAGCGCAGCGCCGCGGCGGCGGGCGGCTCGCCGACCGTGACCCGCAGGTCGCGCAGGCCGCCCAGTTCGGCGACGGCCTCCTCGGGCTCGGGCAGCGGCTTGCCGTGCAGGCCCTCGCGGTCCTGCACGGATGCGACGCCCTTGCCCTTGAGGGTACGGGCGAGGATCACCGTGGGCTGCCCGGCCGTCGACACCGCTTCGCCGTAGGCCCGGTCGATCGCGTCGACGTCGTGCCCGTCGACCTCGACCGTGTGCCAGTCGAAGGCCCGGAAGCGGCGGGCGTAGGCGTCCAGGTCGTGGCCGTGCCGGGTCGGGCCGCGCTGGCCCAGCCGGTTGACGTCGACGATCGCGACGAGGTTGTCCAGGTGCTCGTGTCCGGCGTGTTCGGCGGCCTCCCACACGGAGCCCTCGGCCAGCTCGCTGTCCCCGCACAGCACCCACACGCGGTAGCCGGAGCGGTCCAGCCGTTTGCCGGCCAGGGCGATGCCGACACCGACCGGCAGTCCCTGGCCCAGCGAGCCGGTGGCCGTCTCCACCCAGGGCAACCGGCGCGGCGTGGGGTGTCCTTCGAGGCGGCTGCCGAGCTTGCGGAAGGTGAGCAGCTCGCCGTCGTCGATGACACCGGCCGCCTTGTACGCGGAGTACAGCAGGGGCGAGGCGTGCCCTTTGGAGAGGACGAAGCGGTCGTTGGCGGGGTGCTCGGGCCGCTCGAAGTCGTAGCGCAGATGGTGCGCGAACAGGACGGCCATCAGATCGGCGGCGGACATCGAGGAGGTCGGATGCCCGGAGCCGGCCGCGGCGGCGGCCCGCACGCTGTCCACGCGCAACTGCTGTCCGAGTTCGGCGAGTTCGGCGGTGTTCATGAGTCTCCTTCGAGAGGGTTCCGGGGTGGGGTGTGCTGCCGGCCGGACTGCTGCCGCGCGGGCTCGCCCGGCCGCTCCTGGCCGCCGGGCACCCGGGCCGGTTCCGGGGACGCGGTGTCGAGCGGCACCGACCAGGCACGGACCAGGCCCAACTGGACGCCCTGGCGCGGGAGTACGGCGTCCAGGAGCCAGTCGGCGGCGACACGCATGCGGTTGCCGGGCAGCGCGACCAGGTGGTAGCCGCGGGTGACCAGCCCGGCCGGCGGGCCGGACAGCGGGATACCGAACGGGTTGGCGGCGGCCTGCACGCCGCCGAGATCGACGGCGAAGCCGAGGTCACGGTGGCGGTAGGCGCGCGTGCGGCGGCCGAGGCCGAGCGAGGCGGCGACGTTCTCGCCGGCCACCCGGCCCTGCCGCCAGGCGTGCTGGGCCGTCATCGGGGTGAACCGGCCGGGGCGGTCCAGATCGGGTACGGCCGCCGCGTCGCCGCAGGCGAACACGTCGGCGCGGCCCGGCATCCGCAGCTGGGGGTCCACGATCAGCCGGCCCTGCTCCAACGGCTGCCCGACGGCCTCGACCAGCGGATCCGGGCGGACCCCGACGCACCACACCAGGGTCCGCGTCGCCACGAACTCGCCGTCGGTGAGCAGCACTCCGTCCTGGGTGGCCTCCTTCACCGAGGTCCCCGTCCTCACCTCGACGCCGCGTTCGCGCAGCACCCGGCCGGCCGTCCGGGAGAGCCGCTCGTCCAGCTCGGGCAGGACCCGGGGCGCGACATCGAGCAGGATCCAGCGGGGCCGCCGGGAGCCGGGCAGCTGCCGGCGGGCGAGGCCGTCGGTGAGCAGCTGCATCTGCGCGGCCACCTCGGTGCCGGTGTAGCCCGCCCCCACCACGACGAACGTGCACCGGGCGGCCCGGGTGTCCGGGTCGGCGGCGACGGCGGCGAGTTCCACCTGGCGGGTGACGTGGTCGCGCAGGTACAGCGCCTCGGGCAGTCCGCGGAACCCGTGCGCGTGCCGGGCGACGCCGGGGATCGGCAGCAGCTTGTTGACGCTGCCGACCGCCAGGACCAGCCGTTCGTAGCCGAGCGTCCCGGTGCCGCCTTCGGGGTCGGTGTACGAGACGGTGCACCCGTCCAGGTCGACGTGGCCGGCCTCGCCCAGCACCAGCCGCACCCCGCCCAGGGTGCCGGGCAGGGACACCGTGACCCTGCGGGGCTCCAGGATCCCGGCGGCGACCTGGGGCAGCAGGGGCAGATACAGGAAGTAGTCGGTCGGGTTGAGCAGGGTGACGTGGGCACGGCCCCGGGTCAGCCGGGCGAGGGTGCGGGCGGCCCGGTACCCGGCGAAACCGGCGCCGACGATCACGACGCGGGGTCGACTCACGGTGTGCCTCCGGCGGTGTGGCTCCTCCGAGGCCTTCCGCGTAACCGGGCCCGGGTCACCCAAACGCCCCCGGTCTCACCCGGACGCCGGTCGGGCACGGTCCCGGCCGGACGCCGGCGGAGTCAGGCCCGGCCGGCGTCGGCGGAGTCAGGCCCGGTGGTGCGGTCCCTCCGGGTCGAGGGGCGGCCGGGGAGGAGCCGTGGAGGGCATCGGCGGGTAGGGCAGGCCGAGTCCGCCGGGCGGGCCGGGCGGCGGGGTGCCACCGACCACGTGGCCGGGGGCGGAGACATGCGGGTGCTTGGGGCGGGCGGCTCCGCGCAGGACGAAGGCGACGACGCCCAGGATCGCCGCGGTGATCAGCGCGGCGGCCCAGCCGGGCAGGCCGGCCGCCAGGCCGAGGCCCAGGGCGAGTGCGAGCGCGCCACCCGCGTACAGGGCGACGGTGCCGGAGGCGGCGTAGAGCATGGCCGTGCGGCGCTGCTTGCGCGTCTGCTCACGCAGCTCGTCGCGTACCGTCTCGCGTGCCACCTGTGCCAGCTCTTCGACGAGGTGCTTGTCCAGATGTTCCAGGTGATCCATGCGGTCCATGAACTGCGGGTACCCGCTGCACACGGGGTGTAACGGGGTCGGCCACGGCCGTGGCCTGTGCGGGCCGGGCCGTCCCAACTAGGCTCGTGCGCATGGAGATTCTGGGCGCCTCGCTGCGCATCTGCGTCGACGACATCGACACCGCGATCCCCTTCTACGAACGTCTCGCGGGCGGCACGGCGCTCCGGTTCGAACGCGGCGGTGTGCAGGTCGCCGCGGTCGGGTCCTTTCTGCTGATGAGCGGTCCCGAGGCCGAGCTGGAGGTGCTGCGCAAGGTGGCGGCGACGATCGCCGTGAAGGACGTCGAGGAGGCCCACCGGCTGCTCATGGACCTCGGCGCCCGGATCATCGCGGGGCCGGTGCCGACACCGGCGGGCCGGAACCTGCTCGCGATGCATCCGGACGGCTCGCTGTTCGAGTACGTGGACCACCGGGGCTGAGCCGCCTTGGCCGCTCAGACCGCGTCCGGCCGCATCCGGAAGTCGTAGCGCGCGGGCAGGGGGTCGTCGGCGAGGCGGGCCCACAGCCGGCCGATCGCGTCCGCACCCTCGCGCAGGTCGGCCACCTCGAACCCGTCCTCGAAGACGGCCCGGGCCTCGGTGCGCCGTCCCTCGGCGAGGAGCAGTTCGGCCTCCAGCAGCCGGAACCGGCCGCGCCTGCGGACGGCGGGCAGCAGCCGCTCCCACACGGCGCGGGCGTCCGTCGTCCGCCGGGCCCGCAGCAGCGCCTGAAGCGTCTCGCCGCCGAGCGCGGCCACGGCGGCGGTCCATGCTTCGCCGTCGTCGCGCCGCTCGTGGCACAGGTCGTCGAAGGCCTCCGCGTAGCGCTCGGCGGCCCGCTCGTGGTGTCCGGACTCCTGGTCGGCCACGGCCAGACAGCGCAGCAACGGCCACAGGGACGGCGCGAGGAGCAGCGCCCGCTCCCAGCTGCGGACCGCCTGGGCGCGGTCGCCCGCGTGCCACTGGGCGATGCCGAGGTGGTACTCCGTGTGCGGGGTGGTGGGCGCGGTCTCCAGCATGTCCCGCCAGTGCGGGGCGACGAGCGTCTCGCCGGGCGGGCGGACCCGGCGCGGCTCCGGCAGGGAGCCGGTGCGCAGCAGCTGCAGCCAGGGCGCCTGTGCCTCACCGAGGGTGGACTCGGGGAACGGCGTGCCGGTCGGTTTCCAGCCGCCGCGCAGTACTTCGAGCGCGCCCCAGCCGGAGCCGGCGGCCAGGATCTCGCCGGGTTCGGTGTCGGCACACGGCTTCCAGGCCGTGTACGCCTGCTCGACGCGGGCGCGCGGCAGCACGGCCGCCAGCCGGTCCTCGGCGCCCTGCACGACCGCCGTCCATTCGCCGTCGCGGGGTGCGTCGAGCGGCCCGTACGCCTCCAGCCAGGACACCTCGCTCTCCGGCTCCAGCCGGACGTGTTCCAGCTGGGTGCGGGCGAGGCCGGCCTGGATCTCGCAGTAGCCGCCGGTGCCGGGCTCGGTGAGCCACTGCTGCCAGCGCCGGCCGCCGGGGCCGCTGCCCCACACGAACAGCTTGCGGCCGCGCAGCACGTCGGTGGAGGTCTGCACCAGCCCGTGCCCGTCCGCGTCCAGCGCGGCGATCCAGCGCCGGCGGCCGTCCGGGACCTCGTAGAAGTAGTCGGCGGCGTAGGGGCTGTTGAGCGGATGGGTGCGGTCGATGCCGTCGTGCGAGGGGACGGGCACGCGGCTCAGGCGGCGCTCGTAGCCGAACTGCCATGCCTCCTCGGCCGGGGCGAGCACCCGGCGCTCTTCCGGGACGGCGATGTTGGACCACCAGTAGGCGGGCACGGGCCGCTCGTGGGGATTGCGGATCCGGACACCGGCATACAGGAAGTCGGAGCCGTCCGGGAGCCACAGGTCGACCTGGAAGGGCAGGTCGCGCAGCCGCTCCCACTCCCACAGGCGCAGCATCTCGCCGCCGTCCGGGGCGGGCACGCGGGCGGCGTGCAGGGGCGCGCAGGAGAGGGTGGTGTGGCCGGTGGCGCCGATGTTCCATTCGATGCCGCCGGAGTACCAGGCTCCGTTGAGGGCGAAGTTGGCGGGCTGGAACACCGGGTTGCGGTAGAGGAGTTCGCGTCCGGTGGGCAGGTGGACCAGGGAGGCGATGCGTCCGCCGAGGCCGGGCAGGACGGTGGCGCGCAGCCGGTCGTTCTCGATCACCAGCGCGTCCAGGGTGCGGGGCTCGCGGGTTCTGTCGTAGCCGTCGCGGACGCGCACCGGGAGCAGGCTGTGCAGCGGCCCGTGTCCGAGCTGCCGAGCCATGTCCCGCGGCATCTCGTCGCGTTCCCGGTCGTCGATGCGGTGGACCTCGTCGAGCGGGCAGAGCGGGGGCAGGGGGTTGTCGGGTCCCAACTGCGCGGCGGGCAGGGTCAGTACCTCACTTCGGATCCTCGTCACGATGACCATGGAACCCGGCCCGCGGGGAGTCGGCCAGGGGCGCTGCCGGTCAGGATTGCGCAAAGGCGTCCACGGCCACGCCGGCGAGCGGGGCCCGGACCGTGCCGTCCGGGTCGCGGCCGGAACCCGGCGGGTGGGGCGCCGACGCCCTCGCCGGGCCGCCTCGCCCCGGATGCGCGTCCTGTCCCCCACCGGCAGGGCGGCTCCGCCACCGACAGGGCATCGGCCGTGAGGGGCCCGGGACCGATCAGCCGCGGGCGCGCATCTCCGCGGTCAGCGCCCAGCGTTCGTGGTCCCGCCAGGCGCCGTCGATGAAGATCATGTCGGGTGAGAAGCCCTCCAGGCGGAAGCCGGCGCCCCGCGCCATCGCGACGGAGGGGGCGTTGTCGGGCTGCGCGTTGATCTCCAGCCGGTGCAGCCCCAGCGGCCCGAACGCGTACCGGATCACCAGTTCCAGGCCCTCGCGCATCAGCCCCCGGCCGGCCGCGTGTGCGAAGGCGCCGTAGCCGAGCGCGCCGCACTGGAAACCGCCGCGGACGATGTTGTTGATGTTGATGAATCCGGCGATCTCCCCGGTGTCCTTCTCGCACACGAGGAACCCGGCCTTCGCCGGATCCTCGATGAGCGGCCGGGCATAGGCGGTGTAGCCCTCGTCGGTGTCCGGCGGGAACAGCCAGGGCCGGTGCAGGTCCTTGCTCTCCCTGGCCCGCGCGGTGAACTCCGGACCGTCCTCGGGGGTGAAGAAACGGATGCCGACGCGGGAGCCTTCGGCAAGGAAGCGGGATGCGGTGGTCGGCATCCGGCCAGCCTACGCGTGAGCGGTCGCGGCACGTCATGGCACCGGCCCGGCACGGCGCCCCGCCGAATCCAGCGGGGCGCCGTGCGGGGCGGGCGGCGGGCGGGGCCCGTCACGGGTCCGCACGGCGGGCGGTAGCCTCCGGCCGGCTCATCCGCCGAGCACCGGCAGCTCCAGCACCCCCGTGTCCCCGGGCGCGCTGACCACGGTGACCGGCTTGATCCCCCGGTTGCCGAAGTACGCGTCGTCGCTCGCCGCGAGCACGAAGCTCAGCCGGTGCCCCTGGCCGTACCGGTGCACGATGCCCGGCAGGGTCACGGTGAAGCGCTCGGTCACGTCGGGCACGCGGACCGGGGCGACCAGCCGGTGCACCAGCGTCCTGGTGCCGTCGGGCGCCACGTCGTACAGCTTGGCGAACAGGACGAGCCGGTCGGCCGCGTTGCCGGAGTGCTGCGTCCGTTCGGCCTCAGGCGAAACGACCCTGAGCGTGGCCCGGGGTGCGCCGACCACGTCCGTGGTGCGGGTGAGCGGTGCGCCGGTCCAGCCCAGGAAGGTGCCCGCCGTGTCGTACGGCGCCGGGTCCGGCAGCCCGAGGAGCCCGGTGAGGGAGCTTTCCGAATGACTCGTGGGGAACGGCCGGTTGGTGTACGTGCGGCTGCCCCGGGCGACCTTCCTGCGGTTGTCGACGAGCTTGCCGTCGCCGGAGAGGTACAGCTTCTCGGTGCGGGCGGGGAGCCGGCTCGCCGTGGCGTAGGTGCGGCCGGGGTCGGTGGTCCAGTCGCGGTAGTAGGCGAAGGCGGGTCCGGTGTCGACGCCCTTGTGCCCCCGGAGGTAGCGGTCGAACCAGGCGAGGATCCGCTTCCCCACATAGCTCGTCTCCAGGTTTCCCTGGGCGAGGTCGAGTTCACCGGCCGCCGGGCCGGTGGTGCCGCCGCTGTGCCCCCAGGACTGCCAGATCATCTTCGCGGTCGTGCCCCCGGCCTTGAGCGTCTTGTACGTCGCCGTCGCCTCGTTGAGATTGAAGAGGCTGTCCGCCTGTCCCTGGACCAGCAGGGTCGGCGCCTTGACCCGGTTCAGGTACGAGGCGGGGGAGACGCTGCGGGCGTAGGCGAGCAGATCGGCGGTGGCGCGGGCCGGGTAGCTGCCGGAGTTCAGCGTGTGGATGATGTCGCAGGCCTTGGTGGCGAAGTGGAGGCAGGTGAGGGAGTTGATCCGGGACGGGTCGAGGTTCGGCACGGTCAGCGGCTGGCTCTCGCCCATGAGGTAGAAACCGTTGGTCCACTGCCATTTGAAGGCGCCCGGGACGGTTCCGGCGGTGCTGTTCGGGTCCAGCGAGTAGGCCAGGTCGTTCCAGGTGACCATGGGCACGATCGCGTCGACACGGTGGTCGACGGCGGCCGTCGCCAGCTGGATCGCGCCCCCGTAGGAGCCGCCGGCCATACCGACGCGCGGGTCGCCGGCGGAGTCCAGAGTGACGAAGTCGGCCCTGGTCCCGTCGTCCGCGGCCCTCTTTCCGCCCAGGAAGTCGACCAGCCGGGAGGCGGCCGTGGCGTCGATGCCCGGGTCGTCGAGCGAAATCAGGCAGCCGGACCTGCCGAAGCCCAGCCCGGAGTAGATGAGGGAGACATAACCGCGCTCGGCGAAGGCCTTGCCGATGGCGTCGGTCGATCCGTCGGACTTGCTTCCGCCGAAGCCGTTCGTGGCGAGCACGGCGGGTGCGGGACGGGCGCGGTCCACGCCCGCGGGGCGGTAGAGGTCGGCGTCGACCGTGCAGGTGCGACCGCCTGCCCGGACGGTGAACTTCAGTGCGGTGACGGAGTACTGACCACTCGGGGCCGCCGGAGCGGTGGGCGCGAGGGGTGCTGCGAGCGCGGCGGGTGCGGTGAACGCGGCGGTTGCGGTGAGCGCGAGGGGTGCGGTGAGCGCGGCGCCCAGCGCGAGAGCGGGCGCCGCGGGTCCTGGGGAACGGGGAACGCGTCGGGACACGGATACCTCCACACCGAGGCAACGCGAATACCGTCCGGTAGGTACCGGCCGGACATCATGTTGTGACACGTGTCAGAACACGGTCAATCCGGCCGTGCGCGGTTTCTTGACGGAGATTCAGCGGGAACGGTCAGCGCAGAGCGGGCTCGTCCAGCGTCAACGTGCCCGCGTCCGCGTCGAGTTCGGCCGCGACACCGAAGGGAAGGGTCAACGCGCCCTCGCAGTGACCGAATCCGAATTCCTCGACGACCGGAACGCCGAGCACACCGAGGCGGTCGGCGAACATGGGCCTCAGGCGCTCATAAGGACCGCACCTATCCCAGGAGCCGAGCAGCACCCCGCGCACCCCCTCCAGCCATCCCGCGCGCAGGAGCTGGGTGAGACAGCGGTCCAGCCGGTACGTCTCCTCGCCGACGTCCTCCAGGCAGAGCAGTCCGCCGCGCGCCGAGGCACGGGCGTACGGGGTGCCGCGTTCGGCGGAGAGCAGGCTCAGACAGCCGCCGAGGGTGACACCGCGTGCGCGGCCGGGCACGAGGGCGGTGCCACCGGAGGCGATGGTGCGGACGCTCTCCGGGGCGAAGAGGGTGGCCCTCAGGTGCTCCTGGGCCCGTTCGCTCTTGATGAGGTCGATGCCGGCCGCCATCGGCCCGTACAGGGTGGCGAGCCCCAGGCGGGCGGCGAAGGCCTCGTGCAGGACGGTGGTGTCGCTGAAGCCGACGAAGACCTTCGGCCCGGCCGCGCGCATCGCCTCCCAGTCGAGCAGGTCGACCATCCGCTGCACGCCGTAGCCACCGCGGGCGCACACCACCGCGTCCACCGCCGGGTCGCACCAGGCGTTCTGGAGGTCGGCGGCGCGGTCGGCGTCCGTGCCCGCCAGGTAGGGGAAGGTCGCGTGCCGGTCCAGCACATGGGGCGCGGCCACCGGGTCGAGGTCCCAGCCGCGCAGTATGTCGAGCCCCGCCTGGAGCCGTTCCTCGGGTACCGGCCCGCTGGGGGCGACGACGGCCACCCGGGCGCCGGGGGCCAGCCGGGCAGGCCGCACCAGTTCGTTCACGTGTCCAGTTCCAGCTTCGGGACGGCGGGCGTCGGATTCAGCCCGAACACCTGAGCGTACAGGGACAGCTCCGCCTCCAGGGCGCGGACCATGGTCTCGGCCCGCCGGAACCCGTGCCCCTCCCCCTCGAAGGTGAGGTGGGCGTGCGGCACGCCCCGGTCCCGGACGCGGGCGAGGAAGCGGGTGCACTGGGCGGGCGGGCAGATCACGTCGTCCAGGCCCTGGAGCAGCAGGAAGGGCGCGCCGAGCCGGTCCGCGTGGGCGATGGGCGAGCGCTCGGCGTACCGGACCGGCACCTCGGCGAGCGGGCCGATCAGCGACTCCAGGTAGCGCGACTCGAAGTCGTGGGTGTCCCCCGGGCCCCAGGTGACCAGATCGAGGACGGGGTAGCTGATCGTGCCGCAGGCGTAGACGTCGGTGGTGGTCAGGGAGGCTGCGGTGGTCCAGCCGCCCGCGCTGCCGCCGCGGATCGCGAGCCGGCCCCGGTCGGCGGTGCCCTCCTCGGCGAGGGCCAGGGCTACGGCCGCGCAGTCCTCCACGTCGACCACGCCCCACTGTTCGCGCAGCCGCTCGCGGTAGGCGCGGCCGTACCCGGTGGAGCCGCCGTAGTCGACCTCGGCGACCCCGATGCCGCGCGAGGTGAAGTAGGCGATCGCCAGGTCCAGCACGAGCGGCACCCGGCTGGTGGGCCCGCCGTGCGCCCAGATGACGTAGGGCGGCAGCTCGCCGTCGGGGGCGGCGTGGTCGGGGTGGTGCGGCGGGTAGACGTGGGCGTGGACCTCGCGTCCGGCGGGGCCGGTGAAGGTGCGGATCTGCGGCTCGGGGTAGTACGCGGGGTCGACCGGGTCCCGGTGCCGGGCACCGATCGCCCGGGCGCGGCCGCTGCTGGTGTCCAGCTCGACCACTTCGTACGCGCTGCGCGGGCTGGCGCCGATCGCGACGATCCGGGAACCGTGTGCCGCGAGGCTGGGCGCGAACTCGGTCCACGGTCCGGCCGCGTCGACGACCTCGCCGGACTCCGGGTCCAGTATCCCGAGCACGGTCGAGCCCCGGCCGTGCACGACCGCGATCAATCCGCCCGCCAGCGGCGCGAACCAGCGCAGTCCCAGCTTCCACAGCGGTCCGGCGAACTCCTCCTCGCGCGTGCACAGCGGGCTGCCGTCCCGGTAGAGGTTCCACCAGCCGCTGCGGTCGCTCGCATACAGCAGCCGGCCGTCCGCGGACCACTCCGCCTGCGCGACGGCCTCCTCGGGTCCGCCCGCCGCCGTGCGGACCGTGTGCAGGCCTCCGTCGTCACCGATCCCGGCGACGAGCAGTTCCGTGCCGTCCCACGGCATCCGCGGATGGTCCCAGGCGAGCCAGGCGGCCCGGCGGCCGTCGGGCGAGAGCCGGGGCCCGGTGACGAACCGGTGCCGGCCGTCGGTGAGTTCGCGCACCGCGGCCCGGTCGTCGGCGGCCGAACCGTCCAGCGGTACGGCGGCCAGGACGCGCCGGATGTCGTCGGGGCCCTCGCCGGTGAACTCCTCCAGGACGCACCACACTTCACCGCGGGCGAGGTCCACCTGCGGTTCCGCCCAGCGCAGTCCGCCGCCCACCGGGGAGACGGGGGTCAGCGGGCGCGGCTCACCGCCGGGCTCGTACCGGTACAGCCGCTGGTCGGCGAAGTGCGTGAAGACGATGAGGGGCCGGCCGTCCCGCTCCACCCCGGTCCAGGGCCGGCCGCCGTACTCGATGACCCGGCTGCGCACGTTCCACGGTGCGGGCAGCACCGTCTCCTCGACGCCGTCGGCCCTGCGTCGCACCAGCGCCCTGCGCCCGCCCTCGGCGGGCCGGGGCTCGGTCCACCAGATCTCGTCCCCGACGAATCCCACCCACTCCGGCAGCCCGTCGTGCGCGGCGGCCAGCGCCGCGTCGATGGGCGAGGGCCAAGAGCCGTACGCCGCTCTGAGCACCGCGTCCCCCTTTCCCCTAGGCCGTCCGCAGAAAGCGGTCGAGGACCCGGACGCCGAAGTGCAGCGCCTCGACGGGTACGCGCTCGTCGACACCGTGGAACAGCGCCTGGTAGTCGAAACCCTCGGGGAGCTTCAGCGGCGCGAATCCGTAGCCGGTGATGCCGAGCCGCGAGAACTGCTTGGCATCGGTGCCGCCCGACATACAGTACGGCACCACATGTCCCTCCGGAGCGAACTCTTCGACGGCCGCCCGCATTCCGGCGAAGGCCGGCGAGTCCACCGGCGCCTCCAGGGCGACCTCCCGGTGGTGGAACTCCCAGTCCACGTCCGGGCCGGTGAGCCGGTCGAGGGTGGCGCGGAACTCCTCCTCGCCGCCCGCCAGATAGCGTCCGTCCACGAAGGCGACCGCTTCGCCCGGGACGACGTTGACCTTGTAACCGGCGTCCAGCATGGTCGGGTTGGCGCTGTTGCGCAGGGTCGACTCGACCAGCTGTGCGGCGGGGCCGAGCTTCTCCAGCAGCCGGTCCGGCTGCCCGAAGTCCGCGTCGACGCCGTAGACGGCGGCGAGCCCGCCGAGGGCGGCCCGTACGGTCGGGGTGAGTCTGAGCGGCCACTCGTACGCGCCGATGCGGGTGACGGCGGCGGCGAGCCGGGTCACCGCGTTCTCCTTGTTGACCTTGGAGCCGTGCCCGGCCCGGCCGCGGGCGGTGAGCTTCACCCAGCCGGTGCCCCGCTCCCCCGCGGCGATCGGGTAGATCTGGCGTCCGGCGCCGTCGTGGAAGGTGAACGCACCGGACTCGCCGATGCCTTCCGTACACCCCTCGAACAGCTGCGGATGCCGGTCGGCGAGATACCCGGAGCCGTCCTCGGCGCTGGCCTCCTCGTCGGCGGTGAACGCGATGACGAGGTCGCGTCGGGGCCGGACGCCCTGCCGGGCCCAGGACCGCACGACCGCCAGGATCATCGCGTCCATGTTCTTCATGTCGACGGCGCCGCGCCCCCACACCACGCCGTCGCGGATCTCGCCCGAGAACGGGTGCACGCTCCAGTCGGCGGCCTCGGCCGGCACCACGTCGAGATGGCCGTGCACGAGCAGCGCCTGGGCCGAGGGGTCGGTGCCCTCGATCCGGGCGACGACGTTGGTCCGCCCGGGCGTCCGCTCCAGCAGCAGCGGCTCAAGTCCCGCCCCGGCCAGCCGTTCGGCCGCGTACTCGGCGGCCGGCCGCTCCCGGCAGTCCCCGCCGCCGCGGTTGGTGGTGTCGATCCGGATCAGGCCGGAGGTGAACTCGACCACCTCGTCCAGGGCCTGCTGGTCAGCCATACTGCTCCTCCACGGCGGCCGAGACGATCGTGGTGACCGCCTTGAAGGTACGGATCCCGTCGTACATGGTGTCGCTGGTGTACGCCACCTTCCGCTCGCCGATCCGCGCCACGCCGGGCACGACGGTCGCGGCCATCGCCAGGTGCTCGGCGTCGACCTCGACGGCGACGGTGAACGGGCCGCCGCGCACGGGTTCGTGACGCACCGCCAGCTGTGCGGCCTCCTTGGCCGCGGCGCGGATGTCGGCGGCGGTCCGGGCCGGGGTGCGGCACACCGCGGCGTACCGCGACACATGGTCCTTGACCGCGACCTTCAGCGCCCCGGGAGCGTACCCGAGGGCGTCCTCGCAGGCCACGTCGTCGCCGGTGACGAGTACGACGGGGACGCCGTACTCGGCGACGACATGCGCGTTGAGCAGCCCCTCGCTGGCGCGGACGTCGTTGACCCACACACCGGTGATCTGGTTCGCGAGGTAGGTGTGCGCCAGGACGCCCTCCATGCCGGCACCCGCGTGGTAGCCGACGAAGGCGATGCCGTCCACGTCACCGTGCTGGACGCCCTCCACCATGGACAGCGCCTTGTGCCGGCCGGTGAGCATCTCGACCCGCTCGTCGAGCCGCTCCAGGAGCAGGTTGCGCATGGTCCAGTGGGCCTCGTTGACGAGCACCTGGTCGGCGCCGCCGTCGAAGAAGCCCTCCGCTGCGGCGTTGACGTCCGAGGTGAACATCGAGCGGCAGCGCTCCCACTGGGGCGTCCCCGGCAGCACGTCGGCCGGCCAGGTGACGCCGGTGGCGCCCTCCATGTCCGCACTGATGAGGATCTTCATGGTGCTTCACGTTACGCGCAGGCGGGGGAACTTCCTATGAGGCGGGGAGCCCGACCGGGCCACGCGCCGCAGGCGCGGCAGGACCGATGCCGTCGATGCGGATGCCGCCGCCCGAGCGGTGGTGCGGCGCGTGGTCGGCAGCCGTCCGTCAGGGTTGGCGCGTGAAGCTCACCTGTACGGTCAGCGCGCCCCTGTTGTCCTGGGAGCAGACCCCGGCGATGTCGTTCATGCCCAGCTTCAGGGTGCCGCCCCCGGCGGCCCGGAAGGTCAGTTTCCGTCCGACGACGTGGACGGGGAAGTCCTTTTCGCCGGCGAGGACCGCCAGTAACGTCCCGAACGGCGCCTCGCGCTTGATCTTGCAGCCCTTCGCGCCGTCCAGCCGCCTGTCGGTGTCCGCGTCGTAGCCGGCCGGCCCCGTCATGGGCATCTTCCGGTGGTCGGCCGTCCACTTTCCGGAGACGAACCGCACGGTGACCAGGTCTCCTCGCCGGACGGACACGCCGGTCACCGGCTGCCAGCCGGCCGCCGACCGGACGACTTGGCGGGTGGCCGTCGTCTTCGGGTCCTCCTTGAACGGCAGTGTCCCGGTGAGGAACAGACCGCCTCCGACACCCGCCGCCAGCGCCGCCGCACCGGCCAGTACCCACCACAGCCGCTTCGGACCCGGCGGGCGGCTCGACCGGTGCTGTGCGGGCGGGAGCACGGAGGTGTGCCCGGCCGCCGGCACGGTCTCCCCGGCCGGGACGAGCCGCGCCTGGCCACTGGTCACGGTGTCGGCGCCTGCGCCTGCGTTGGCGTTAGCGTTAGCGTTAGCGCCTGCGCCTGCGCCTGCGTCGGCGTCGGCGTCGGCGTCGGCGTCGGCGTCGGTCAACCGGGTCGAAGGCAGCGGCGTGCGCACGGTCGCCGACGGCAGCGGCCCGGCGTCCGGCTCGCCCGCCGCGACGCTCCGCAGCGCGGAACGCACACGGTCCGTCGAAGGGCGCTCGCCCGGAGACTTGCGCAGCAGTGCCTCGACGACCGGGCGCAACGGGCCGAGCCGCTCTGCCAGGACGGGCTCCTCGTACGCCACCGCGTGCAGCGTCGCCGGTCCTGCCGGTCTGCGGAACGGGGATTCACCGCCGCAGACCGTGGCGAGGGTAGCGCCCAGTGACCAAAGGTCGGAGGCCGGTCCGGCCTCCGATGCCGTCACCCGCTCCGGCGCCATGAACTCCAGGGAGCCGACCAGTTCGCCGGTGACGGTGAGGCCGTCGCCGTCGTCCAGGGCCGCGATGCCGAAGTCGGTGAGAACGGCGTCGTCGTCGCGGCGCAGCAGGACGTTGGCGGGTTTGACGTCACGATGCAGAGCGCCGGCCGCGTGCACGGCTTCCAGCGCGTCGAGCAGTTGCAGGCCCAGTGCGGCGGTGTGCTGCGGTGTGAGCGGCCCGCTCTCGGTGATCCGATGCGCCAGTGAGGGCCCCTCGACGAGTTCCATGACGATCCACAGCCGGTCCTCGGACTCGACCAGGTCGTGGACGCCCACCACGTGCCGGTGCGGCACCCGGGCGACCGCGCGCGCCTCTCGGGTCGCCCGGCGCAGCCGTGTGCGGTGCCCCTCGTCGCCATGGGTGAGGATGTGCAGTTCCTTGGCGGCCACCGGCCGGTCCAGCAGCTGGTCGTGGGCACGCCAGACCGTGCCCATGCCGCCCCGGCCGAGGACGTCGTGGAGCAGATACCGATCCGCGATCAGCCGTCCTGGGCCGTGTTCCGAACGCGCCGCCGCCTGGTGATCGCCATCTCCTGGTGTCACGCGCTCTCTCAACTCTTCCTTCCCGGCGGGCCGGGCGCCCGCCGGTCCTCGTGTGTTCATTGCCCGAACCGGGCCGAGCATAACGGAGCGCATCGCAGGGACATGCCGTCAACTACCGTTCATTAATCGGGCTTTGATGTGGTAGGCCGCCTCCGGCGGTGCGGCTTCTTCACCACGAACCGGGACCGGAGTACTGGGGCCCCGGGGCCGACTGCGTCGGCCCCTTCATCGGGCGCCGCCGCCCCCCGGGGCTCGGATCCGTCCTCCAGGTGTCATCGAACCATCGGGACCGCGACGTCTCTGGGGCACTCCTTGGGAGGCGTGTGCGTTGGATCCAAAGACGATCGAGACGGCTGGCGTGCGGTCATAACCTCGCGCCGATGTCGCCCGGCTGGTCACCCAGGACACGCAGCTCTGCCGGGGAGAACGGCGGGTCTCCCAGGGGAGGACGGAGCGGACCTCGGGCCGCAGCCAGCACCACCTTCGGGGCGAGCAGGGCAGTCGGCGAACGAGAGAGCGAATACACGTCCAGCAGCGCGTGCAGTACGACGGGGTCGCTGCTCGCCACCCGCGTCAGCCGCTCCAAAAGCCATATCCACGCCGCTGCTGCGTAAGGTTGCCGGGCGCCGGCCACGCCCGGGTAGAGAACGTCCTGCGCCGCCGCCACCAGCCACGGCTGGTGGAATCCACGACTGATCGCCCGCTGGGCTCTCTGCGCGCCACCCCCATCGAGACCGTAGCGGTCCAGGCAGGTGCCCAAGGTGGCCGCCGAGCGGATCGCCGCGGACATGCCGTGTCCATAGACGGGATTGAACCGGGCGACCGCGTCGCCCACCGCCACGAATCCGGCCGGCCAGTGCCGGGCCCTCTCGAAGCGGTGGCGCACATTGGCCATGGCGCGGAATCCGCGCGGCGCCGTCAGCGGAGTACCTGCCGCCATGAGGCGGCTGAGCGCCGGATCGGGCAGTGCCCGGGCATACGCGGTGAACCCTTCCTCATCGGTGGGGGGCTCGGCACCGCGTGTGCCGCCCAGGGTGACCATCCATCGCCCGCCTTCCACCGGCAGCGCCAGGCCGCCCATGCCCGGGCGCCCGTTGCGGGGCTGTGCCTGGATGGTGACCATCGGAAACCCTTCGGCTCCATCGGGGGCCTGGTACAGGCGGGTGCTGTATGCCATGCCTGGGTCAATGGTCTGGGTCCGGATCGGGCCGAACCCCATTTCGGCCAGAAATGCCCCGGCCTTCGAACTCCTGCCAGTGGCATCGACCACGGCGTCGGCCTCCAGGACCAAGTCCCGGCCGCTTGCTCGGTCCAGGACCCGAGCGCCGTGGACGCAGGTCCGATCGCCCACGAAACCGACAGCCTCATGGCTGGTGAGCACGTCCACTCTGCCTGTGGCCATCACCCGCGACCGGACCGTCCAGTCCAGCAGCGGCCGTGACGCCGAGAGGATGAACAGGTGATGCGGGAGCCGTTCCATCCACCCAGTGCTGGTATGACAGACCAAGCTATCGGGCAGCCCGATCCGGTGAGCGCCTGCCTCGACCAGATCATTGAGAATCCCAGGAAGAAGACCATCGAGCACCCGGCTACCGCCAGCGTGCAGCATGTGTGCGTGCCGACCTTGAGGGACGCCTTTACGATCGGCCGACCCATCGGTCAACGCGTCGCGCTCGACGACCAGTACCTCGCTGTAACACTCAGTCATTACGTACGCTGCGAGCATCCCCGACAGCCCGCCGCCCAGTACCAGAGCGCGGCGTGCGCTCATTGGGCAACCTGCCAAGTAGCAACGCCGCCCTCGACGAACCCCGCGACCAGATTCGCTATCTGCGCCGAGGCCTGTTTCAGCCCGTGGCTAGCGATGGTTCGGAGCTTGGGCATGACCTGCTTTCTTACGCCGTAGATGACTTGATGTCTGTTCAGTCAATCTCGTGATCACGCCTCGTGCGCACGGTACTGGAGAGCACCACCCGATCTGGTGAGCTCCGTGTTGGCGCCCCCGGGGTCGAAGATCAGGGTTGTCGCACAGACCGCGTGTCTCATGAGACACGTCGAAGTCTGGAGAAAGGTGGCCGAGCAGCTCCAGCAGGCCGGCATCGACTGGCGGCTCTACTCCGACAACAGCGGCGACGGGCGGCAGGGTTACATCAGCACCTGGATCGGCGACTACGGCGACAACGAACTGAAGTACTTCAAGGGGTTCGACCCGGAGGGGCTGAGCGCCGACGACCCGAAGCTGCAGCCCGGCACCGGGCTGATCTGGCGCGGCAACGACGCGTACTACTCCGGCATCACCTCGCCGAACGACGACTCCGACGAGAACCTCGACGCGGTCCTCAAGAGCCTCCGTGACGCCTGCAGGCCGGGAGCGGAACACCCGCTGCCGGCCGTCTCCTGGATCGTGGCGCCGTACGGCTGGTCCGAGCACCCGGGCGCGGACACCCTGCACGGCGAGCGCTACGTCAAGAGGGTGCTCGACATCCTGCAGAGCAACCCCGACATCTGGAACCACACCCTCTTCATCCTCAACTACGACGAGAACGACGGGAAGTTCGACCACGTGCTGCCGCCGTGGCCCGAGCCGGGCACGGCGCGCGAGTACGCAGGCGACTACCCGCTCGGCTTCCTCGATCCACTCGAACGACGGCTTCGTGCGATCCTTCGCCGGCCGGGTCGCGCCCGCCGGAACGAGGAACGGCGGCCGTCCGCGCGTGGAGGTCGGCCTGCTGAAGGGCGAGGGCACCCGGCGCGCTGCCCGGGTGAAGCTCACGCTGCACAACGACGGCACCAAGCCGGTGGAGTACACGCTCACCGCTCATGACCACCTCGGCCACACGCAGAAGGTCACGGTGGCCCACGGCACGACGAAGGTCGTCATGTGGCCGACCCAGGAGGGTTACTACGACGTGGTCGTCACCGTCAACACCGACACCGCCTGGACGCAGCGCTACGCCGGCCGGGTCGCCACTGCCGGACAGGACTGATTCGGCCAGGACATCCGTGGCGACAGCGGCCGTCATGACCGCCGTCGCCACGGTGCCCCGCCGTGCCGGCCGTCGGCGGCTTCCGGGCCCGCATCGGGTACGTCACGCTGCCCACGGCGTCATCGGCCCCCGGCCAGCAGGGCCGCGAAGCCCGCTGTCAGGTCCTGTTTCAGGTCCTCCAGGCCCTCGAAGCCGACGTGTATCCGGATCAGTGGCCCCCGGCCCGCCCAGCTGCCCGGCAAGCGGTGGGAGACCGGGTCGGCGGGGACGACCAGGCTCTCGTAGCCGCCGTAGCTGTGGCCGAGGCCGAACAGCCGTAGCCGGTCGAGCATCGCGTCGACGTCCGGTGTGCCGAGGCCCGGGTCCAGTTCCACTCCGAACAGACCGGCCGCGCCGGTGAAGTCGCGGCGCCACAGGTCGTGGCCGGGGTCCCTGGGCAGCCCCGGGTGCAGGACGGCCGCCACGCCCTCCTGCCCGGCGATCCAGCCGGCCAGTTCCAGCCCTTGTTCCTGGTGGCGGGCCAGTCGCACGCTCAGGGTGCGGAGCCCGCGCAGGCCCATGTAGACGTCGTCGGCGCTCGCGCACTGGCCGAGCCGGATGGCCGCGCCCCGGACGAGCGGATAGCTCTCCTCCGTGCAGACGACCGCGCCGAGGATGCTGTCCGCGTGCCCCGTCAGGTACTTGGTCGCGGAGTGCACCACCGCGTCCACGCCCGCCCCCAGCGCCAGCGGCCGGCAGAACGCGGGCGTCGCCCAGGTGTTGTCCGCGATGGTGGCCACCCCACCGGCCCGGCAGACGGCGGTGATCGCCGGGATGTCCTGCACCTCGAAGGTGGTGGAGCCCGGGGATTCGAGATAGAGCAACCGGGTCCGGGGGCGGATCAGTTCCCCGATCGCGGCGGCGTCCGCGTCGGGGCGGTAGTACTCGGTCTCCACTCCCAGCGCGGCGAGCGAGTCGCAGAACTTCCGGGTCGGCAGGTAGACGGAATCGCTGACGAGGATGTGATCGCCGGCTCTCACGTAGGCGAGGATCGTCGTCGTGATCGCCGAGAGCCCGGAGCAGGTCGCCACCGCCGCGTGGCCGCCCTCCAGTTCGGCCAGCGCCTCTTCGAAGGCGCGGCTGGTCGGCGTGCCGAAGCGGCCGTAGACCGGGGCGCCCCGCTTGAGCGGGTCGGCCTGGGAGGCTTCCATCTCGGCCGTGTCCCGGTAAAGGACCGTGGAGGCGCGGTGCACGGGCGGGTTGACGTAGCCGCCCTGCCGGTGCGGGTCCGAGCCGGCGTGCACGTACCGCGTCTCCCGCGAGGTGGTGGGCTCGTTCACCGGCCCACCGCCGTTTCCGACAGCACCGATTCGGGAGCCGCGGGCTGCCTGCGGCCGCCCAGCGCCAGGGCCAGCAGCGCCGCGCCCGCGCACTGCGCGCCCACCACCAGCCAGAACGCGCCGAGGTCGCCGGCGGACTTGTAGTGGGCGAAGACGAATCCGCCGACGACGCCCGCGAGAAGTCCGCCGACACCGCCCGTGAGCCGCTGGACGCCGAAGGCGAAGGCGGCGTTGCGCGGCAGCAGGTCCACCAGTTCCAGGTCGCAGCGCAGGAAGAGGAAGATCTCCCCCATGGTGAACAGGGCGGTGCCGGCCAGCAGGGCCGGGGTGCTGCCCTGGGCCATGACCGCCATGCCGAGCGCCATCACCGCGAACGAGCCGGCCATCAGCAGGCGGTAGTCGGCCCGCGCGATCCGGTCGGCGAGCGCCGGCTGGAGCACCACCACCATGGCGCAGTTGAGCAACATCACCCAGCCGAGCGCCTGGATGTCGGACACCCCGGCGGCGTACAGGCCGATGAAGCTCTGGAAGAAGAAGTAGAGGTAATAGGCGAGGGCGGTGAACAGGACCGGGCGCAGCGCGCCCCGCAGCGCCGCCCACTTCTGGGTGGCCCCCTCGTCCTCCCCGGTCGCCTCCGGCGCCGTGGCCGACAGGCGTTCGACCGGTTTCAGGGTGATCTGGTGAGCCGCCGTGATCAGCGCGAAGAGCCCGGCGAGGCCGATGAGCAGCATCATCGGATCGGTGTCGACCAGCAGCGCGGCGAGCAGCGGCCCGAGCCCCATGCCCGCGTTCAGGGCGGCGCTGCTCACTCCGAGGAAGAGCGGGCGCAGTTCACCGGAGACGCTGGTGACGATGTACGCCTTGTTCGCCGGGAGGTACAGCGCGGGGCCGCCCGCGACCAGGACGACAGCCGGGTACGCGACCCAGGGCACCTTGACGGCCAGCCCGAACAGCACCAGACCGGCCGTGCGCAGGGTGAGCGCGAACACCATGGTCCGCTTGAGCCCGAGCCGGTCCACGACCGCGCCGCCGAGGATGCTGCCGCCGAACTGGATGAAGGTGGCCACGGCCACCAGGACGCCGGCCACCCGGACATCCAGGTGGACGGCCTCGACCATGAGCACCCCGATGAACGGGGTGACCATGTAGCTGCCCAGGGCGACGACGAACGACAGGACGATCAGGGCCTTGAGCGCGGCCGGCAAGCCGGTGAAGGTCCGGTATTTCGCGGTGAGCCCACCGCGGAGGCGCCCCCCGCTCATGGCGAACCGCTTTCGCCGGTGGCCACCGGGCGGTCGGAGGGCAGGCCCCACTCGCTCCACGAGCCGTCGTACACGGCGAGGCCGCGGTAGCCGGCCAGGGTGGCGCCGAGCGCGAGGACGCAGGCGGTGACCCCGGAACCGCAGCTGAAGTACAGCCGCTCCCGGTCCCCCGCCACCGCCTCGAACGCCTTGCGCAGCTCTTCCGCCGACCGCAATACGCCTCCTGTTCGCAAAAGTTCACCGAAGGGCAGGCTGACGGAACCCGGCATGTGGCCGCCGCGCAGGCCCGGACGCGGCTCGGGCGCGCTGCCGGCGTAGCGCTCCCGGGTACGTGCGTCGAGTACGGCGGCACTCGGGTCGGCGAGGGCGGCGGCGACGGCATCGGCGTCCACGATCAGGCCGGGCCGGGGCCGGGCGGAGAAGGTGCCGCGCGGGCCGTCGTAGGCGGCGGGCACGGGCTCGACCGGGTGGCCGGCCGCGATCCAGGCGGGCAGGCCGCCGTCGAGGACGGCGACCCGGTCGAAGCCCATGGCGCGCAGCATCCACCAGGCCCGGGCGCTGGAGTAGATGCCCTGTGCGTCGTAGACGACGACCGTGTCGGTGTCGTGCAGGCCGAGGGCACGCAGTGCCTCGGTGAACTCCTGGGCACCGGGCATGGTGTGCGGGACCGCGGAGGTGTGGTCGGACAGCTCTCCGTCGAGGTCGAAGGGCCGGGCCCCGGGGATGCGGGGGGCCGCGCCCCGGCGGGCGCCGACGGAGGCGTCGAAGAGGACCAGTCCCTCGCCGAGATGAGCGGCCACCCAGCCGGCCCCGACGAGCGGACCGGGCAGCCCGGCGTCAGTCGTGCCGGGGGGTGTCGTGCCGTGGGATGTCGTCGCGCTCACGCGACACCTCCGGAGGATCGGGCTGGCCGCCACCGGGTGTTGTCGGAGAACCAGTCGGCCACACGCTCCAGATTGGCCGCCACATCCTCCTCGGTGTCCCCGTCCACCACATAACCAGCCAGGAACAGACCGGACTTGACCCCGCCGTGGAACTCCTGGCCGACCGCCCCGGTCAGCATCGCGTCCCGGACGCACTCCGGCTGCCCGGTTCCGGCCCCGGTCGCCGGCAGCTGCTCCAGCACCCCGTTCCGGGGCGGGATGCACAAGGCCCCGGCGGGCCGGTACCCGGGGGTCCCGAACGTCAGGGGCAGGCCGCACTCGGCGTACAGCCACTCCTTGTCCAGGTCGATCCCGAACGCGTGCCGGACCATCGGGCTGATCATGCCGCCGCCGGTGCGGCTGGCGATCTCGCAGAAGACCAGCCGGTCGTCGGGCGTGACCCAGAATTCGGCGTGGAAGGCGGTCTGGGGCGGAGTCGGCAGCTCGGCCAGGACCGCTCGCGCCGCTTTGACCAGCCGGTCGTACAACGGATCCTGCGGAGTGAGCGGGAGGTTGGCCACCCAGTCGTTGTTCCGGAAGGACAGGCAGTCGTTGAGGTAACGGAACGGGTGGACGAAGACGACTTCGCCACCGGCCACCAGCCCGTCCACGTGGTACATCTGCCCGGGTACGAACACCTCGATCTCGCTGGTCCCCCGCCACGGGCTGGCCAGATACGCGTCCAGCTCCGCCTCGTCGCGAATGATCGCCGCGCCCAGCGAACCCGACTCGGACACCGGCTTGATCACGACCGGAAAGCCGTGCTCGGCGATGAAGCCGAGGGCCGTGTAGGCCGAGTCGAGCCGCTGGTAGGCGGGCACCTCCACGGGGCCGCCGGCGAGGTGGTCCTTCATGACCACCTTGTCACGGAAGGCGAGCGCGCTCGCGGTGTGCTGGCCCGGCAGACCGAGCAACTCCCGCAGTTGGGCGGCGCGTACGACATCGGCCTCGGCGCGGGCGAAGATCGCCTCGACCGCGAACTCGCGGGCCAGCCCCAGCGCGGTCTTCTCGACCAGCTGGTTGGTGTCGTACGCGTCGAAGGCGTGCACATGCGGGAGATGCGCATAGCCCTCCGCGTACTCGCGTGCGGTCACGATGACCGGGACGATCCCCGAGCCGGCCAGCCACTGGTCGTACGGGGTCTTGGCATGGGGCGTCTTGGCGAAGACGAGGATGTGGCGCATCGCGGGGTCTTTCTCTCGGGTCAGGACGCGGAATCGGCGAGCAGCGGCAGCCGGCGCCGCTCCGGGACCCGGGAGATCAGGCCGAGTTCCTCGGACAGCTCGGTGGCGAAGCAGCCGTCCTTGTACGCGCCGGAGAGCCGCTTGGCGGTGAACGCCTCGATCTCCCCGTGATCGAACTCCAGGTCGTACGTGGTGCTTTCGCCGGCCTCACCGGTGGTGACGGTGCGGGTCAGGATTCCCAGGTGCGGCTCGAAGGTGTTGACACAGCCGACGATGTCGCCGATCTTCTCGCGGCGGCCCTCGGGGCCGTCGGAGAGGATCTCCTCCTGCGCGGGAATGGCGGCGAACAGCTGCCGGCCGGCCCGGCACCAGCCGACGTGGCCGGGAAAGCCCATGGCCTTGATGCCGAAGGTGCCGAAGTCCTCGCTGACGCCGAGCTGGAAACCGAGCGGAATCGTCTCGTGGATCCACTTGAAGTCGCGGTACGCCTGCTCGATCTCCTCGCGGGAGAGCCGCAGTTCGGGGTGGCGGTTGCCGTGGTCGGTGAAGTTGTTGAACCGGACGGTGGCCACGCCCAGCTTGTTGAAGTAGTGGGCGTAGCGCTCCAGGGAGGTGCGTCCGTGGTTGTGACGGCCGACGGTGACGCCGATGTTGACGCGGAAGGCGTCCTCGGCGGCCACGCCCTTGTTGTACTCGGCGATACGGCGCAGCACCTCCTCGGTGTCCGCGCCGGAGAAGACGCCCTTGATGGGGTACGTCTTGTGGTCGATGACGCCGAGGTCCTCGTCGATCACACCGTGGTAGGTGATGGAGATGGTGCCGTAGCCGTTCTCGACGGCCCGGTCGAGGAGTTCGGTCCAGTTGTCGGCGAGCAGCGGGCGGCCGCTGGTCCAGGCGTCGCCCTTCTCCATCGTCAGGGTCGGCTTGTGGTCGGACTCCTGCCGGAACTCGCGGTTGTTGGCGGGACCATAGAGCTCCATGAACTCGCCGTCGTAGGCGAAGCTGTCCACATAGCGGGGATAGACGTGGTACCCGTGCGACCGAAGGCCCTCCAGGATGCGGGGGCCCTCCTCCATGGCGAAGGACTTGTCGTAGACCTTCTCGTAGTTGACGAACCAGCAGTGGGAGCACTTCTGGCCGCAGGTGTTCTTGCCGACCTTGGTGTCGAGGTCGAGGTAGATGTGGATGTCGTCGGCGGCGATGTCCTTGAAGGGCGTGGTGAAGGGAACATCACCATGGAAATCGTAGGAAATCGGCGCGTTCTGAGCGGACATGTGGCCCCCCGGTACGGTGTCGTCGTCAGAGAAGAGACAGGAAAGGTGAACTGGGAAGAAAGAGACAAGAAGGATTCAGAGCAGCGGTCCGAGCGGAGTTCTCGTCAGAGGTGCGGCTCGGGCACGGTGGTGACCACCGGGTGAGCGATCAGTTCCCCGACGGCCGCGGCGCAGGCTCCGGTGTCATCCGCGGTCAGAACGGCCATGCCGAGCCGGTCGGAGGAGGAGCGCAGCGGCCGGACCTCGTCTCCCGGCCGGACGGAGAGTTCCCAGGCGTGGACCTGGCCATGGACGAGAGCGGGCGGCGGCGCAACCGCGGTCACGGTCCCGGGCGGGGCGGTGAGGAAGACGGTGGCGGCCGCGGCCGCGGTG
The DNA here is from genome assembly GCF_055657175.1 of Streptomyces sp. NPDC107581. Lineage (NCBI taxonomy): Bacteria > Bacillati > Actinomycetota > Actinomycetes > Kitasatosporales > Streptomycetaceae > Streptomyces > Streptomyces sp. NPDC107581. Next base: position 714,730 of record NZ_JBVKBH010000002.1, read on the forward strand.
GCGGGGCTCCGGTGGATCCCCTCGCCGATCGCCCAGCCGAGGGCGGCGCGCCGCCATGCGACTCCGGTGGTGAGGTGCACCAGGTCCGCGATGCCATCGCCGCCGAGCCGGGTGTGGGTCTCGATCACGACGATCTTGTCGCCTTCGACCATGACCTCGGTGTGGCTGGGGCCGTCGGTGAGGCCGATCGCGTCGAGCAGCTCGCCGACCGCCCGGGCGACCAGCTCCTGGCGGCGCCGGTCCAGGGAGGGCGGCGGCATCATGTGGCTGACCTCGACGAACCCGTCCGTGGTGCCCTTCTCCGCGATGCCGATGACGGTGTGCCTGCCTCCAGCCGAAAGGGCCTCGACGCTGAACTCCCGGCCCTCGGCGAACTGTTCCACCAGGGTCGCCGCGCTGCGGCGGTCCGCCGGGAGTGCGTCGAGACCCTCCACCAGGGTGATGGAGGCGCTGCCGACTCCGTCGACCGGTTTGGCCACCGCCCGCCCGTAGGCGGCGAACAGCCGAGCCACCGCCTCCGCATCGTCGCCCGCCGCGAAGGCCGGATTCAGATGCGGGACCACGCGCTCAAGGATCCGGCGCATTTCGAGCTTGTCACGGGTGGCGCGCACGACGGCCGGGGCGACGCCGGTGACGCCGAGCCGGCGGGCGGCCAGTGCGGCCGGCTCCAGGCCGAACTCGGTGAGGGAGACGACGGCGGTCGGGCGCAGCGGCCGCAGGACCTCGTCGGTGAAGGCCAGGAAGGCGGGCAGGTCCAGGAAGTCCGCCGTGAGGACCCGGGTGCCGGGATCGAGGGCGGGTGCACCGGGCAGCTGTACGTGGATCAGCTCGCCGGGCAGGGGCGCCGCCGCCCGGGCCACGGTCGGATTGGCGCCGACGATCACAAGAGTGGACCTGTCGTTCGTGCCCCTCGGACAGTCCTCGTCCGGTCCCCCCGCAGCATCCACTGCGCCCACCGCCCCTCCCCCGTTGTGACCGCTCGTTCGACCGACGCGGCGGGCAAGACAATCGCAACCGCGCTCGGAGGATGTCAACAGGTTCACGGGCAGTGACAGTTCGCCGTTGCGACGGACTCTGACCAGGAATCGGCCGTGATCCCAAGGCTCGCCCAGCGAGTTGCACGGGCGGCGGATCAGCCGCGTTCGATTGCACACTGACACGCGCGCCCAGACCAAATCGGCCAACTTTTCGGCCGCCACGCAACACTCCGTTCACAACACCGCAGCACAGCCCGCCGATCAGCAAGCTGTTTCGGCCAATCGCCGGGCGGAGACGCCGTGTGGCGAAAATCCGGGGGGAGCGGCTCGTTTCCGGCGAGGTCGTGGGGCGGGTGAACAGCGCGTTACGGCGAGCGTCCGCCGAGGGCGGCCGAGGACCGCCGTCCCGGCACCTTGCCCGGCGTGCGACTCCGCCAAGGCACTGACATCAGCAAGGACTCCGCCAAGGCACTGACACGAGTGGTGACAGGGGCCGCCGTGGGCCGCAGTGGGTTTCAGTTCCCCTCTGCGGCCCGGCGAACTGCCGGTCCGGGCTCGCTCACTTCCCGGCGAGCACGAACCAGCGGGCCGGCAGGTCGATTCGGGTGCCGTCCGCGAAGTACTCGGTCTGGGGCAGGGCGGTGGGGCCGTCGGCGAGCACCTTCAGACCGGCGTCGCCGAGCAGCCGGGGAATCTCCTCGTCGTCGGCGTCGGCGGGCTTCAGACCGTGGTGGAAGACCCGGCGCAGCTTGGGCGGCGGGCCGTCCGGGTCGGCCGCGGCGCGCTTGAGCACGTCGCGCGAGCCGGAGGTGAGTTCGACCACGAACGCACGTCCCTCGGCGCCGATGATGTCGGCGACCGCTTCGGCCACCGCGGCGCGTGCCCGCGGTTCGCTCTGGTGGATCACGGCCCGCATGTACACGTGGCTGTCGCCGAGGCGCTCGTGCAGGGCCTGTACGGCGGCGGTGTCGGTGAGGTCAAGCTGCTGGAACTCGACGGTGTCGCCGTGCCCGGCACGGCGGGCGTGCTCGACGGCGGCGTGCGAGAGGTCCACACCGACCGCGTGGGCGAACCGGGTGGCGAGGTAGCGGGTCTGGGTGCCGTTTCCGCAGCCCAGGTCGACGATGGTGCGTGCGGTGTCCGCGTGCGGCAGGAACAGCTCGCTGTGCGGCTCGGCGGTGAGGGCGGGATCGGAGTCCCAGATCGCGTCGCCCGCCTCGTGGGAGGTTTCGCGCCAGTAACTCTCCCATGAGTTGCGGTAGTTGTCCGAGACGTTCATCGCGCTCTCCCCACAGTCGGTTCCGTGATCGGAATATCGCGACAGCCGTGCGTGGGGCAAGAGGTGAGAGGTCACCTTCACCGGATGTACGGACACAGGCCACCCCTCAGGGGGGCGCGCAGACGCATCGCGCGCCCCCGGTTCATCCGCAGGCACACCACGCGCTCCGGTTCATCCGCAGGCACACCACGCGCTCCGGTTCATCGCCTTCCGCTGAGAGCCTGCTCGAACCAGACGGTCTTGCGGTGCCCGGTGGCGCTGGCGCCCCACTCACGAGCCAGACGGCTGACCACGCGCAGGCCGCGGCCCGACTCGTCGTACGGCCCGGGGCCGAGCATGGCGGGAAGCTCCGGCTCGTCGTCCGTGACCTCGCACAGCAGTGCCTCGGTGCGGACCAGCCGCAGCCCGATCCGGTCGCCGCCACCGTACTGGACGGCGTTGGTGACCACCTCGCTGACCAGCAGTTGCGCCGTCTCCACGGCCTGCGGCAGACCCCATTCCAGCAGCCGGTCGCGGACCAGCCGGCGAGCCCGTGCCACCTCGCGCGGATCGCTGTCGAGCTGCCACTCGGCGACGTGGTCCTCGGGGATGCCGTTGAGCCGGGCCATGAGCAGGGCGACGTCGTCCTTGCGGCCGCCGTGGGTGTTCAGGGCACGGATGATGGTGTCGCAGGCGGCGTCCATCGAGGCCGCCGGGTGGGCCGCGGACTCGCAGAGCGCGGCGAGCCCCTCACCGATGTCGCAGCCGCGCACCTCGACCAGGCCGTCGGTGCACAGCACCAGCCGGTCGCCGGGCGAGACCCGCACGACGGTGGACTCGAACGCGACACCGCCGACCCCTATGGGCGCGCCGGTGGGCAGGTCGAGCAGTTCGCTGCGGCCGTCCTCGGCCCGCACCAGAACGGGCGGGATGTGTCCGGCGTTGGCGAGGTGGAGTTCGCCGCGGATCGGGTCGTAGACCGCGTACAGGCAGGTGGCGAGGTAGTTCTCGCCGAGCCGCCGGGCCAGGTCGTCCAGGTTGCGCAGAAGGTGGGCCGGCGGGGTCTCCATGGCTGCCATCGTCTGCACGGCCGTGCGCAACTGACCCATCATGGCAGCCGAGTTGAGACCGTGGCCCATGACGTCGCCGACCACGAGGGCGGTGCGGGACCCGGGCAGCTTGATGGTGTCGAACCAGTCGCCGCCGATCCGGCCGAGCCGGGTACCCGGCAGATAACGGGTCGCCACGTCACAGCCGGCCATCCGCGGGGTCACCTGCGGCAGCATGCTGTCCTGAAGGGTGTCGGCGACGTTCTCCTGGTAGGTGTACATGCGGGCGTTGTCGAGCACGAGACCTGCGCGGGCGGCGAGTTCGGCGCCGGTCGTGCGGTCCATGTCGTCGAAGGCCGGGCGGTCGGGGCGACGCATCAGCACCATGAAGCCGAGCACGACGTTGCGCGCCTTGAGCGGGACGATCAGCAGGGAGCGGCCGTTGATCAGCGGTCTGAGGTCGCGCTTCTCGAACTCGCCGGAGATGCGGTCGCCCAGCTCCTCGCTGATCCTCGGGATGAGGACCGGCTCGCCCGTGACCATGCACTGGTAGAACGGCGTGTGCTCGGGGAAGGCGAAGGCCTCGCCGACCGGCACGGTGTCGTCCCAGCGGCCCGGTTCGTCGTTGTGCTCGACCCAGACGCGGTGCATCAGCGTGCTGGCGTCCGGCGGGCCGTCCGGGAAGCCCTCGCCCGCCAGGACGGCGGAGCGCAGATGCGTGCCGGCGAAGTCCGCGAAGCGGGGTACGGCGGCGCTGGTGACCTCGCGGATGGTCTCGCCGAGGTCGAGCGAGGTGCCGATGCCGGAGCTGACCTCGTTGAGGAACTCAAGGCGCTCGCGCACGGCGGCGTACTCGAGGTCGAGTTCGGCGCCGGTGGGGATCACGGCCGCCGCCGTGCGCTGCTGCGGTACGACGGCTTCGGTGCGCATGCGCCCGGGGCGCCGCGGCACACCCCAGTACGGGGTGACGGGCACCCGGTCGTACTGGCTGAACTCCAGGACGGGGTAGCCGAGTTCGAGGACCTGGGAGACGATGCGGCCGCTCAGTCCCGGGCCCATGTTGGGCAGGATCTCGGGGAGCCGCCGGGCGAGGTCCTCGGGGTCGGGCAGTTCGGTGTGGCGGGCGAAGCCGGGCGAGATGCGTTCGGCGGTCTCGTCGTCGTAGCCGCGCTCGTCCCGCAGCCGGGTGGCGTCGGCGGCGAGCACCAGCAGCCGGGACGTTCCCGGGCCGACCAGCGGGTACGCCCACCACAGCACGTCGATCCGCGTCTCGTCCCGGTGCGGGACATCCGCGTGCGGGACATCCGCGTGCGGGACATCCGCGTGCGGGACGTCCTCCCGCGCAGGGTCCTCGTACGACGGGCCCTTGTCGGAAGGGGATTCGCCGGAAGGGTCCTCGTCCGAAGGGTCCTTGTGCGGGGAGAGGCGGGCGCGGCCCGCCGTCGCGTAGCCGGTGCGGCCGCCGAGGGAGGCCTCCAGATCGGGGCCGAGTCCGTCGTACGCCTCGTACGAGCCGTAGGCGTCCGGCGTCGCGTCGCCGTGGAGGTCGTCGGGGAGTGCGCCGGAGACCGGCAGCAGGTCCGCGGCGAGATGCCCGACCGCGTCCTGACGGCTCGCCCCGAACATCCTGCGCGCGCCGCTGCTCCAGTGGGACACCAGGCCGTCACGGTCGACGACCACCACGGCCAGCGGAATCCGGCCCGTCGCGGCGTCACCTGCGCCGCGGCCGGGTGGTGTGTCCCGCTCGCTGCCACGGTCCATGGCCCAGGCCCTCTCTCCCCACGGCTGTTCGCAAACGATCTGTGAAGCCTGCCACTACGGTACGGCTGCGGCTGGTCGCGATGTGTGGCAATCCTGGAATTGGTTTCACCGGATCGCACCGGCGCGCAGCTCAGCGCCCTGCGGGCGCCCCTCTCAGTCCTCGTGGCCCAGTTGCAGGTCCCGTTCGGTGCGGCCGCCGCTCGCGACCTGCAGCACGGTGGCGACCGGCGGGTAACCGGCGGCGATGACCGTGTACTCGCCGGAGGAGAGGTCCACGAACCGGAACGTTCCGTCGGCTCCGGTGGTGAGGGTGTCGACGACGTTGCCCGCGGCGTCGAGGAGCGTCACCCGTGCGTCCTGGACGGGGCGGCCGCCGCCGGACCGGACGGTGCCCTTCAGGACGGCGCCGCCCGCGAGTTCGATGTCCTGCCGGGTCTCGCGGGAGGCCTGGACGGTGACCGGGAGCGCGGCGGGGCGGAAGGCCGGGGCGCCGGCGGCGAGGGTGTACTCGCCGGCGACCAGTTCGGAGATGACGTAGCCGCCCTCGCGGCCGCTGCGGGTGGTGGCGACGACCTCGCCGTGCACATTGGTGAGGGTGACGATGGCGTCCCGGACGGCGCTGCCGTCGGCGGTGAGCACGCTGCCGGCGAGGCGTCCGGCGCCGCCGAGGACGACGTCCAGCTCGACGGGCCGCTCGCCGACGGTCACGGTGACGGCCTGCGGCTGGTGGCCGCCGGCGGCGGCGATCAGCACGTACGCCCCGGAGCCCGGCGTGGACAGCGCGTACCGTCCGTCCTCGCCGCTCGCGCCCCGCCCGATCTGCTGTCCGGAGACGTCGATGAGGGTGAGCGCGGCGCGTGGCACCACGGTCCCGTCGTGGTGCTGCACCGTGCCGCACACCGGGATTCCGGCGGCATGCGGCGAACGGGCCTGCGGGATGGGGGCGTTCACGGCGGCGGGCTCGGTCTCGGTGGCGGGCCCGGTCTCGGTGGCGTTGTGGGACACCAGCGGTTTCTCCTTGAGGAAGAAGGCGATGAGCAGGCCGAGGGCGAGCACCGGGACGAGGTAGAGGAAGATCCGGGGCATCGCGTCGGCGTAGGCGCGGATGTAGGCGTCGCGCAGCGCCGGCGGCAGCGCGTGGACGAGCTGCGGGGTGAGCGACTCGGGGTCGGGCAGCCGGGCGCCCGCGCGCGGCGGGAGGTCCCTGCGCAGGGCGTCGGTGAGCCGGTCGGCGAAGAGCGTGCCGAAGACGGCGGCGCCGACGCTGCCGCCGATCTGCCGGAAGTAGTTGTTGGCGCTGGTGGCGGTGCCGAGGTCGGCGGGGCGCACGGAGTTCTGCACGGCGAGCACCAGGACGGGCATCACCAGACCGATGCCCGCGCCGAGGACCGCCATCCAGATGCTGTAGTGCAGCCGGGGCGTGTCGGCCGCCAGCCGGGACAGCAGCCACATGCCGACGACGGAGAGGACGCCGCCGAGGACGGGAAAGACCTTGTAGCGGCCGGTGTGGCTGATGAGCTGCCCGCCGATGACCGAGGCGCCGACGATGCCGGCCATCATGGGCAGCATCAGCAGCCCGGACTCGGTGGCGCTGGCTCCGTCGACCATCTGCAGGAAGGTCGGCAGATAGCTGGCGGCGCCGAACAGGGCGACGCCGATCACCAGGCCGACCAGGCCGGTGACGTTGAAGACGGGGTCCCGGAACAGCCGGAGCGGGATGAGGGGTTCGGCGGCGAAGCGCTCGGCCACGAGGAAGAGCACGGTGGCGGCGAGGGCGCCCGCGCCGAGGCCGAGGATCTCCCGGGAGTCCCAGGCGTACGTCGTGCCGCCCCAGCTGGTCAGCAGTACCAGGCAGGTGGAGGCCGCGGCGAGCAGGAGCGCGCCGAGGATGTCGAGGCGGGCGCGGACCTGCGGTTTGGGCAGTCGGAGGACGACGGTGACGACGGCGAGGGTGAGCAGGCCGAAGGGGACGTTGATGTAGAAGCACAAGCGCCAGGAGAGATGGTCCGTGAAGTAGCCGCCGAGCAGGGGTCCGGCGACGGAGGCGAGGCCGAAGGCGGCGCCGATCAGGCCCATGTAGCGGCCGCGCTGCCGGGGCGGCACGATGTCGCCGATGATCGCCTGCACGCCGATCATGAGCCCGCCCGCGCCGACGCCCTGGACGGCGCGGAAGGCGATCATCTGGTCCATGCTCTGGGCCCGCCCGGCGAGCGCGGAGCCGACGACGAAGACCAGGATCGCGAACTGGAAGACGCCCTTGCGGCCGAAGAGGTCGCCGACCTTGCCGTACAGCGGCAGGCCGATCGTGGAGGTGAGCAGGTAGGCGGTGATCGCCCAGGACATCCTGTCCAGGCCGTGCAGCTCGCCGACGATCTTCGGCAGCGCGGTGGCCACGATCATCTGGTCGAGCGCGGCGAGGAGCAGGGCGAGCATCAGCCCGACGAAGACCAACCGCACCCGGCGTGTGCCGAGTCCGGCGACCGGGGCGGGTGGTGGCGCCTGGGCGGCGGTCTCCAGCGGGGCCGGCGCCACGACCGGCTCGTGCCGCACCACAGTCGTCCCGCCCACGTACCCGCTCCCCTCGTCGCGCCTGTCGCACATTTCCCGCGCCCGGCGACAACTGCGAACACGTACGGCGAGTTACGGCACATTCCCGAAAGAGAGGGAGATCCACTCGAACCGGTGAGGGGCACAACGCCCCGTCACCGGCCGGTGTTTGACGTCACTTCTCCACGTGGGCGGCGAGGTTGGCGAGGATCGCGTCGTAGATCCGGCCGAGGCCCTTGGGCGCGAAGGTCTTCTCGAAGAAGCCGCCGATGCCGCCGGCGCCCTTCCAGGTGGTGGTGGCGACGACCCGGGAGCTGCCCTCGCCGGCGGGCGTGACGCGCCAGGTGGTGACCATGGAGGAGTTACGGTCCTTCTCGACCAGCTCGCCGTCGGTGGGCTCGCTGACCTCCAGGAGGCAGTCGCGCACGCGCTTGCTGGTGGCCTGGAGCTTCCAGTGGACGAGGGTGCCCTCGCCGTCGCCGCCCTCGCGCACCTCGTACTCGCTGAAGTGCTCGGGCAGCAGCTGCTGCCGGGTGCCGCTGTAGTCGGCGAGGGCGTCGAACACCTTCTCCGCGTCTGCCGCGACGACCCGCTCCGTAGTGGCCTCGACCTGCGCCATTGCGTTCCTCCAGGACCTGGTTGCTCGGGGTTGGGGCAAGCCAACCACCCCGGCGCCCGGCCGCCCAAATCGGGGTCCGCACGATCATGGGAACAGATGTTCTATTCTGTGTCGAGCGCTACCGAGGAGGCGTCATGCGCTGGGAGAACCTCACGGTGGAATCCGGCGGGTCCGACGGTCATGAGCGGGCGGCCGATGCCGCACTGTTCGGCGCGGACGCCGTCACCACCCGCACCTTCGACATGCCCGAGTTCCGCGGGATCACCTTCCACGAGGTGCGGGCCCGCTCTGTCCTGAACCGGGTGCCGGGCGCTTCCCGCATGCCGTTCGAATGGACGGTGAACCCCTACCGGGGCTGCACGCACGCATGCTCGTACTTCACTGCATGACCCTATTGAGCCCCGGGAGGGCCGATGCTCAGCACTCCGAACGCGGACAAGGCCTGGAAAGGCATGACGAGGTCGTTCCCGACCCCGGAGGCGCCAGGCCAGCATGCCGCCCCGAGCAAGGCGGAGAAGACGGCTTACGCCGTCCTGCTGCATGGACCGGCTGCGCGCTCAGGCGGCGCCGACGCGAGTCAGTGGCTGCTGCTGCGCGACCGCACAGCGAAGCGCCTGTAACCAACGCACCAGCAGCAGCCACACTTCAGGAACGCGTCAGTCGCCCAAGACGCCGTCGAGGCAGTCCTGCACCAGCCCGTACAGGCCGCGCGGAACCAGCCTGCGGACAATCACCCTGCGAGGCCCAGACGACCCCTGCGACTTCCCTGACGCTCACCGGAGCGTTTCCGCGTGTGCGCTCAGGTCAGCGCAGGCCGTCTGTGTCGTCGTACTCTTCGCCGACTGGGAGTGGCCGACGGTCGTCCCACGGGCCCTCGCTGCGGAGGACCGCGGAGGATGCTTCTTGGAAGTTGAGCCTGAGCTGCTCTTCTGACGGAGCATCAATCGGGTAGGAGGGCCGGGCGCCCGGCCCTCCTACCCGATTGATGCGTCGGCGTCTCGCCATGGACATTTTCGAGTTCCGGTGGTGTCCCTGGGGAGACGTTTTGCTGCCACCGGCCGGACGCGACCCCGACGCTGATCGCCGAAGCCCCGAGCAGGACACCGATGAGACTCGTCAATGCACCAGCCGGGACACGCATCGGCCTCCACCAAGACCCTTGACGGCCTCACACGAGTACGCCCAGTCCCCGACGCGGAACAGCGGCGCGGGAGCGGTCAGCCGGTTCGCCACCAGTACCTCGATCACCCAGCCGTGCGTCAGGTCCGACCGCGGGGCCGGTGGCCGCAGCCCGTCGACGATCCCCGCGAAGTCCAGCCGCCGCAGAAAGGGTCTGCTGCAGGTTCGGGTGACAGGTTCGGTCACGCGGCCTAGAGGGCCGGTGTGGTCATGACGGTCTCGAATTCGACGGGTGTCAGCCGGCCGAGTGAGGCTTGTCTGCGGCGTCGGTGGTAGGTCCGCTCGATCCAGGTCACGATCGCGATCCGGAGTTCTTCGCGGGTGGCCCAGCTCCGGCGGTCGAGGACGTTCTTTTGCAGCAGGCTGAAGAAGGACTCCATGGCCGCGTTGTCGCCGGCAGCTCCGACCCTCCCTATCGATCCGGCCATCCGGTGGCGGTCGAGGGCCCGGACGAACTTCCGGGAGCGGAACTGGGCGGATTCAATCGATCGACGCAACACCGGCTTGTTGGAGTGATCGTAGCTGCTCGTTGAGTGCCTCGGCCGGGGTCTTCCATCCGAGTGTCTTACGGGGGCGGTTGTTGATCGCTTCGGCGACGGCCTGGACCTCCTCACTGTTCCACCTCGACAGATCGGTGCCCTTGGGAAAGTACTGGCGCAACAGCCCGTTGGTGTTCTCGTTGGTGCCGCGCTGCCACGGGCTGTGTGGGTCAGCGAAGTAGACGGGGATGCCGGTTTCGACCCTGAACGCCGCGTGGGCGGACAGTTCCTTGCCGCGGTCCCAGGTCAGGGATCGGCGGAGTTGTTCGGGCAGCGTGGTCATCGTGTCGGCCAGAGCGTTCTTCATCGTGAACGCGCCATAGCCGGCCAGTGCGGGTCCGTTCTTCGTCCGTGGGATCACGCCGTAGCCCTCTTCACGGGGCAGGTGGATCAGCATGGTGAACCTGGTGGTGCGGTCGACCAGGGTGCCGATCGCCGAGCGCTTCAGCCCGATGATGAGATCGCCCTCCCAGTGTCCGGGAACGGCGCGGTCTTCCGCTTCAGCGGGACGTTCACTGATGAGCACGTCGCTGGTGACATGGCACCATGCCTTCTGCCGGTTCCGTGCCCTGGGCACCCGCAGGGCACGTCCGGTGCGCAGGCAGGCCACCAGTTCGCGTTTGAGCGCGCCGCGTCCCTCGACGTAGAGCGCCTGATAGATCGCCTCGTGGCTGATCCGCATGCCTTCATCATCGGGGAACTCGACCGGCAGGCGCCGTGCAATCTGCTCCGGGCTCCACGCTGTCACCCAGCGTCGGTCTCCACGATGCGGCTTATTGCGGCCCTTCCAGGCCGGGCCGGCCGGACCCACTGGGCAGCCATCGGCGTTGGTGAGGTCCCCGGACAGCCGTGCCTGGACGTAGTCACGCAGCCGGGCATTGTTGGCGAGCTTGGCAGTCTTCGGCCTCCGGGCACGACGTTCGGCGTGCCACTGCGCGGTCGACGCCCGGTAGTCCAACTTGTACGTGCGAGTGGAGGCGTTACGGCGCAGTTCGCGCGAGATCGTCGACGGATCCCGCCCCAGTCTGCGAGCAATCTCGCGACCGCTGACACCCTGGGCATGCCAGATTGCGATGTCCTCCCGTTCAGCGAATGACAGGTACCGTCCGGAAACATCGGCTGGAAGACGGGGATTCACGCCGCCAGAGTGCCGGAACCAACGGAACCCCACCGGTCCGGACACGCGCGCCTCCACACACGCGTCCTCGGTCTTGACTCCACGAGCAATCGCCGCCCAGAACCTGACCCTGTCCTCACGCCAGGCCACCGTCGGCCTACCCGGCGACGGAATCTGCCCGCGATACGCACGCACCCGCTTCTGCCGCTCCAGGACACCGATCGCTTCACCTATCGATCAAGGTGTTGCGTCGACCGATTGAATCCGCCCTGCGATCCGCGATCGCTGTGCAGAATGCACCCGTCGACGTCTCCACGCCGGGCCACGGCGTTGTCCAGGGCGGCCACGGCCAGGCGGGACTTCA
>NZ_JBVKBH010000003.1:0-368194 GCF_055657175.1 Streptomyces sp. NPDC107581
TGCGCGAACCGGCTGTGGCTCGCCGACATCACCGAGCACGCCACCGGCGAAGGCAAGCTCTATCTCTGCGCGATCAAGGACGCCTTCAGCAACAGAATCGTGGGCTACTCCATCGACGAGCGGATGAAGTCCCGCCTGGCCGTGGCCGCCCTGGACAACGCCGTGGCCCGGCGTGGAGACGTCGACGGGTGCATTCTGCACAGCGATCGCGGATCGCAGTTCCGCTCCCGGAAGTTCGTCCGGGCGCTCGACCGCCACCGGATGGTCGGATCGATAGGGAGGGTCGGAGCTGCCGGCGACAACGCGGCCATGGAGTCGTTCTTCAGCCTGCTGCAGAAGAACGTCCTCGACCGCCGGAGCTGGGCCACCCGCGAAGAACTCCGGATCGCGATCGTGACCTGGATCGAGCGGACCTACCACCGGCGCCGCCGACAAGCCTCACTCGGCCGGCTGACACCCGTCGAATTCGAGACCGTCACGACCACACCAGCCCTCCAGGCCGCGTGACCGAACCTGTCACCCGAACCTGCAGCAGACCCGTGTGGCCATCCTCTGGCCAGGGCACTGCCAGCTAGCCTCGCGTTCTTGGAGAATGACTAGGTCACGAGCCCAGCCGGATGCGATCGTTGGGCGGTCTTGAAAACCGTCGTGGCGCAAGTCACCGTGGGTTCAAATCCCACACCCACCGCAGTGGTTGAGGGCCTCTGACCAGCAGGATCGGTCGGGGGCTCTCCTCGTTGCTCCTCGCTGTGAGCGACCGTTGTTCCCGTGGTTCCCCGCCTGATCGGGCACGGGAGGGGCACGGATATTCCGAGCATGAGCAGGTGGAGGGGTCGCATACTGGCGTCATGCTCTCGCCATCGCGGTTCCGAGACGCTCGGCACACGAAGTACCACTTCATTGACCATGTGCTCGTGCGCTGTCCGAAGTGCGCTGGGATTGCCCATGTTGCCCCGGTGGCGCCTACGGCTGATGGCTCGGCCCCCTCGGTGTTCGCGCGCCGCCGTCTCGTCTGTCGGGCGTGCGGTCTGTCGCGGGATGCGGCCGGGAAAGGGTTTCGCCTCTTCCGGGGGCATCGTGAAGCCATAGATCCCTACTTCGGGCTGCCGTTGTGGCTGCAGGCGGAGACGCGGCACGGCTGGCTGTGGGCCTACAACCCGGAGCACCTGGAGCTGCTCCGGCAGTTCGTACAGGCGCCGCTGCGTGAAAGAGCCCCATGGGATGCGCAGGTCAAGAAGATGACGGTTGTCGCGCGGCTACCAACTTGGATCAAGAGTGCAAAGAACAGAGGTGAGGTCCTGCGTGCCGTCGACCGGATCCGTTCGACGCTCGCCTGACCACCTCAACCCCACACCTACCCCAGCTCCCATCCCGTCCGCCGTCGACCCACACGTCTGTGGAGCGGGCGTGGTTCATGGCGTCCAGGTGGAGCGCGCCACTGTACGAACGACTGTGAGGATTGATCACGGCGCCGCTCGGCAGGCCTGACCCACCGAACGATTGACGCTTCGAGCTGTCCTCTCCAGGAATCGTCGGCCGGCTGAGGGGCGCCTTTGCACGCGGCCGGTCGGGCTCCTGTGACCTCATAGGAGCCCGGCCAAAGGTCCCACCACAGTCTTGTCCAGCCGCCCGGCCGGCCCGTGCGACCCCTCGCGCATCGCACGGAAGGACAGCAATACACAGCATGGCAGACCAGATCGTGGTGGTCGGCGGCGTGGACACTCACACCGACTTCCACCAGGCCGCGGTGATCGACTCCATCGGCCGACACCTTGCCACCGCACCGTTTCCCACCACTCCCGACGGCTACCGGAGCCTGTTGGAGTGGCTGCGCTCGCACGGTGATGTGCTCGCTGTCGGGGTTGAAGGGACTGGCGCCTACGGCTGCGAACTCGCCCGGTTCCTTCGGGCGAACGAGGTCACCGTCGTCGACGTTGACCGCCCCGACCGCAAGGCCCGGCGGGTCAACGGCAAGTCCGACCCCGTCGATGCCTACGCGGCCGCGACCGCCGTCCTGTCCGGCCGCGCGAACGGCCGGCCTAAAACCCGCGACGGCATCGTGGAGGCCATCCGATCCTTGCGGGTCGTGCGGCGTTCGGCCATCAAGGCCCGCACCCAGACGATCAACCAGATCCGTACGCTCATCGTCTCAGCCCCTGCCGAGGTACGTGAACGCCTACGTGGCCTGCCCACTTACCAGCTGATCTCGCAGCTCGCCCGCTCCCGCCCGGGCACCGATCTCGCCGACCCGAGCTGCGCGGTGAGAATCGCGCTGCGGCGACTGGCTCGCCGCCACCAAAACCTCACCGAGGAGATAGCCGAGGCTGACGCGGAACTCGAACCCCTGGTCGTACAGGCGGCTCCGGGGCTATTGGAACTGATCGGTGTCGGCACCGAGACGGCCGCCCAGCTCCTGATCACCGCCGGCGACAACCCCGACCGTCTGAAATCCGAAGCCTCCTTCGCTCACCTCTGCGGGGCAGCCCCAATCTCCGCAAGCTCCGGCCGGACCAACCGCCACCGCCTCAACCGCGGCGGCGACCGCCAGGCCAACCATGCCCTCCACACGATCGCCCTCGTGCGAATGCGCTACGACGCTCGCACACGGCTCTACGTCGCACGCCGCACAACCGAAGGCATGTCAAAGAAGGACATCTTCCGCTGCCTCAAACGCTTCATCGCGCGCGAGGTCTACAAACGCCTGACCAGCACGAACATCCCACAGGCACAACTCCTACAGGCTGCTTGACGATCTATAGGAGCTTCCTGGACGCCATGGGCCGCGTCTGCTCGGCTTTGCCTGGGTCGATGGCGGACGGGATGGGAGCCCACCACGTTCGCCACGGAGGTGAGATCTTCGGACTTTCTGTCGAAGAAATCGGCTTCGACTCCGGGTGGCTGAACATCGCGAATCAGGTGAAGGTGACGAAGCAGGGACTCGTGTTCGCCCCACCAAAGCGGAACAAGATCCGCGACGTCCCCATGCCGGACCGCGTGGCGCACGTCCTCAAGCAGCACATGGAGGCGTTCCTCCCGGTAGAGATCACCCTGCCCTGGCTTCGGGTGGATGGCCCGCCCGTCACGAAACGGCTGCTGTTCACCCGTCTCGACGGCTCGGGTGCGGTTCGCCGCACCGACTTCAACGACCGTGCTTGGAAGCCCGCTCTCGTCGCGGCTGAGGTGATCCCACAGCCGAAGCCAGGCGAGCGTCACCAGGCTGCCCGCGAACACGGTATGCACGCCCTCAGGCACTTCTACGCTTCCGTGCTGCTGGACGCTGGCGAGAACGTCAAAGCGCTGAGCGCCTACCTCGGACACAGCGATCCGGGATTCACGCTGAGGGTCTACACGCATCTCATGCCGAGTAGCGACGCGCGGGCTAGAAACGCCGTGGACAGCCTGTACCGGGGTGTCGTTTCGACGCCAGACACTCCTTGACTGCCTCTGCCCTCCAGGAGCAGCCGTCGCTCGGCCGACGGCTGCTCCTGGGGCAACTGAGGGCTCGGATCGCGCTGGAGCATGTGTCCGCATAGCGTGGAGATGTAGGGCAGAGTAAGCCCGGGTTGGAAGGGGCTGACAGTGTCGCTACCAAACTCAGATCTGAGCGTTCGGGCTGTCTACTACCCATTTTCTCGTAGCTTGAGCGAGCAGACGCTCAAGCGCGCAATGCTCCTTTACGACGAAGTACTTTTCATCGATCCCAAGACTCCCAAAGTGCGTGCCGGACTGTACTCGGTGGAGAACCATCAGCCATTCCTTCCCGACGATGCAGCCTATCGCTTGAGCCAGGAGTGGACAGAGGTCGCCAACCGGTATGCGCTACTAGAGAGAGAAGGAGTGGTGCGATTCGTCGACCCGACTCCTCTTTTGGAAAATGCGTCGGTCGACGCTATTGTCACTGGTGGCCTTCAAGCAGACATGGCCGATCAAAGCATCATCGATCTGTTCGCAAATCACCCCCCTACTTGGAGCATGCTCCGCAGCCGAATCCCACCCAGCGCATTTTCCTTTCTGCATCATCAGTACACTTGGCGCGTCCTGTATGAGGGAAATACGCGCCATGCCTTCCACTTCCTTGAACAGGGAGATGAGACGCCCGTCGCCCATGCGCTTTTCGCTGACGGACGCCCCGATCAACAGTACTCATCTCCGGGTTGGGGAAAGTCTGAACCGCGTACCGATGGCGAGTACGCAGCGGTAGTACCCTATTACCTCGGTTCCTCGCTGGCTACGAGTACGGCACTTGCGATAGCTCTTGAAAATCATGCCGTACCTTTGACCGACAGTGACCCTCATTTTCGCCTGCTATCGGCTCGGTTTACTCGAGCCGCCGACGAGGGCAAGCTTGCAACAGCACTGCCAGGTCTAAGGCCTCCAACATTCACCGGATCTGCCGCGCAAAAGCGACAGCTAGTCGAGCAGAGACTCGTAGACTCGATATTGCGCCCTGCAGACCTGGATGCATTGTCACTGGAGGATTGTCTACGGTATCGAGAAAGGACGGCAGAGGACCGGGCCAATTATCGGGCCCACCTGAACGCCATGGTGAGCCGGATCCGGAGCGAGCCATGGTCGCAAGAGATCGAGGCAGAGATAGCTCAAGAGATCCGTCAAGCGGAACAGGTTATCGAAGAAAATGCTGCCACGATGAAGGAAAGATACAAGGCCCTGTTCGGCAGGACGGCATTCAGCCTCAGCCTTGCGACCGCTCCAGCATTGCTGACTGCCGTATTTCCGGGCGTATCCGCACTGTGGGCCCTGCTACTTGGCGCCGGAGCACTCTCCGGAATCTTGGTGGAGCCCATTAAAGAGTTGGCCGGCCTATGGAGCGAAACGCGAGATGACGCCAACGGTCTGGCGTATCTGATGAATCTCCGATAGCCGGCTGCCGTACCGGCAGGCACTGGGACTGATCGGCAACGAGGTTGCAGCGTTCCTCACCTCGCGCCCTGACGGCCCAGACACGGCCCAGGAGCAGTAAAGATGCGATGGGGCCGACGGTCCACGACCGTCGGCCCCATCGATCCCAATCTACGGGAACCTGCCCTGACCAGCGCCTACAGCACCGGCAGGTTCTTGCGCATCTCGAACGCGGTGACCTCCGAGCGGTACTCGTGCCACTCGGCCCGCTTGTTGCGCAGGAAGAAGTCGAAGACGTGTTCGCCGAGGGTCTCGGCGACCAGGTCGCTGCGCTCCATCAGGGACAGGGCCTCGCCGAGGTTCTGCGGCAGGGGCTCGATGCCCATGGCGCGGCGCTCGGCGTCGGAGAGGGCCCAGACGTCGTCCTCGGCGCCCGGCGGGAGCTCGTAGCCCTCCTCGATGCCCTTGAGGCCCGCGGCGAGCAGGAGGGCGTAGGCCAGGTACGGGTTGGCGCCGGAGTCCAGGGAGCGGACCTCCACGCGCGCGGAGCCGGTCTTGCCGGGCTTGTACATCGGGACCCGGACGAGGGCCGAGCGGTTGTTGTGGCCCCAGCAGATGTACGAGGGGGCCTCGCCGCCGGCACCGGCCGTGCGCTCGGAGCCGCCCCAGATGCGCTTGTAGGAGTTCACCCACTGGTTGGTGACCGCGGAGATCTCCGCCGCGTGCTTGAGCAGGCCCGCGATGAAGGAGCGGCCGACCTTGGAGAGCTGGTACTCCGCGCCGGACTCGTAGAACGCGTTGCGGTCGCCCTCGAAGAGGGAGAGGTGGGTGTGCATGCCGGAGCCCGGGTGCTCGGAGAAAGGCTTCGGCATGAAGGTCGCGTGCACGCCCTGCTCCAGCGCCACCTGCTTCATGACCAGGCGGAACGTCATGATGTTGTCCGCCGTGGAGAGCGCGTCGGCATAGCGGAGGTCGATCTCCTGCTGGCCCGGGGCGCCCTCGTGGTGGGAGAACTCGACCGAGATGCCCATCGACTCCAGCATGGTGATCGCCTGACGGCGGAAGTCCATGCCGACGTTGGTCGGGGTGTGGTCGAAGTAGCCCGAGTTGTCCGCCGGGGTGGGCCGGGAGCCGTCCAGCGGGCGGTCCTTCAGCAGGAAGAACTCGATCTCGGGGTGGGTGTAGAAGGTGAAGCCCAGGTCGGAGGTGCGGGCGAGGGCGCGCTTGAGGACGTAGCGCGGGTCCGCGAAGGACGGGGAGCCGTCCGGCATGAGGATGTCGCAGAACATGCGGGCCGTGCCCGGGGTCTCCGCGCGCCACGGCAGGACCTGGAAGGTGGAGGGGTCCGGCTTGGCGATCATGTCGGACTCGTAGACCCGGGCGAAGCCCTCGATGGCGGAGCCGTCGAAGCCGATGCCCTCGTCGAAGGCCTGCTCCAGCTCGGCAGGGGCCACGGCCACGGACTTGAGGAACCCCAGCACGTCCGTGAACCAGAGGCGTACGAACCGGATGTCGCGCTCCTCCAGGGTGCGGAGCACGAACTCCTGCTGCTTGTCCATTGTCAGCTTCCCCATCCTTGCTGGTCAGGCCGCCTTTCCCCGGGTGTCCCCGGAGGCGGTCGGGCACCTGAGCATCACACCACAACACCATTTCACGCGCGTTGCGGACCTTGATCGCCCGGCCGACCTCGACCTGAACGCCTTGCGTCCGGCAGGTGTACTGCTCTGTCGCCCATCTTGCCTGCTCGCACCGACATCCGTAATGGCCGGTCCGCTTCCTCGACGAACGGGACCACGCTCCTCCGCGAGCTGGACCACGCTCCTCCGCAAGCTGGACCACGTTCTTCCCCGAGCTGGACCACGCCCATTAATTTGTATCTCAGATGCAAGTTTTCGTACGGTGCCGATCAGCCGAGCGCCGCCGCGACCCCCTGCCGGTGCCGGAGCAGGCCGCCCAGCCGCCCCCCGCCGATGCCGGAGCAGGCCCTCAGTCGCCCCGCGGCCCCCTGGCGATGCCCAGCAGCAGGGGCCCCGTCGGATCCGCCGCGATGTCCCGCACCGTCACCGGGTCCAGCGCCACGAAGAACGCCTCCTGGGCCCGGCGCAGGGCGCCCCGCAGACGGCAGGCGGAGTTCAGGGGGCAGGGGGTCGTACCCTCGCAGTCGACCACGTCGCCCTCACCCTCGAAGGTGCGCACGACGGCGCCCACGGACGCGGTGCGCCCCTGCTCGGTGAGGGCGAGTCCGCCGCCCCGGCCGCGGCGGGCGTCGACCAGGCCGAGGTGCTGGAGTTCCGCCACGACCTTCGCGGCGTGCGTGTAGGGCACGTCCATGTCCTCCGCGACCCTGCGGGTCGTGAGGGTGGTGGCGCCGGCGACGGTGAGCCGCATGAGGACCCGCAGGGCCAGGTCGGTGGAGCGCAGCAGCCGCATACCGCGAGGGTAGGTAATGCGCATCCCGGGTTCAAATTTTTCCGGATGCCGCGCCCTCCCTACGGCGGCGGGCGGCGCGGCCACTACGATCAGCGAGCCCCACCCTTCACGTCCCTTTCCCCAGAAGGACTGGCCTCATGGGTTCCGCGAAGAACAGCAGCAGTGCGGCGCGCAAGGCGCGCATAGAGGAGATGCGGCGCACCGAGCACGCCCGCGAGCGCCGCAACCGGGTGCTGACCGTCGCCGCCAGCGTGGTGGTCGTCGCCGGTCTCGTCGTGGGCGGGGTGGTCCTCGTGAACTCCCGGTCGGACAAGTCGGACAAGAAGGACTCTGCCGCGGGCGCCGACGCCAAGGGCTCCGGGGACTCCGGGCACTTCACCACCGGCAAGGACGGGGTGAAGACCTGGTCCGGCAAGCTGTCGCGGACGCATGTGACGACCGAGGTGTCGTACCCGATGCATCCGCCGGTCGGCGGCAACCACAACCCGGTGTGGCTCAACTGCAACGGCGACGTCTACACCGCGCCGGTGCAGGACGAGAACGCCGTGCACGCGCTGGAGCACGGCGCGGTCTGGGTGACGTACACGGGCAAGGCGGCCAAGGCGGACGTCGACGCCCTCGCGGCGAAGGTGAAGAAGACGCCGTACTCGCTGATGAGCCCGTACGAGAACCAGGCCGCCCCGCTGATCCTGTCGGCGTGGGGCCACCAGGTGACGGTGAAGAGCGCGAGCGACCCGGAGGTGGACAAGTTCTTCGCCACCTATGTGCAGGGTGACCAGACGCCCGAGCCGGGGGCCTCGTGCACCGGCGGGGTCATGAAGTGAGGCGCCGGCACATCGGCTGGGTGGCGGGCGCCGCCGCGGCGGCTCTCGTCGCGGCCGGGGCGATCACGTACGCGGTCGCGGAGGACGGCGGACCGGCCCCGAAGACGCCCACGGCCGAGTCCGCGGACGCCGGGTTCGCGCGGGACATGGCCGTCCATCACCAGCAGGCCGTCGAGATGTCATACATCGTGCGGGACCGCACGAAGAACGAGGAAGTGCGGCGGCTCGCCTACGACATCGCGCAGACGCAGGCCAACCAGCGCGGGATGCTGCTGGGCTGGCTGGATCTGTGGGAGCTGCCGAAGGTGTCGGCCGAGCCGCCGATGACCTGGATGGGCATGGGCGGCATGGCCTCCGGCAAGGACGGCGCGCTGATGCCGGGCATGGCGACCAATACCGAGATGAAGAAGCTCGGCACCCTGAACGGCAAGCAGGCGGAGATCTTCTATCTGCAGCTGATGACGGACCATCACAAGGGCGGTGTCCACATGGCCGAGGGGTGTGTCACCCAGTGCACCGTCGGCGTGGAGAAGCGGCTCGCGCAGGGCATGGTCGACGCGCAGCAGTCGGAGATCGAGCTGATGGCCGGGATGCTCAAGGAGCGTGGCGCGCACGCCCGTTCGTGACACCGCGGGGATCAAAGCGTCAAATCACCCCAACTGAACGTTCCTTGAGCTTCTCTTGACCTTTGCGTTCCCCTGGCATGAACGGTTCATCGACAGAGTGGCCCCCACCGTGTGATCCATTCGCTGGCCTACGCCGCCGCGGGCCCGCGCCCGGATCCACGACGTACCGACCACTACATGCATGCGAACCGCATCGCAGGGGGTTCTATGAGATCCAACCGTGCCAAGGCGCGCGCCGGTGTGAGCATGGCAGCGACACTGCCCATGATCGCCGGTGCTCTGGCGCTCGGCATACCCGCGGCGCACGCCACGGACACCCCGGCCCGTGACGCGCTGGCGGGCACCAAGCCCGCCTGGGCCACGGCCAAGGCGGACAAGGGCTCCACCGCCGACAGCGCCCGGCTCAACGCCCGGGTCTACCTGGCCGGCCGGGACCGCGCCGGACTCGCCGCCTACGCCAAGGCCGTGTCCGACCCCAGCTCGCCGCTGTACGGCAAGTACCTGAGCCCCAAGAAGGCCGAGGCCCGCTTCGGGGCCACCAAGGCCCAGGTGGCCGCCGTCAAGTCCTGGCTGAAGTCGGCCGGACTGCAGGTCACCGAGGTCACCGCGCACTACGTCGCCGTCTCCGGTGACGTGTCCGCCGTCGAGAAGGCGTTCGGCACCCAGCTGCACAACTTCACCAAGGGCGGCAAGACCTACCGCGCCCCTGCGAAGACCGCGTCCGCGCCGGCCGGTCTGAAGGGCGCCGTCCTCACCGTCACCGGCCTGGACAGCGCGCCGCACAAGTCGAACCACGACGACCAGCTGCCGCCGCCGGACGCCGTGTTCAAGAACGCCGGGCCGTTCTCCTCGTACTACGGCTCGAAGACCGCCACCACCCTCCCGGACGCCTACGGCCAGAAGATCCCGTACGCGATCAAGGGGTACACCGGCAAGCAGCTGCGCTCCGCCTACGGTGCCGGCAAGTACACCGGCCAGCACGTGCGCATCGCCATCACGGACGCGTACGCCTCGCCGACCATCGCCTTCGACGCGGGCAAGTACGCGCTGAAGAACGGTGACGCGGCCTGGAAGACCGGCCAGCTGCACCAGTCGCTGCCGAACACCTACACGAAGACCGAGGAGTGCGGCGCGGCCGGCTGGTACGGCGAGGAGACCCTCGACGTCGAGGCCGTGCACGCGGTCGCGCCGGCCGCCGACGTCACCTACGTGGGCGCCGCGTCCTGCTACGACGACGATCTGCTCGACTCGCTCAGCAAGGTCGTCGACAACCACCTGGCCGACATCGTCTCCAACTCGTGGGGCGACATCGAGGCCAACCAGACGCCGGACCTCGCGGCCGCCTACGACCAGGTCTTCCAGCTGGGCGCGGTGCAGGGCATCGGCTTCTACTTCTCCTCCGGCGACGACGGCGACCAGGCCGCCAAGTCCGGTACGAAGCAGGTCGACACCCCGGCCAACTCGGCGTGGGTGACCGCGGTCGGCGGCACCTCGCTGGCCGTCGGCAAGGGCGACAAGTACCAGTGGGAGACCGGCTGGGGCACCGAGAAGGCGACCCTGTCGGCCGACGGCAAGAGCTGGACGGGCTTCCCGGGCGCCTTCACCTCGGGCGCGGGCGGCGGCACCAGCAAGAACGTGCCGCAGCCGTACTACCAGAAGAACGTCGTGCCGAAGGCGCTGGCCACGGCCAACAACGCCGCCGGCAACCGCGTCGTCCCGGACATCGCGGCCATCGCCGACCCGAACACCGGCTTCCTGGTCGGCCAGACCCAGACCTTCCCGGACGGCTCCCAGCAGTACAGCGAGTACCGCATCGGCGGCACCTCGCTGGCCGCCCCGGTGATCGCGGCGGTCCAGGCGCTGGCCCAGGAGGCGGGCGGCGGCAAGGCGATCGGTTTCGCCAACCCGTCGATCTACTCCAAGTACGGCAAGAAGGGCGTGTTCCACGACGTCACGGACAACCCGACCGGCTCCGGCCTGGCGGTGGCCCGTATCGACTTCGTGAACGGCCTGGACGCCACCGGTGGCCTTGCGACCTCGGTCCGCAGCCTCGGCAAGGACAGCTCGCTGTCCGCGGTGAAGGGCTACGACGACGTCACCGGCGTGGGCTCGCCCGCGAACGGCTACGTCCAGTCGTACGGCCGCCACTGATCACAGCAGGCGAGTGAGGGGGCGTGGGGTGTTCTTCACCCCACGCCCCCTCGTGCGTCGTCGGACGGCGGCAACCGCCGTGCCGTTCGCACCGACCGGGTGCCCCGGCTTCGTCCCGCCCTGAACCGGATTCGGCGCGCGCCGACGACCTCACGGGGAACGCCGGGTCCCGGACTCACGGGGAACGCCGGGTCCCGGGACGGCGGATGCCCGGCCGGTCACCGGGGCCGGCCCGTATCAGCGGCGCACGGCAGCGGGCTGTTCCGGTACGTGCGCGGCGACCACCCGGCCGGCGTGGACCATCTCCCGGCGCCGGTCCACGGCGTAGGCCGCGCCCGCCACCCCGAGGCCCAGCACGGCCAGGGCCGCTCCGGCCACCGCGGGGGACGTCACGCCGAAGCCCGCCGCCAGCGCCAGCCCGCCGATCCAGGCGCCGCCGGCGTTCGCCAGGTTGAAGGCCGCCTGGTTGGCCGAGGAGGCCAGGGAGGGACCCGCGGCCGCCTTCTCCATGACCATCAGCTGGAGCGGGGAGCCGGTGACGAACGCCGCCGTGCCGAGCAGGGTCACGGCCAGGGCCGCGCTCCACCCGGCGTGCATCAGGACCGGGAACAGGAGCAGTACGGCCGCCAGCGAGGCCAGGCCGCCGAAGAGGGTGCCGCGCATCGAGTGGTCGGCGAGGCGGCCGCCCAGCAGATTGCCCGCCGTCGCGCCGACGCCGAACAGGGCGAGCAGCAGCGTCACGCTGGACTCGGCGAAACCGGCGGAGTCCGTCAGCATCGGGGTGACGTAGCTGTAGGCGGCGAAGAGGGCGCCGAAGCCGGCCACCGTCGTCCCCAGGGCCAGCCAGACGGGCAGGGACCGCAGGGCGGCCAGTTCGCCGCGCAGGCCGGTCGCGGGGGCCTGGGTGCGGTCGTGCGGGATCAGGAGGGCGAGGGAGGCTATCGCGGCCAGGCCGATCGCGCTCACCCCGAGGAAGGTGGCCCGCCAGCCGAGGTGCTGGCCCATCAGCGTGGCGACGGGGACGCCCGCGACGTTGGCGACGGTCAGGCCGAGGAACATCAGGGACACGGAGCGGGCCTTGCGCTCCGGCGCGACCATGTTCGTGGCGACGACCGCGCCCACGCCGAAGAAGGCGCCGTGCGGCAGACCGCTGAGGAAGCGGGCGGCCAGCAGCGAGTCGTAGCCGGGGGCGAGCGCGGAGAGCGCATTGCCCGCGACGAACAGGGCCATGAGAGCCATCAGGACCTTGCGGCGGGACATCCGCGCGGTCAGGGCGGCAAGGAGCGGGGCGCCGATGACGACGCCCAGCGCGTACGCCGAGACCAGGTGCCCGGCGGTGGGGAGGGAGAGGTGCAGGTCGTCCGCGACGTCGGGCAGCAGGCCCATCATCACGAACTCGGTCGTGCCGATACCGAAAGCGCCGACGGCCAGGGCGAGCAGGGCCAGGGGCATGAAGGGCCTGTGCCTTTCAGGGGAGAGGGAGTTCCGTCCAGTGTATGTTCAGCTACGGAACAAAGTCTCCCGGGCCCGGTATTCCGGCTGGTTACGAGGACGTGTCCAGCTTCACACGCGCAGCCACCGGCAGATGGTCGCTGTCGGTGCGCGGCAGGGTCCAGGAGCTCTCCGGCTCGATCCCCTTCACCATGATCTGGTCGATCCGCGCCATCGGGAACGACGCCGGCCAGCTGAACCCGAAGCCGCTGCCCGCCGCGCCCTGTGTGGAGCGCAGCTGCGAGGTGACGGCGTTGAGCGAGCGGTCGTTCATGGTGCCGTTGAGATCGCCGAGCAGCACGACCCGCTTCAGCGGCTCGTCGGCGATCGCCTCGCCGAGCGCGTCGGCGCTCCTGTCCCGCTGCCGGGCGGTGAAGCCGGCCTCCATCTTCACCCGCACCGAGGGCATGTGGGCGACATAGACCGCGAGGGGCCCCTTGGGTGTCGCCACGGTCGCGCGCATCGCGCGCTCCCAGCCGAGCTTGATGTCGACGGCCCTGACGCCGGTCATCGGGTACTTGCTCCACAGGCCGACCGTGCCGACGACCCCGTGGTACGGATACGTCGCCGCGAGCGCCTTCTCGTACACCGGCACGGCGGACGCGGGCAGCTCCTCCAGGGCCAGCACGTCCGCGCCGGAGGAGGCGACGTCACGGGCGGTCGCGGACGGGTCGGGGTTGTCCGCGTTGACGTTGTGGGTGGCCACCATGAGGTCGCCGCCGCTGCCCGTCTTGTCGGTGAGCAGCCCGCCGAACAGGTTCAGCCACACGATGGCCGGAAGGAGGACGGCGATCAGGGCGGTGGCCGACTTGCGGACCAGGCCGAGGACCAGCAGCACCGGGATGAACAGGCCCAGCCAGGGCAGGAACGTCTCGGTGAGACTGCCGAGGTTGCCGATCGCGTTGGGCACGCGCGAGTGCATCAGCATCACCAGGGCGAGCAGCAGCGCGAGGACCGCGAGGACGATCCCCCGGCGCCAGACGCGCGGATCGCCCCGCCAGCCGGCGAGCACGTGGTGCATCAGGCGTCGAAGCCGGGACCCCGGTCGCTCGGGCTCCGAGCCGCCGCTGCCCGTCTCCGTCATGTACGCCTGCTGCGCCATACCGTCTGCCTCACTGCCTGCCGTGCACACCGTCGTCCCCCCGTGCTCTTCCGACCCTAGGGGATGATCGGCTCCGTTCCCGCCGTCCCATGACGGCCGTACGGAAGACGAGGACGAACGGGGCGGGGCCAGGGGTTCCGGTCACCCCCGGACAGGCCCGGTCTGTGACGAAACGTGCACATGAGTGCTACGAGGCTGTTGAGCTGACGGGCCGTAGACCTTCCAGAACTGTGTCGACGATCTCCTCGGCCAGCCCCTCGGGCAGGTCGATGTCCGGACGCATGACGGAGCGCACGAGCATGGGGCCGACGAACATGTCGTTGGCCAGCTCCAGATCGATGTCGGCCCGCAGTTCGCCGTTGGACCGCCCTCGGCGCAGCACTTCGAGGCCGAGGTCGCGCCGGGGCTGTATGACGTTGACGTGGTACGCCGTCCAGATCTTGGGGCTGCTCTTCATCTGGGCGTACACGTTGTGCAGGATCGCCGAGGAACGGGTCAGCAGGCCCCGCTGGCGCAGGGATTCCAGCAGCACGACGAGGTCGTCGCGCATGGAGGTGCCGGGAAGTTCGGGGTCGGGGGGCTCCGCGGCGCGCAGGACGTCGACGAAGAGCTCCTCCTTGCCGCTCCAGCGGCGGTAGATGGTGGCCTTGCCGACCCCGGCCGTGCGCGCGACCCGCTCGATGGAGAGGTCGGCAAGGGGTACACCGTCCTCCAGGAGCTTCATCACGCCCTCCAGGATGGCGCGTTCCACGGCCTCGCTGCGCGGGCGGCCCCTGGCGGGTCCGTCCGGCCGCGGCCGGCTCTCGGCAAGGCTCACTCGTCCGTCCTTTCACTGTGCTGCGGGAATTCTCCCGCAGCAGCCTCCTTCCCCCGTGGACCTGCGGAACGCTCTCACTCTCCAGCCGCGACCAATTCCGGCTCGTTGTGGTCCTCCTGACCGGCCGCGGGCCTGCCCGGCAGGAACAGAGCCGTCACGACGGCGCCGATCAGCGCGACGCCCGTACCGCACAGGGCGGTGATGTGCATGGCGTGCAGGAAGGCGTCGTTGGCGGGGGTGACGAGGGCCCTGCCCGGCGCGCCGAGCCTCTCGGCGACACCCAGGGTGGCCTCGATGGACTCGCCGGCCGTGCTCCTGAGGCCGGGCGGCAGCAGGCCGAGCTTGCCCTCGATGCCGTTGCGGTACGAGGTGGACAGGACCGAACCGAGGACGGCGATACCGAGGGCGCCGCCGACCTGGCGGAAGGTGTTGCTGAGCGCCGAGGCGGAGCCCGCCTTCTCGCGCGGCAGGGCCTGCATGATCACGACAGAGGCCGGCGTCATGATGTGCGCCATGCCGGCGCCCATGAAGAAGAAGATGACCTCCAGCAGCCAGATCGGCGTGTCGGCCTCCAGGGTGGCGAACGCGGCCAGCGTGGCCGCGATCATCACCAGGCCCGCGGTGGTCGTGGCCTTGTTGCCGAACCGCTCCACGACCAGCCGGGCGCGCGGCGCGAAGATCATCTGCGCGGCGGCCAGCGGCAGCATCAGCAGACCGGACTGCAGCGGGGAGTACCCGCGCACGCTCTGGGTGTAGAAGACGGAGAAGAACGTGACGCCCATCAGCGCGAAGAAGACCAGCGCGATGGCGGCCATGGCGGCCGAGAAGACCTTGTTCTTGAAGTAGGTCACGTCCAGCGACGGGTGGTCGCTGCGCTTCTCGAAGAGGACGAAGCCGGCGAGGACGACGAGACCGGCGATGATGGTCGCCAGCACCTTGGCGTCGGTGAAGTCGGCCAGCTCACCGCCCTTGATGATGCCGTAGACCAGCAGGACCAGACCGACGACGGACAGGACGACGCCGACCGGGTCGAGGCGGCCCGGCCTGGGGTCGCGCGAGTCGGGCACCAGCCACACCATCAGGGCGAGCGCGATGATCACGATCGGCACGTTGATGAGGAAGACCGAGCCCCACCAGAAGTGGTCGAGGAGCGCGCCGCCGGTGATCGGGCCGATGGCGATGGCGAGTCCGACGCCGCCCGCCCAGATGCCGATGGCCTTGGGCTGCTCGTCGCGCTCGAAGATGTTCATCAGCACGGCGAGTGTGGCGGGCATCACGAAGGCGGCACCGAGGGCCATCACGGCGCGGTAGGCGATCAGCTGGTCCGGGGTGCCGGACTCGGCGGCGAGGGCCGAGCCGATGCCGAACACCACGATGCCGCCGAGCAGGACCTTCTTGCGGCCGAGGCGGTCACCGACGAGGCCCGCGGTGAACAGCAGGCCGGCGAAGACGAGGGTGTAGGCGTTGATCGCCCACTCGATCTGGCTCTGGGTGGCGCCGAGGCCGGTGGGCGCCGGGCTGGAGATGGTCTTGATGGCGACGTTCAGGATCGAGTTGTCGAGCACGACGATGATCAGGCTGAGCATCAGCACGCCGAGGATCGCCCAGCGGCGGCGGTGCACCGCCTCGGGTATCCGGGAGGCAGGGACGGGTGTTGTCATGTGCCCGAGACTACGGGCATTCCAATACGGCACCGTCTCGTATCTGAATTCCTTTACCGGAGCCTTACACAGCGGACCGACAGCACCCGTCGGGGATCACACGGGGGTCCCCCTGGCCGTGGCTGGCACGAAGTGCCACCATGGAGACGATCCGGGGACGCCGTCAGGGCGCCTCGAGATGACTGAAGGAGCCGTTGCCATGACGCAGCTTTCGGCTGCCCAGAACAAGCCTTCCGACGGCAGCAAGGCGCTGTACGGAAGCCTCTACGGCGGGAAGGGCACCCGCCGCATCACCGTCCGCGACATCGCCCTCGCCAAGGAGCGGGGCGAGAAGTGGCCCATGCTCACCGCCTACGACGCGATGACCGCCTCCGTCTTCGACGAGGCCGGGATCCCGGTGATCCTGGTCGGCGACTCGGCGGGCAACTGCCACCTCGGGTACGAGACGACCGTACCCGTCACCCTCGACGAGATGACCCTGCTGTCCGCGGCCGTCGTGCGCGGCACGCAGCGCTCTCTGATCGTCGGCGACCTGCCCTTCGGCTCCTACCAGGAGGGCCCGGTGCAGGCGCTGCGCTCGGCGACCCGGCTGGTCAAGGAGGCCGGGGTCGGCGCGGTCAAGCTGGAGGGCGGCGAGCGCTCGCACGAGCAGATCCGGCTGCTGGTGGAGTCCGGCATCCCGGTGATGGCCCACATCGGGCTGACCCCGCAGTCCGTGAACGCGATGGGCTACCGCGTACAGGGGCGGGGCGAGGAGGCGGCGCAGCAGCTGCTGCGGGACGCGAAGGCGGTGCAGGACGCGGGCGCGTTCGCGGTCGTGCTGGAGCTGGTGCCGGCGGAGCTGGCGGCCGAGGTGACCCGGGTGCTGCACATTCCCACCGTGGGGATCGGGGCCGGACCCGAGACCGATGCACAGGTGTTGGTGTGGACCGACATGCTGGGGCTGACGTCGGGGCGGGTGCCGAAGTTCGTCAAGAAGTACGCGAACCTGCGTGAGGTCATGGGGAACGCGGTGAAGGAGTTCGCCCAGGACGTCGTCGGCGGCACGTTCCCGCTGGAGGAGCACTCCGTCCACTAGGCCATTGCGGCACCACCCCGGTCAGCCCGCCGATCGTCCCCCGTCGGCGGGCTGACCTTTTGGTCCGGCCTTTGGGTCCGGCCTTTGGGTCCGGCCTTTGGGTCCGGTTCTTTTGTCCGGTTCTTTCCGCGTGGTTGCGGAGCCCGTCGGGGATCCGTCGGTCGCTGTCGGCCGTCCTGTCGGTCATCTGTAGGCCGTTTGTCGGTCGGCGCTGGCACCGTCTTCGGCATGACGCGAATCGATGACAACCCTGCCGGCGAACGTTCCGCCGTGACCGTACGGGGGCTGGTCAAGCATTACGGCGAGACCAAGGCGCTGGACGGTGTCGACCTCGATGTGCGGGAGGGCACCGTGATGGGGGTGCTCGGGCCGAACGGCGCCGGGAAGACCACCCTCGTACGGATCCTGTCCACTCTGATCACCCCGGACTCCGGGCAGGCCACCGTGGCCGGCTACGACGTGGTGCGCCAGCCCCGGCAGCTGCGCCGGGTGATAGGACTCACCGGTCAGTACGCCTCGGTGGACGAGAAGCTGCCCGGCTGGGAGAACCTGTACATGATCGGGCGGCTGCTCGACCTCTCCCGCAAGGACGCCCGCACCCGCGCCGACGAACTGCTGGAGCGGTTCTCGCTGACGGAGGCCGCCAGGCGGCCGGCGAGCACCTATTCCGGAGGCATGCGGCGCCGGCTCGACCTCGCCGCCTCGATGATCGGGCGCCCCGCCGTCCTGTACCTCGACGAGCCGACCACCGGGCTCGACCCGCGCACCCGGAACGAGGTGTGGGACGAGGTCAAGACGATGGTCGGGGAGGGGGTCACCGTGCTGCTCACCACCCAGTACATGGAGGAGGCGGAGCAGCTCGCCTCCGAGCTGACCGTCGTGGACCGCGGCAAGGTCATCGCGAACGGCGCCATCGAGGAGCTGAAGGCCAAGGTCGGCGGCCGCACGCTGCGGGTCCGGCCGGTGGACGCGCTCGAGCTGTCACCGCTCGCCCAGATGCTCGACGAGCTGGGCATCACCGGGCTCGCGACCACCACCGTCGACCGCGAGTCCGGCACGCTGCTGGTGCCGATCCTCAGCGACGAGCAGCTGACCGCCGTGGTCGGCGCGGTCACCGCGCGCGGCATCACGATCTCCTCCATCACCACCGAACTGCCCAGCCTGGACGAGGTGTTCCTCTCCCTCACCGGCCACCGCGCCGGTGACCCGCAGGACGCCGCGCCCGTCGAGACCCGCGAGGAGGTCGCCGTATGAGCGCCGCCACCACCACCGCCGCCGCAGGCGCCGCCGACGTCCGCATCCCGCTGCGCGGGCATGTGCGGCACACCGGCGCGCTCATCCGCCGCAACCTGCTGTGGATCCGCCAGGACCCCGAGTCCATGTTCGACGCCCTGATGATGCCGGTCGTCTTCACGCTGCTGTTCGTATACGTCTTCGGCGGCTCGATCGGGCAGGCCCTGGGCGGCGGACAGGACCAGTACGTGCAGTACGTCATCCCCGGCATGCTGGCGATGATGAGCATGACGATGTCGCAGGGCGTCGGCACCGGCTTCAGCCAGGACTTCAACAGCGGTGTCATGGACCGTTTCCGGTCGCTGCCGATCGGGCGCGGCTCGGTGCTGTTCGCGAAGATCGCGGTGGAGCTGGCCCGGATGCTGTTCGCGACGGCCATCCTGATGGTCGTCGCCGTCCTGGTCGGCTTCGACATCACCCACTGGGCCGGCCTGTTCGCGGCCGTGGGCCTGTCCGCGCTGTTCGCCTCGTCGATCATGTGGGTGTTCCTCACCCTGGGCGTCGTCCTGAAGAACGCCCAGTCGGTGCAGGCGATGGGCTTCCTGGTGCTGTTCCCGCTCCAGTTCGGCTCGTCGATCTTCGCCCCGACCAAGTCGATGCCGGGCTGGCTGCGGCACTTCACCGACTACAACCCGTTGTCCACGCTCGCGGACGCGGCGCGCGGCCTGATGACCGGCGGCCCGGTCGCCCACGACCTGTGGGTGACGGTGGGCTGGTCGGTCGCGATCACCGCGGTGATGGCGCCGGTCGCGATCCACAAGTTCCGCACCAAGGCCTGAGGCCGTAGGGCTCGGACCGGGGCGGCGGCCTCCGCAAGGGAGGAGCCGCGGGCTCGGACCGGGGCGGTGGCCTCCGCGAGGGAGAGGCCGCGGGCTCAGACCGGGGCGGTGGCCTCCGCGAGGGAGGAGCCGCGGGCTCAGACCAGGGCGGTGGCCTCCGCGAGGGAGAGGCCACCGCCCTCGGCGTACGCGGCCTCGTACGCGGGTCCGTCGAGCGTCTCCCGGATCCGGGCCTCGGTCAGGTCGCGCACCCGACGCTCCATGCCGGAGGACACGTGCCCGGCCGGGAGCAGGGCGTCGGCGGCGGCCAGGCAGCGGGCGGCGTCCGCGGCGCCTGCCTCACCGTCACGGCCGGCCAGGGCCATGGCCGCGACGGTGAGGCAGATGGAGGACAGATGCGGGCTGATGGCCTCGGACAGCGGCTCGGCGGCGCGCCGCATGGCCTGACGGGCCAGGGCCAGGGCCTCCTCGCCGTGCCGGTCCAGGGCGTCCAGCCAGGCCTCCTGGGTGAGGATCATGGCGTCGAAGAGGACGAAGTGCACGATGCTGAAATCCTCGCGGAGCAGCCGCAGTTGCTCGCGCGCCTCGCCGGTGCGGGCGGTCAGGCCGAGCCAGCAGGCGAGGAAGAGCCGGGCGGCGGGCATCGCCTCGGTGTGGGCGCCGTCCTGGCTGGCGATGACGTCGCGCAGCAACCGCTCGCCGCGCTCCATCTGGCCCGCTTCCATGAGCACGCTGCCCAGCCGTGCGTTGAGCACGGCCGTCTGGGCGTGGGCCCCGAGGCGTTCGGCGTGTTCGACGGCCGCCGTGTAGTCGAGGGCGGCCAGCTCGTAGTCGCCCTTGCGTTCGCGGGCCTCGCCGCGGGCGGACAGCGCCTCGGCGGTTCCCCACGCGTCGCCGAGGCGGCGGTAGATGTCCAGCGCCTCGTCGGCGTCCCGGGTGGCATCGCCCACCCAGGCGGTGCGGTTGGCGCGGAGGTTGGCGCGCATCTGCAGGGCGCCGGCCAGCTCCCACTCGAAACCGGGGGTGTCCCGGCAGGTCCGGACGGCGGCGTCGGCGATCGTGTTCAGCCGCTGCACGCCACCGGTCAGTATCTCGGCGAAGAACCACAGCATGCCCGGGGCCCGGCAGGTCTGCGGCAGGCCGGGCTCGTAGACCTGGGTGACGACGCGCAGCTTGGCCTGTGCCTCGGGGGTCTGCCAGACCTCCATCTCGGTGTCCATACAGGCGAGATGGGCGAGGTGGATGCCGCGCCGGGCCTCGGCGAGGACTTCCCCGGCGAGCGGGGGCGGGGTGTCGGTGCAGCGCTGCCACACCGGACGGGCGGGGCGCACCGGCTCGGTGAACGGGTCGGGGCCGAGGGCCATGACCTCCTGGCACCAGTTGCGCGCCTCGATGCGCTGGTCGCGCATCTGCCAGAACCAGACCAGGGACAGCACCAGACTGAGCCCCTCCTGCTCGTCGCCGAGGGCGACGGCGTGCCGGAAGGCGGTGCGCAGGTTCTCGTACTCCAGCTGGAGCCGGTCGATCGCGGCGCGCTGCGCGGGGCCGCGCAGCAACGGGTCGGTGGTGCGGGCGAGTTCGCGGTAGTGGGTGAGGTGGGCGCGCTCGGCGCCGGCCCGGCCCCCGCTCTCGTCGAGCCGTTCGGCCGCGTACTCGGAGACGGTCTCCAGGAGCCGGTAGCGCATTCCGCCATCGGCCGACGGGGTGGCCACGACCAGGGACTTGTCGACCAGGGAGCCGAGCGCGTCCAGGGCGGCCGGTCCGCACACGGCCTCGGCGGCGGCCAGGTCGCAGCCGCCCGCGAAGACCGACAGACGGGAGAGGACGTCCCGTTCCTCCGCGTCCAGCAGGTCCCAGGACCAGTCCACGACGGCGCGCAGGGTCTGCTGGCGGGGCAGCACGGTGCGGCTGCCGCCGCGCAGCAGCCGGAAGCGGTCGTCCAGCCGGTCGGCTATCTGGCGGGGCGTCAGCACGCGCAGCCGGGCGGCCGCCAGCTCGATCGCCAGGGGCAGCCCGTCGAGCCGGTGGCAGATCTCGGCACACGCCTCGGGGTCGTCCGCGACCTGGAATCCGGGCCGGGCCGCCGCGCCCCGGTCGGCGAGCAGCCGCACGGCGACCGGTTCGGGCAGCGGCTCCACGGGCCGCACCAGCTCCCCGGGCACTCCGAGGGGCTCGCGGCTGGTGGCCAGCACGGTCAGCTCCGGGCAGCGGGCCAAGAGGCGCTGCGTCAGCCGGGCGGCGGCCTCGATGACGTGCTCGCAGTTGTCGAGGACGATCAGCATCCGGCGCCGGGCGCAGTGTTCCACGAGCCGCTCGACGGGGTCGCCGTGCCGGTCGGCGGCCGCGCGGATGGTCTCGACGCCGGCGCCGTGCAGCACGGTCTCGCGGGCGCCGATCGCGGTCAGCACGGCCTGCGGTACGGCGTCCGGGTCGTCGACGGGTGCCAGCTCGGCCAGCCACACCCCGTCCCGTGCGGTGTGCCGTACCGCCTCGGCGGCCTCCTGGGAGAGCCGGGTCTTGCCGGCCCCGCCGGGCCCGAGCAGGGTGACCAGCCGGGCCGCCGCGAGGTCGGCGCCGATGGCCGCGATGTCGTGCTCCCGGCCGACGAACGAGGTGAGCCGGGCGGGCAGGTTGCCGGGGGCCGCCGGGGCCGCGGGCGCCGGGGCCTCGGGGGCCTCGGTCAGCAACTCGGTGTGCAGCGCGCGCAGTTCGGCGCCCGGGTCGGAGCCGAGCCGGTCCGCGAGGAGCTGTCGTACGTCCTCGTAGGCGGCCAGTGCCTGGGCGGGCCGGCCGGCGTCGCGCAGGGCGCGCAGCCGCAGCGCCTGGAGCGGCTCGTCCAGGGGGTGGGCGTCGCACAGGGCGGTCAGCTCGGGCAGGGACTGCCCGGCGTGGCCGAGGGTGAGGGCGGCCGTGTGCCGGGCGCGCAGCGCGTCCAGCCGACGGGTCTCCCAGCGGGCCGCCTCGGCCGTGTGACCGGGCAGGTCGGCGAGGGCGGGGCCGTGCCACAGGGCGAGCGCGTCGTCCAGCACGGCGGCGGCCTTGTCCGGGTCGCCGTCGCGCAGGGCGCGCTGGCCCTCGCCGGTCAGCCGGTCGAAGCGGTGGAGGTCGATCTCGTCGAAGGCGGCGGCGAGCCGGTAGCCGCCCTCGGCGGAGGCGACGGCGTCGGCGCCGAGGGCCCGGCGCAGCCGGCCGACCAGCGCCTGCAGGGCACCGGCCGCGTCGGCGGGCGGATCGGCGCCCCACACCTCGTCCACCAGCACGCCCGCCGGCACGGTCCGCCCCGCACGCAGGGCGAGGACACTGAGGAGGGAACGCAGCCGCGCTCCGCCGACCGGGACGGCCGTGCCGTCGGGGCGGAACACCTGGGTGGGGCCGAGCAGGCGATAGCGCACGGGGTCCATTGTCTCCGGGGACGACCGGGCACCGCCTCCGGGTTTCGGATGCGCACGAACCGGAAGAAGTCGAAGGTGCGACTCCGGTCGGCCACGAGGATCCCGGTCCCTTCGGGGACCGTCGTGGGCCGCCTCCCCGGCGGCCCGGTCACAGCCCGGCGACGACCGGGGAACCTCCGGCCGTCCGCGGGACGTTTCCCCCGCGTCACCGGTACGGTCGACCCGGCCCGCCCGACGCGCCCCCCGAGGAGCCCTCTGTCATGACCACCGCCACCACCCGCCGCGCCGACCGCCGGGTCAGCCCCGTGTTCCTCGGGATCCTGGCCGTCACGGCGGTGACCGGCTGGGCCACCTGGTCGGGGTTCGCGGCGCAGCCCGGCCTCGCGGTGTTCCTGTTCGTGACGGCGGCCTGGATCGTCTCCCTGTGCCTGCACGAGTACGCGCACGCGCGCACCGCCCTGCACGGCGGGGACATCACGGTCGGCGCGAAGGGCTACCTCACGCTGAACCCGCTGAAGTACACGCACGCGCTGCTGAGCATCGTGCTGCCGGTGGTGTTCCTGATCATGGGCGGGATCGGTCTGCCGGGCGGCGCGGTGTTCATCGAGCGCAGCCGGATCCGGGGCCGCTGGCGGCACAGCCTGATCTCGGCGGCGGGCCCGCTGACCAACGTGCTGTTCGCCGCGGTGTGCACGGCGCCCTTCTGGCTGCACGCCCTGGACGGGGTGCCCCGCGACTTCCGGTACGCGCTGGCGTTCCTCGCCCTGCTCCAGGTGACGGCGGCGATCCTGAACTTCCTGCCGGTGCCCGGCCTGGACGGCTACGGCGTGATCGAGCCGTGGCTGTCGTACAGCGTGAAGCGGCAGGTGGAGCCCTTCGCGCCGTTCGGGCTGCTGTTCGTGTTCGCGCTGCTGTGGGTGCCGTCGGTCAACATCGCGTTCTTCGACGCGATCGACGCGATCCTGCGCGGGCTGGGTGTCGACGACTTCTCCGGCGCCTGCGGCCACGAGCTGTACCGCTTCTGGCGCGAGACCCCGGAGATCTGCACCATCAGCCCGTGACGGACTTGCCCTGCCCCGGGGCCTCACGGTCGCGCTTGATGTAGTACCAGGTCATGTTGGACGACAGGCCCGCCAGTAGCACCCAGACGATGCCCAGCCAGCTGCCCCGGACGAACGAGACGACCGCCGCGGCGACGGCGAGGACGCAGACGGCGAGCGTGTACAGGGCGAGTCGCCGGGGCCGGGCGGGCGGGGGCGAGAGGGGCATGGGGGGTCGGCTCCTTGCGGGGGACACTGCTACGCCGACCAGTGTCCCCCATGAGCTCACACGTCGGTGACGCGGAGCCCGGCGTGTGCCTTGTACCGGCGGTTGACGGAGATCAGGTTCGCGACCAGCGACTCGACCTGGTGGGCGTTGCGCAGCCGGCCGGCGAAGACGCCGCGCATGCCGGGGATGCGCCCGGCCAGCGCCTGCACGATCTCCACGTCGGCGCGCGCCTCGCCGAGCACCATCACATCAGTGTCGATCTGCTCGATCTCCGGGTCCTCCAGCAGAACGGCCGACAGGTGGTGGAAGGCGGCGGCGACCCGGGAGTCCGGCAGCAGGGCGGCGGCCTGCTGGGCGGCGCTGCCCTCCTCGGGCTTCAGCGCGTAGGCGCCCTGCTTGTCGAAGCCGAGCGGGTTCACGCAGTCCACGACGAGCTTGCCGGCCAGCTCCGCGCGGAGGGCCTCCAGGAGCGTGCCGTGGCCCTCCCACGGTACGGCGACGATCACGATGTCACTGCGGCGCGCGGCCTCGGCGTTGTCGGCGCCCTCGATGCCGTGTCCCAGCCCCTCGGCGGCGGCCCGCGCGCGCTCGGCGGCCCGCGAGCCGATGATCACCTTCTGGCCGGCCCGGCCGAGCCGGTAGGCGAGGCCCTTGCCCTGCGGGCCGGTGCCGCCGAGCACGCCGACGACCAGCCCGGAGACGTCGGGCAGGTCCCAGGGGTCCTTGGCGGGGGCCTTCGCAGGAGTCTGTGCGCTGTCGGTAGAGGTCATGGGCCGACTCTACGTCCGTGGCGCGGGCGGCACCGGGTTCAGGTGAGCCGCGTCACGGGCACCCGGCGGAAAGTGATCGTCTCGTAGGCGCCGAAGTCCCCTGTCTCATACAGGAGTCCGACGGTGGCGTGGTCGATGCGGACCAGGTCGGAGTAGGCGGCGGGCAGTCCGTCGGCCGTGAAGACCGTGCGCCAGGTGGTGCCGCCGTCGTCCGAGGCGCGGACGCTCATCAGGGCGCGGGCGGCAGGGTCGGCCGGGCCGGAGAAGAGGAGGAGGTCGGGATCGCGGAGCTGCAGGACGCTGCCCTCGCAGATCGGGGCGGTCAGGCCGGCCTGCGGGCGGAAGGGCTTGACCAGTGTCCTTCCGCCGTCCTTGGAATGGGCGTCGGCGCGGTTGCCGGGCGAGGGCGAGTCGTTGCGGGTGTTGAAGTAGACGCGGCCGTCGGGGAGTTCCGCGGCCGTGGTCTCGTTGGCGTTGACGTAGCCGTCGGTGTTGTCGTCCAGGTAGCCGAGGTACCAGGTCTCGCCGCGGTCGTCGCTGAGCAGGCAGTGGCCGCCGTTGTACTTGGCCTCGGTGCCGGTGTCGGTGCCGGTGGGCGGCACGGTGTGGTTGCCCGGGACGAGCACGCGGCCGGTGCCGAGCTGGAGGGCGTGGCCGGGGGTGGTGGCGTACCAGCGCCAGCCGGGCTTCTTCACCCGCTGGGTGATCTCCCTCGGCGCGGACCAGGTCACCCCGTCGTCGTCGCTGTGCTGCACCCATACCCGGCGGCCGTCGGCGTCCTTGACCCGGCCGCGCAGGATGGCGTCCTCGGTGGCGGTGGCCGCGGCACGGACGTGCACGAGCAGGACGCGGCCGGTGTCGAGGACGACCGGTGCGGGGTTGCCGGCGAGGTTCTTCCCGTTGCTCGCGGCGATCTGCAGCGGGCCCCAGGTACGGCCGCCGTCCGTGGACCGCTTGAGCACGATGCCGATGTGCCCGTGGTCGGCGGCGGAGTCGACCCGCCCCTCGCAGAAGGCGAGCAGCGTGCCTTTCCGGGTGGCCACGACGGCCGGGATGCGAAAGCCGGCGTACCCCTCGTGGCCCGCACGGAAGGGGACGGACACATCGGTCATCGACGGGCTCCTCACGGAGAACACGGACGGGGGACGGGGGCTCGGAACGCGGAACAGTGAACAGCGAACAGCGAACAGCGAGTGCCGAAAGGCGAGTGCTGCACACTGAACATTGACGGGGACGGGGACGGGTCGTGACCATCCCCAGGTCGGGCGAATTCGGGGTGAACTCGGGGTCACGAGTGACCGGTTGCGGCAGGATGCGGTCGCATGGACGCCGTACGGGTCGCGCTGTTGCGCGAAGTGCTCGCCGGGACCGAGTGGTTGGGGGCCACGCGGCGGTTCGCCGGGGTGCTGCGCGGGTCGGTGGTGCGGCACGGGGGCGGTCTGCTGCTGGTGGGCACGCCCGAGTACGAGCCCTGGCACCTGGCCGCGCACCTGGTGGACGAGGCCGCGTGGTCGGGCACGCCGGAGCTGGCGCCCACGCTCGTACGACATCACGCGCGCCCCTCGGATCCCGCGCACCTGGCCGTCGGGCCGGGGCGGATCGAGGAGGCACGACGGGGTGAGACCTTGCTGGTGGTCGCGCCCGAGGAGCCGGCGCACCTGCTGGAGCGGGTGCATGCGGCGCGACGTGCCGGGGTGACGGTGCTGGCGCTCGGGGCGCGCGGGGGTGAGCTTTCCGCGATGGCCCATGACACGCTGGCCGTGCCCGAGGGGGCGGAACTGGACCTGGACAGCGTGCAGCACCTGGTGAGCGCGGCGGCGGGCGAGAACGGGGGCTCGCCGAGGGCGCGGCGGGGTTTCCGGGACCGGCTGTCGCGGGTGGCCGAAATCCTCACGGCACCGCCGGCCGCCCCTTGGTGACTCGCCCACCCGCCCGGCTCGGGCTGATTGGGCAGCGCGCCGACCCGGCTCTCCGGCAGCGCGTGGCCGTAGAACTGCCGAGGCCGGGACACCTCCTGGTCCCGCGTACTGCCACCGCCCCCGGGACCCCGGAGACCACACCGCCGCCGACCGGCAGGCGGAGTGCGGCTCACGCCGACACCGACCGACGGGCCGAGCACGGCTCACGCCGACACCGACCGGCGGGCCGAGCCGAGCGGCCGGGAAACAGACCGGGCGAAGCCACGAGCCGAGGACCGGCACGGAGGTCCAAACACACAGACAACCCGGACGACCACCTCCCAGCAGACCGAGCCGGACAGGCGGGAAACAGGCCGGGTGGAGCCTTCGGTGGGCCGTGAAAAGGAGTTGCTCCGTGCCCCGGGGCGGCAGAACATGCCCCAGTGGCCCAAGCTCTCCTCCCCGACCTCACCCCCTGGAAGGCCTCCGCCGACTTCCGCAGACTGTGGGCCTCAGGGCTGATCAGCAACTTCGGCAGCTTCCTGACCTTCGTCGCGCTCCCGGTCCAGCTGAAGGACCTCACCGGCTCGGCGGCAGCCGTGGGCGCGATCGGCGCCGTACAGCTGCTCCCGCTGATCGTCTTCGGCCTGTACGGCGGCGCCCTCGCCGACGCCCTCGACAAGCGCCGCCTGATCGTGTGGACCGAGGCCGGCCAGGGCCTGCTCAGCGCCGCCCTGCTGCTCAACGCCCTGCTCCCGCACCCCGCCGTATGGCCGCTCTACCTCATCGCCGCCGCCTCCTCCGCGCTGGTCTCCGTACAGCGCCCCGCCCTGGACTCCCTGCTCCCCCGGATCGTCGCCCATGACGACCTCGCCGCCGCGGCCTCCCTGAACGCGCTGCGCTGGACCGTGGGCGGAGTGGCGGGCCCGGCGGTCGCGGGCGTGGTCGTCGCCTACGCCGGCCTCGGCTGGGCGTACGCCGCCGACCTGCTGACCTTCGCGGTATCGCTGGTGTTCGTCGTCCGCATCGCCCCCTCCCCCGCCGCCCGCGAGGCCGCGAAGCCGGACCTGCGGGCCGTCGCGGAGGGCGCCCGCTACGCCTGGAGCCGCAAGGAACTCCTCGGCACCTACGCCGTCGACCTCGCCGCGATGTTCCTGGCCATGCCCATGGCCGTCCTGCCGTTCCTCGCCGACGACCTGGACGCCGAGTGGGCGCTCGGCCTGATGTACGCGACGTTCCCGCTGGGCGCGCTGCTGGTCAGCCTGACGAGCGGCTGGGCCTCACGGGTCCACCGGCACGGCCGCATGGTGGTGCTGTCGGCCGCGCTGTGGGGCGCTGCGGTGGCGGCGGCCGGGATCGTCGGCAACGTGTGGCTGGTGCTGCTGCTCCTGACGATCGCCGGCGGCTGCGACATGGTCAGCGGCGTCTTCCGGGCCGCGATGTGGAACCAGACGATCCCCGACGAGCTGCGCGGCCGCCTCGCCGGCATCGAACTGCTGTCCTACTCGGTGGGTCCGCAGCTGGGCCAGGTCCGCTCCGGCGGCGTCGCCGCGTGGGCGGGCGTACGGACCTCCGTATGGTCGGGCGGACTGCTGTGCGCGGGCGCGATGGGGCTGCTGGCACTGTGCCTGCCGGGGCTGATGGCCTACGACGCCCGGACCAACGAGCACGCGGTGCGGCTGCGCGAGCAGCGCGCCGCCACCACCCCCACGCAGCCCGGCACGCCCGCACAGGCCACCGCACCCACGCAGGTCTGATCAGTCCTCGTCGGCGTCCTGGTCGCCGCGCGCGGAGGCGTCGTGCCAGCGCGGGTCGGTCTCCCACTCGAGGTTGCGCTCGGCCGCGATCTCCATCGCGCGTTGCGCCTCCTGCGGGCTGGTGTAGGGCCCGAAGCGGTCCTTGCCCGGGCAGTCCGGGCCCTCCTCGACCTTCTTGTGCTCCAGGCAGTAGTACCACTCGCCCGGCTTGCCGACGGTGCGCTTCTTGAACAGGGCCATGGACAGCTCCTCTCGCCAACGACATGTTCCCCCATGCCCGCTGGTTAGACTCGCTGGCATGTCTGGCCAGTCGCTGCTCGTACCAGGGGAGCTCTCTCCCATCCGTTCGGTACCCGGGAACATCCGCCGCCCCGAGTACGTCGGCAAGCCCGCGCCGACGCCGTACACGGGACCGGAGGTGCAGACCCCGGAGACCGTCGAGGCGATGCGCGTCGCCGGCCGCATCGCCGCGCAGGCGATGGCGGAGGCCGCGAAGATCATCGCGCCCGGCGTCACCACCGACCAGCTGGACAAGGTCGCCCACGCGTACATGTGCGACCACGGCGCCTACCCGTCCACGCTCGGCTACCGCGGCTTCCCGAAGTCCCTGTGCACCTCCGTCAACGAGGTCATCTGCCACGGCATCCCGGACTCGACGGTCCTCAGGGACGGCGACATCGTCAACCTGGACGTGACGGCGTACATCGGCGGGGTGCACGGCGACAACAACGCCACCTACCTGGTCGGGGACGTGGACGAGGAGTCGCGGCTGCTGGTGGAGCGGACGCGGGAGTCCCTCGACCGGGCGATCAAGGCGGTCAAGCCGGGCCGGCAGATCAACATCATCGGCCGGGTCATCGAGTCGTACGCCAGGCGCTTCGGCTACGGGGTCGTGCGCGACTTCACCGGGCACGGCATCAACTCGTCGTTCCACTCCGGCCTGATCATCCCGCACTACGACAGCCCGCACGCGACGACCGTCATGCAGCCGGGCATGACCTTCACGATCGAGCCGATGCTGACGCTGGGCACGCACGAGTACGACATGTGGGACGACGGCTGGACCGTGGTCACCAAGGACCGCAGGCGGACGGCCCAGTTCGAGCACACGCTGGTGGTGACGGAGTCGGGTGCGGACATCCTGACCCTCCCCTGATCCCCTCCCCCCCACCGCCGGTCGGCGCCGAGCCCGCCCCCTGACAGGGGCGGGCTTCCTCTTGTACGCTTTTACCGACACACTGTCGGCAACTTTCCCGACAGCATGTCGACAACGAGCATTGACTTAGGTAAGCCTTACCTTAGAGGATCTGTTTCATGGACTCCTTCTCGGCTCTCATCCGCACCGCGTCGCACGAGCAGCACGTGGAGGCGGAGACCTCGACGTTCATGAGTGACCTGCTGGGCGGCCGGCTGGGCGTGGCCGCCTACGCCCGCTACACCGAGCAACTGTGGTTCGTGTACGAGGCCCTGGAGAGCGCGGCCGAGCGGCTGGCCGCGGACGCGGTGGCCGGGCCGTTCATCCGGACGGAGCTGCTACGACTGCCCGCGCTGGAGCGGGACCTGGCGCATCTGCGGGGCGCCGGCTGGCGCGCAGGCCTGGCCGCCCTGCCCGCGACCCGGGCGTACGCGGACCGGGTCCGGGAGTGCGCCGAGAGCTGGCCCGGCGGATACGTCGCCCACCACTACACCCGCTACCTCGGCGATCTCTCCGGCGGGCAGATCATCCGGGACCGGGCGGAGAAGGCCTGGGGCTTCGCCAAGAGGGGTGACGGGGTGCGCTTCTATGTGTTCGAGGAGATCCCCAACCCCGCCGCGTTCAAGCGGGGGTACCGGGAGCGGCTGGACGGGGTCGCCGCCGACGAGCTGGAGAAGCAGCGGATCGTGACGGAGTGCAAGCAGGCGTTCGCCTTGAACACCGGCGTCTTCCGGGCCCTGGGCGAGGAGTTCCCGCTGACCGCCTGACCCTCCCCGGGCCACCCCCGGGGCCGCCCCGCCCGCTCACCCGGCCCATTCGGCCAGTGCCGCCCGGCGCGCCTCGGCCAGGCCGGTGTCGCCGTGCCGGGACGCCCAGGCGATGTGGCCGTCCGGGCGGACCAGCACCTGCCGGACACCGGCCAGCTCCGGGTGGTCGTCATGGCCGGTGACGGTGACGGGCAGGACGCGTCCGCTCCGGCCGGCGTCGACGTCCCGGCGCAGACCCCGGTCCTCCCCGGTGAGGTCGAGCAGGACGAAGCGGCCGCCGACCAGTAGCTCGTAGACCCGTTCGGCGGCCGAGTCGGCGGCCCTCAGCCCGAGGTCGGGCATCCGGCGTCCGGCCGGCGGCCCGGCGTCCGCGCCGGCGGGCGGGTAGCCGGCGCCCAGCCCGGAGACCAGAGCGGCCAGCTGCCGGTTGGCCTGCTCGGTGCCGAGGAGGTCGTCGAGGA
Source organism: Streptomyces sp. NPDC107581 (assembly GCF_055657175.1). Taxonomy (NCBI): domain Bacteria; kingdom Bacillati; phylum Actinomycetota; class Actinomycetes; order Kitasatosporales; family Streptomycetaceae; genus Streptomyces; species Streptomyces sp. NPDC107581. The sequence continues at coordinate 30,622 of NZ_JBVKBH010000003.1, forward strand.
GTGCGCGCAGGGCCGCCACGGGCCGGGCGTACTGCTCCACCAGCGTCAGTTCCAGCAGCAGGGTCTGCGCCTCGGTGTTGCCGGTGACGGCCGCGCCGACGGGCCGGCGCTCGCGGTCGTAGCTGTCGAGCAGTCCCGGCGGCGCCCAGCCCCGCACCTCGGCGGCCAGCTTCCAGCCCAGGTTCATGGCGTCCTGGAGGCCGGTGTTGAGGCCCTGCCCGCCCGCCGGGAAGTGGATGTGGGCCGCGTCCCCCGCCAGCAGGACGCGGCCCGCGCGGTAACGGTCGGCGAGGCGGGTGGCGTTGCCGAAGCGGGACAGCCACCGGGGCCGGCCGATGCCGCAGTCGGATCCGCACAGGTCTTCCAGGGAGGTACGGAACTCCTCCAGCGTGACGGGCTCGCCGGACGGGACGCGCATCCGTGCCGGGTCGACGAGGACGAAGCGGGTGACCCGGCCGTCCTCGCCGTCCACCGGCGCGGTCAGTACCCCGCGGGCCCGCGCCCGGGCGAGCGCCGGGTCGCCCGGATCGGCGTCCGCGAAGTCTCCGAGGACCGCGGACATCGTCTCCTCGGAGCCGGGGAAGCCGATCCCCGCGGCGGTCCGCACGACGCTGCGTCCGCCGTCGCAGCCGACCACGTACGCGGCGCGCAGCGTCTCCTCGCCCCGGGGGCCGCGCACGTCCACCTCGACCCCGTCGGCGTCCTGCCGCAGCCCGAGGACCTCGGTCCCCCGGGTGATCTCGACGCCGAGTTCGGCGGCCCGCTGCGTGAGCAGGGCCTCCGTGCGGGCCTGCGGGATGACGAGGGTGTAGCCGTGGCGGCTGTCCAGGGCGGTGAAGTCCAGCTTGGTGTCCAGTCCGGCGAAGTGCCAGCCCGGGACGGTCTCGCCGCAGGCCAGGAAGCGCGGTGCGAGTCCGCGCAGGTCCATCAGCTCGATGCTGCGCGGATGCAGCGTCAGGGCGCGGGAGTCGCGCTGGGGCGCGCGGCGCCGCTCGACGACCCGCGCCCGCACTCCGGCGAGTGCCAGCTCGCAGGCGAGCATCAGGCCGGTCGGGCCGGCTCCGACGACGATCACATCACTGCTCATGAGGGTGCCTCCTCGGTGCCCGGACGCTGTCGGGGCATCTCCGGGATCGATGACCAAATTAGTGAACGACGTTCACGTGAACGCTGTTCACTATAGTGAGGCCCATGAGCGACACGTCAACCCCTGCCGAATCCGCGCCGGTCCAGGCCCGGACCGGCCGTGGCCGCCCGGCCCGGCTCGACCAGGCACAACTGGTGGAGACCGCACTGGCCCTGCTGGACGAGTCCGGGCTCGACGCGCTGACCATGCGACGGCTGGCGGATGCGGCGGGGGCACAGGCGGGGGCGCTGTACCGGTACTTCGCCACGAAGGAGGACCTGCTGACCGCGATGGCGGAGCGGATGATGGCGGGCGTGCGGGCACCCGAGGACGACGGCGACTGGGGCGAGCGCCTGTCGGACCTGGCCCGGGTCCTGCGCCGGGCTCTGCTCGCCCGCCGGGACGGGGCCCGCGTCTTCGCGGGCACCCATGCGACGGGCTCGCACACACTGGGCCTCGCCGAGAGCGGGGTCGGCGTGCTGCGGGAGGCGGGCTTCGGGGACGCGGAGGCGGCCCGCGCGCTGATGGCGGTGGTCAACTTCACCGTGGGCCACACGCTGGAGGAGCAGGCCGCGCTGCAGCCGGGCGACCCGGAACTGCTGCGGGAGGCGGTGGCGGAGGGGCCGTATCGCCATCTGGGCGCGGTGCTGCCCTTCTTCACCGCGCCGGACTTCGCGCCCCACTTCGAGTTCGGGCTGGGGCTGCTGGTGGGGGGCCTGCGGGGACTGCGGCCGTGAGCGGCCCCGCGGGGACCGGCGGTGCGGTCAGCGTTCCAGGAACACCCGGCCGCCGACCTCCACCCAGCCGTGCGGCTGCGGTGCGGTCAGGATCTGGGACCCCTTGCCCTGGGTGATGTTCAGGGCGCGGCCCAGGCGGTCGGTGAGCAGCAGCGCCGCCGCGCCGGTCGCCTCGTCCTCCTCGATGCCGTCGCCGCGGCCGGGGAAGGCACGGGCGCGGATCCGGCCGGCCGCCTCGTCCTCCCAGGCCCAGGCGTAGATCCACTCCCCCGCCGGCGGCACGTCGAGGGCGTCCACCTCGGCGGCGGTGGGGTACTGACGCAGGGTGCGCGGCGGGGCCCACTCCGCGCGGGCCTCGATCCAGCTGAACTCGCCGTCCAGGCGGGCCCCGACGACCCCGGCGGGAGTGACCAGTTCGGGGACGTCCAGCAGCCAGGCCGTGCCGACGCAGGGGTGACCGGCGAAGGGCAGCCGCAGCGTGGGGGTGTAGATGTCGATCACCCCGCGCTCGGGGTCGTCCACGAACACGGTCTCGCTGAAGCCGAGTTTCGCGGCCAGCTCCTGCCGGTCGCCCCGCTCGGGCAGGACCGAGCCGTCGCGGACGACGCCGAGCTCATTGCCGTAGCCGCCGTTCGGTCCGCAGAAGACACGGAGTACGTCGTAATCAGTCACTTGGGAATTGAAACACCGCGGCACGGGCGAGCGCTTCCCAGGCGGGGGCGCCGCCGGGCAGGGGCCAGGGGCGGGTGGCGGCCGCCTCGTAGGGCAGCGAGGACATGACGTCTCCGTACGCCCGTACCAGCGTGTCCCGTTGCCGCTCGGCGCCGGGGGCGGCGGGGCGGGCGGTCAGCCGCCGCATCCTCCGTTCGTGTCCGGTGGTCACCTCGTCGGCCGTCCGGCGCCAGTCCTCCCGCCTCCGCGGACCGGGTCGCGCTTCCGTGCGCCGGTCGTGCCCCGACCGACGGCCCGCCGGCCCGGGTGTTCACGGGGCGGCACCTGCCGGAGGTCCACGACCAGCGGGTCGAGGTGCTCCCGCACCCCCGCACGGGCGCGCCTCCGGTGACCCCGGACCGCGGCCCTTGACCATCCCTTTGTCGACCCTTGGCGCCTGATTTGAGCCGTCGAGATCAAGCCGTGCCTGTGACATTTCCGTGAGAGCTGAATCACGAACCCGAGGGGTATGGGTAAGGGAAGCCTCAGGTAAGTTAGGCCAGCCTCACCACACCGTCCCCGCTTGGAGCCTGCATGCGAGCCGTCCGACTCACCGTCACCGCCGCCGCCACGGTGGCCGCTCTGACCGCCATCACGGCCTGCACGGCGAAGAGCGACGCCAAGGACGGCGACGCGATCCAGGTGACCGCCGCCGACGCGAAGTGCGACACGTCCGCCAAGTCGGTGCCGGCCGGACACGTCACGCTGAAGATCGAGAACAAGGGCTCGAAGGCCACCGAGGTCGAGATCCTGTTCCCGGACGACCGGATCGTCTCCGAGAAGGAGAACATCGGCCCGGGCACCAAGTACACGCTGACCGCCGAGGTGAAGGCCGGTTCGTACGAGATAGCCTGCCGCCCGGGCATGAAGGGCCACGGAGTCCGGCAGAAGCTCGACGTGACCGGCGCCGGCCGGACCGCCAAGCGCGACCCGCGGCTGGACAAGGCGGTCGCCGACTACCGCGAGTACGCGCAGGAGCAGGCCGACGCCACCGTGCCGCTCGCCGAGGTCTTCGCCAAGGCGATCAAGGCCGGCGACCTGGAGGCCGCCAAGAAGGCCTACGCGCCCTCGCGGGTCGGCTGGGAGCGCACCGAGCCGGTCGCGGAGTCCTTCGGCGACATCGACCCCAAGACCGACACGCGCGCCGACGGCCTGGAGAAGGGCCAGAAGTGGACGGGCTGGCACCGGCTGGAGAAGGCCCTCTGGCAGGACAAGAAGATCGGCGCCGACGAGAAGACCCTCGCCGACCAGCTGGTGACCGATCTGACCGACTGGCAGAAGCGGGTCGGCAAGGCCGCGATCACCCCGACCTCCATGGCCAACGGCGCCAAGGAACTGCTCGACGAGGTCGCCACCGGCAAGGTCACCGGCGAGGAGGACCGCTACTCGCACACCGACATGTCCGACTTCCAGGCCAATGTCGAGGGCGCCCAGAAGGCGTACGAGCTGCTGAAGCCGGTCGCGTCGAAGAACGACCCCGCGCTCACCACCGAACTCGACAAGCAGTTCACCGCGCTGAACGCGCTGCTCGGCAAGTACCGCACCGGGAAGGGCCCGTCCGACTTCGTCTCCTACGACAAGGTGACCAAGGACCAGCGCAAGGAGCTGTCGGACGCGGTCAACGCCCTGGCGGAGCCGCTGTCCAAGCTCGCCGCCACCGTCGCCAAGTAGGAGTCGGGCACATGACCGAGACCCAGGGCAGTTCCTCCCCCTCCCGTCGCGCGCTGATCGGCTGGGGCGGCGCCGGGCTCGCGCTCGGTGCCGCCGCGGCCGGCGGTGCCGTGGCGGCGGCCAGGGCGGGCAACGACGTGGATCCGACGGCCGCCGAGGCGGGCGGCGCGGTGGAGTTCCACGGCGCCCACCAGGCCGGCATCGCCACCCCCGTGCAGGACCGGCTGCACTTCGCCGCGTTCGACGTGAAGACCGACGACCGCGCCGAGTTCGTACAGATGCTGAAGGACTGGACGGCGGCCGCGCGCCGGATGACCGCCGGGAAGCCGGTCGGCGACGGCGCCTACGGCGGGCTGGCCGAGGCGCCGCCGGACGACACCGGAGAGGCCCTGGGTCTCAAGCCCTCGCGGCTGACGCTGACGATCGGCTTCGGGCCGTCCCTCTTCGAGAGGTTCGGCCTCGCCGAGCAGCGCCCCGAGGCCCTGGTCGACCTGCCGCAGTTCCCCGGGGACAACTTCGACCGGGCCCGCACCGGCGGCGACCTGTGCATCCAGGCCTGCGCGGACGACCCGCAGGTGGCCGTGCACGCGATCCGCAACCTGGCCCGCATCGGCTTCGGCAAGGTCGCCATCCGCTGGTCCCAGCTCGGCTTCGGCAAGACCTCGTCCACGACGCCGGACGCCCAGACGCCCCGCAACCTCATGGGGTTCAAGGACGGCACCCGCAACATCGCGGGAACCGAGACGGATCGGCTGAAGAAGTTCGTGTGGGCCGGCGACGGCGACGGTCCCGGCTGGATGACGGGCGGCTCGTATCTGGTCGCCCGGCGCATCCGGATGAACATCGAGACCTGGGACCGGACCTCGCTCCAGGAGCAGGAGGACGTCTTCGGCCGCGACAAGGGCGAGGGCGCTCCGGTCGGCAGGGCCAAGGAGCGCGACGCGCCGTTCCTGAAGGCGATGAAGCCCGACGCACACGTCCGGCTCGCTCACCCCGACTCCAACAACGGGATCACGATCCTGCGCCGGGGCTACTCCTTCACCGACGGCAGCGACGGTCTCGGCCGGCTCGACGCGGGCCTGTTCTTCCTGGCCTACCAGCGCGACGTGCGCAAGGGGTTCATCCCGCTGCAGCGCAGGCTGTCGGCGCAGGACGCGCTCAACGAGTACATCCAGCACGTGGGTTCGGCGGTCTTCGCCGTACCGCCCGGCGTCCGGGACAAGGACGACTGGTGGGGCCGCACGCTGTTCTCGAAGGAGGCGTAGTCCGTGTTCTCCAACTACCTGATCGGCCTGCGTGAGGGTCTGGAGGCGTCGCTCGTCGTCTGCATCCTGATCGCCTACCTGGTCAAGACGGACCGCAGGGACGCCCTGAAGCCGATCTGGATCGGCGTGGGCATCGCCGTCGCCATCGCCATGGGCTTCGGCTGCGCGCTCGAGTTCGGCTCGCAGGAGATGACGTTCGAGGCGCAGGAGGCGCTCGGCGGCTCGCTGTCCATCGTCGCCGTGGGCCTGGTGACCTGGATGGTGTTCTGGATGCGGCGCACCGCCCGGCACCTGAGGTCCGAGCTGCACGGCAAGCTGGACGCGGCCCTCGCGATGGGCACGGGCGCGCTGGTCGCCACCGCCTTCCTGGCCGTCGGCCGGGAGGGCCTGGAGACCGCCCTGTTCGTGTGGGCCTCGGTGCACGCGGCGAGCGACGGCACCCCGCGCCCCCTGATCGGCGTGGCCCTCGGGCTCCTCACGGCCGTCCTGCTCGGCTGGCTGTTCTACCGGGGCGCCCTGAAGATCAACCTGGCCAAGTTCTTCACCTGGACCGGCGGCATGCTGGTCGTGGTCGCGGCGGGCGTGCTGGCGTACGGCTTCCACGACCTGCAGGAGGCCAACTGGATCCCGGGCATCGCCGACCTGGCCTTCGACATCAGCGGCACCATCGCGCCGGACAGCTGGTACGGCACGCTGCTGAAGGGCGTGTTCAACTTCCAGCCCGACCCGACCGTGGTCCAGGTCACGGTGTGGCTGCTGTACCTGGTCCCGACCCTCGCGGTCTTCTTCGCCCCGGTAGGGTTCGCCTCCGGGAAGGGGAAGGTGAAGTCACCTCATGACCAGGGAACGCAGCCGTCGAAGGCTTCGCAGGCGTGACCGGAACGCACTCATAGCGGCCTCGCTGACCGCTTTGTCGTTGACGGCGAGCGGATGTGTGGTGGTGCACGGGGAGCGCGAGGTGCTCCCCGCCGCCACCCGTGCCGAGGCCGCCAGGGCGCTCACGCAGTTCACGGACGCGTACAACAAGGCCGACAAGGCCTACGACAGCTCCCTGGACGAGGACTACGTCACCGGCGCCCTCGCCGACATCGACTCCGCCCGGCTGAAGGCCGGGCGGGCCAACAGCCCCGGCGGCAACACGAGTCACACCCCGCTGGAGCTGACGGACGCGAAGTTCACGATTCCCGAGAAGGCCGGCTGGCCCCGCTGGTTCGTCGCGGACGCCAAGGGCAACAAGGGCGGCAACGTCCGCTGGCTGATGGTGTTCACGCGCAGCGACCTGGGCAAGGCATGGCAGGTGGCGTATCTGACGCTGGTCGCGCCCGGTGACGTACCGCAGTTCAAGAAGAACGCGGACGGGTTCGCCGAGGCCGTGCCCGCCGGCTCCGCGCAACTGGCCGTGCCGCCGGACGACTTGAGCAAGGACTACACGGCCTATCTGCAGAACGGCGGGAAGACCTTCGCGGACGGCCGCAACACCAGCGGCTGGCGTACGGACCGCACGGCGCAGGCCAGGAAGCCGGGACTGGTGCGGCAGTACATCGACCAGCCGCTGACCCACGGCGCCTACGCGCCGCTCGCGCTGCGCACGGCGGACGGCGGGGCGCTGGTGTTCTTCACGACGCACCACTACGAGAAGCGGACCTCGGCCCCGGGCACCACGGTGCCCACCCCGAACAAGGACGTGCAGGCCCTGACGAAGGGCGAGGTCAAGCAGTCGCTGACGCTGGAGTTCATCTCCAACGAGGTCGCCGTCGACCCGGCCGGCAGCGGTCCGGTGTCGGTGCTGGGGCGGGTGCAGGGCCTGACGGCCGCTCAGGGCGAGTAGCTCTGCCGGGCGGTCTCAGTGCCGTGGGGGCCAGGCGGTCCCCACGTGCTCGGCCTCGGCTCCGGGGTGACGGGCGCAGGAGTCCGTGAGCACCTCCAGCAGGGTCAGCGGGTCGGGCAGCGCGTGCTCCGGTCCGCGCACCCAGCGCACCTGCCGGCCGTCGTCGCCGGGCAGCCGGGCGGGCGGTACGAGGACGTAGGACCCGCGGCAGTGCCAGCGCAGGCCCGGGTGCTCGTCCATGGTCTCGGGGCGGCAGTCCAGCTCGCAGGGCCACCACTCGTCCTCGTCCTCGGGGGTGCCCCGGGTGAGGGTGAAGAACAGCATGCGGCCGTCGTCGCTCTCGGCGACCGGTCCGACCTCGACACCGGAGCCGAGCAGCCGCTCCAGCGCCTCCCGGCCGGCCTCCACGGGCACGTCCAGGACGTCGTGCACCATGCCGGTGGCGGTGATGAAGTTCGCCTCCGGCTGGTGCCGGGCCCAGCGCTCGATCTGCCCGGGGTCGGTCGTGGACTGCGTCTGCCAGGCGAACGACACCGGGTGCCGGGCCGGGGTGGGGCAGCCCACGCGGTCGCAGGAACAGCGGTACCCGGGGGCGGGGTGCGCGGCGGGGGCCAGTGGCAGTCCCGCCGCTGCGGCGGCGAGCAGCAGGGCCTCACGGCCGCCGTCGCCGGCGGCCTCCTTCGGGCGGCGTCCGAGCAGCCACTGGGAGAGTTTGCCCTGCCGGCCGGACCGGCCGCCGAACGTCGCGCTCATCTGGCCCCTCTTCTGCTGCGGTCGCCGCGTCGTGGTGCGGACAGCATGCCTCATCGTCCCATCTTCCTGTGCCCCGGGGGGCACATACCCCGGACCTGGAGAAACGGGACGAGACGCACCTCACACGCGCGCCGGGCGGGCGGACGGGGTCAGCGGGGGGCCAGGCCGTGCAGGGCGTAGTCGACCAGGGTGTCCGTGTAGGCGTGCGAGATCGGGGCCGTGCGCTGGAGCCAGCGCTGGGCGAGCGGGGAGACGAAGAGCTCCAGGGCGATGCGGGGGTCGATGTCCCCGCGTACGTCGCCGGCGTCCTGTGCGGCACGCAGCCGCTGGACGTAGAGCTGGAGCGAGGGTTCGAGGAGCTTGGTCACGAACTCCCGGCCCAGCGCCTCGTTGACCACGCCCTCGGCGGCCAGGGCGCGGGACGGGACCTCGAAGCGGGGGTCGAGCATCTGGTCGACGGTCAGGCGCAGGACGAGCTTGAGGTCGGCGGCGAGGTCCCCCGTGTCCGGGATGACGTACTCGTCGCCGACGGCGCCCGCCTGCTCGGAGGCCTGGTCGCCGAGGTCGAGGAAGGCCTCCAGCAGCACGTCCGCCTTCGACGCCCACCAGCGGTAGATCGTCTGCTTGCCGACCCCGGCCCGGGCGGCGATCCCCTCGACGGTGGTCCTGGGATATCCGACCTCGCCGACCAGGGCGAGCGCCGCGGCGTAGATCGCCCGGCGGGACTTCTCACTGCGGCGGGTGGCATCGGGGGCGGGCTTCTTGACCATGGCTCGAAGCTAACAAGCCGCTACGACACCGGGTCGCCGGGCTCCGCGTTCTCCGGCGGCCACGCATCCCCCCAGTCGGCGTCCCTGGCCGCCTTGTACAGGTCTCCGTGGCGCTTGCTGACCGTCGTACGGCGCAGCTGCTCGTCCGCCTCGCACAGGTCGAGCAGCACCTGGCCCTTGCGGATCTGCGGCCGCCGCACCACCCGGGCGGGAGCCGGTGCGACGGGCAGCCGGGTGGCGGCGACGTAGCTGAACTTCTCGTCCTCGTACGCCAGGGATCCGCCCTTGACCTGGCGGTGCAGGGAGGAGCGGCTGACCCGGGCGGAGAAGTGGCACCAGTCGGTGCCGGGCACGATGGGGCAGCCGGCGCTGTGCGGACAGGGGGCGGCTACCCGGAATCCGGCGCGGATCAGGCGGTCGCGGGCCTCGATGACCCGGTCGTAGCCCGCGGGCGTGCCGGCCTCCACGATCACGACGCTCTGCGCGGTGGCCGCGGCCGTGTCGACGAGGACGGCGCGGTCGGCCGGGTCGAGTTCGTTGAGGACGTACGACACCGTGACGAGATCGGTGCTCTCCAGGGTGAGCGCGGAGCCGATGCGGGCGCGCTCCCAGCGGGCGTCGCGCAGCGCCGGGTTGGCGGCGGCGATCTCCCGGCCGAGGGCGAGCGCGGGCTCGGCCCAGTCCAGCACGGTCACCGGCCGGGTGCCCTCCCAGGCGGCGGTGACCGCCCAGGTCGCCGCGCCGGTGCCGCCGCCGATGTCCACATGGCTGCCGGGTGTCCACCCGGGCACGGCGTCCGCGAGCGCCTCCAGCGCCGAGCGCACCGCCTCGAAGGTGGCCGGCATCCGGTAGGCGGCGTACGCGGCCACGTCGGCGCGGTCGCGCAGGATCGGCGCGTGGGTCGGGGTGGCCCCGCGGTAGTGGGCGATCAGCCGCTCCACGGCTGCGGCCGTCTGCTTCGGGGGCAGTCCGTCCAGGAGTGTGGCCAGGGAGGCGCGGAGGGCGTCGGCCGGGTCGGCGGGGGCGTTCACCGGGTGATTCTCTCAGGTGCCCGGCAGGGCCGGAGCCACCCGTGGTCAGGCGCCGCGTACCGCCCTGGCCAGGTGTGTCCCCAGAGCCGCCCGCGGTCTGCTGTCCGGCGGCCGTCGGCGCGGGTGCACGGTGTTGGCCAGCAGGACGAGGAACGTGTCCGTCGCCGGGTCGAGGACCAGGGAGGTCCCGGTGAAGCCGGTGTGGCCGGCCGCGCCCCTGCCCGCCAGCTCGCCCATGAACCAGGGCTGGTCCAGGGCGAAGCCCAGACCCGGCGGGGTCAGCAGGAGTTCCACGAAGTCGGGGCCGAGGATGCGTGCGGGGCCGTACGCGCCGCCCGCGAGCAGGGCCCGGCAGAAGACGGCGAGATCGGGGGCGGTGGAGAACAGGCCCGCGTGGCCCGCCACCCCGCCGAGCGCCCAGGCGCTCTCGTCGTGGACCACGCCCCGCAGCATCCCGCGGTCCGCCTTGGCCCAGGGCCGCCGCTGGTCCTCGGTGGCGGCCCCGCCGGGGCAGGGACCGAAGCCGGTGGCCGTCATTCCGAGCGGGCGGGTGATGCCGTCCTCGATGAGGACGTCGAGGCCGCGGCCGGTGATCCGCTCCAGGACGAACTGGAGCAGGAGCATGTTCAGGTCCGAGTAGAGGTACCGGCCGGGCTCGGACGTGGGGGCCTGGGCACGGAGCAGGGCGAGGCGGGCCGTGTCGTCGGGGCAGTCGTACAGCGGGAGTTCGGGGCGCAGCCCGGAGGTGTGGGTGAGCAGCTGCCGCACGGTGATGCCGTAGGCGGCGGCCGCGCCGAACTCGGGCAGGTAGGCGCCGACCCGGGCGTCCATGCCGAGGGTGCCGCGCTCGATCTGCTGCACGGCGACGACGGCCGTGAACAGCTTGGTGAGGGAGGCCAGGTCGAAGCGGGTGTCGAGGGTGGCCGGGACCCGGGCGGCAGGGGGCAGTTCGACGCCGGTGTCGGTCTCGGGGTCGTAGGAGGCGTAGCGCACGGCCCAGCCCGCGGCCTCGGCGACGGCGATCACGGGGCCGCGGCCGGCCAGCACGACGGCACCGGCCGCCCAGGGGCGGGCTCCGGTGGTGAGGGTGTGCACCTCGGCGGCCAGGTGCCCGAGGTGCGTGGGGTCGAGCCCGGCACGTTCGGGCGTGCCGGCGCGCAGTCTCGGCGTGCTCAGTTCCGGCCTCCCTCCGACCTCGCACGTGTGTTCCAGGGACGGCACATTCCCACGAAACAGGCCGCCGCGACCAGCGCGCCCGCCAGTTGGACGAGCGCCATGGGCACGGCGGTGTGCTCCCCGGCGATCCCGACGAGCGGCGAGGCGACCGCTCCGACGAGGAAGGAGCAGGTGCCGAGCAGCGCCGAGGCGGAGCCGGCGGCGTGCCGGGTGCGCAGCAGGGCGAGGGTCTGGGCGTTGGGCAGGGTGAGACCCATCGCGGACATGAGCACGAACAGGGCGGCGGCGACCGGGGCCAGGCCGACCGCACCGAAGACGCCCGTGGTCATCAGCAGCAGGGCCGTCGCGGCGAGCACGGTCAGGGCGAGCCCGGTGGCGAGCACCTTGTCCAGGCTGACCCGGCCCACCAGCACCTTGCCGTTGACCTGCCCGGCGATCATCAGTCCGACGGAGTTGAGGCCGAAGAGCAGGCTGAAGGTCTGCGGGGAGGCGCCGTAGATCTCCTGGACGACGAACGGCGAGGCGCTTATGTAGGCGAACAGCGCGGCGAAGGCGAAGCCGCCGGCCAGCATGTAGCCGGTGAAGGGCAGGTCGGCGAGCAGGCCGCGCATCGCGTGCAGGGCCTGGCCCGCTCCCCCGTCGCTGCGTTCGGCGGGCGGCAGCGTCTCGGGCAGCCGCAGCCAGACGAGCACGGCGAGCGCGGCTCCGACGGCGGTGAGGACGACGAAGACGCCACGCCAGTCCGTCACCCTGAGGATCTGCCCGCCGATCAGCGGCGCCACGATCGGCGCGAGCCCCGAGATCAGCATCAGGGTGGAGAAGAAGCGGGCCATGGCGTCGCCGTCGTAGAGGTCGCGTACGACGGCCCGGGCGATGACGATGCCGGCCGAGCCCGCGAGCCCCTGTGCCAGGCGGAAGGCGACCAGGGTCTCGACGTTCGGCGCCACCGCGCACAGGGCGGTGGCGAGGAGGTAGACGGCGAGGCCGGTCAGCAGCGGCCGGCGGCGGCCCCAGCGGTCGCTCATCGGGCCGACGACCAGCTGCCCGAGCGCCATGCCCGCCAGGCACGCGGTGAGGGTGAGCTGGACGGTGGCGGCGGGGGCGTGCAGGGAGCGGGTGACCTCCGGCAGCGACGGCAGGTACATGTCCATCGCGATAGGGGGTGTGGCGGTGAGGCCGCCGAGGGCGAGGACGACCAGCAGGCCGGTACGACGGGTGGCGGCCGAGGGCCGCACGGTGCCCGGCTCGTGTCCCGTCGCCGGTGTCGGCGCCGCCGCATGCTCGGTCATGTGCCCCTCCCTCTGTGAAACAACCGGCACCCATGCTCTCAGCTCGCACACGCTGCCGAGACACACATGAACGAACGAGGGCGGGGGCGGGAACGGCGGAGCTGAGCATGCGGTGGGGAATCCTGGCGTCCGGCGTGATCGCGACGTCGCCCCCGGTCGCCGTTTAGCCGCATGGCGGACAGCTGATTCCGCATGGCGGACTTCCCGCCTACGCTGCGGAGCCATGACTGACAGGCAATCGAAGATCGCGGTGGTGACCGGCGCCGGTTCCGGCATCGGCCGGGCCGTCGCCGTGGAGCTGCTGGACGCCGGCTGGTCGGTGGCGCTGGCCGGCCGGCACATCGAGACGCTGGAGGAGACGGCGGCACAGGTGCCCGGGGCACCCTCGCTCGCCCTGCGCACCGACGTGTCCCGGCCCGAGGACGTGGAGGCGCTGTTCGCGGCGGCCGGGGAACTGTTCGGACGCATCGACCTGCTGTTCAACAACGCGGGGACGTTCGGCCCCGGCGGGGTGCCCGTCGAGGACCTGCCCTACGAGGCCTGGCGGCACGTGGTGGACACCAACCTCAACGGGGCGTTCCTGTGCGCCCAGGCGGCGTTCCGGCGGATGAAGGAGCAGGACCCGCAGGGCGGCCGGATCATCAACAACGGCTCCATCTCGGCACACACCCCCCGCCCCCTGTCGGTCGCCTACACCGCGACCAAGCACGCGCTGACCGGTCTGACCAAGTCGCTGTCGCTGGACGGACGGCCGTACCGCATCGCGGTCGGCCAGATCGACATCGGCAACGCGGCCACCGACATGACGGCCCGGATGCAGACCGGCGCGCTCCAGGCCAACGGGGACGTCGCGGCGGAGCCGGTGATGGACGCGGCCGACGTGGCGCGCACCGTGCGGCACATGGCCGAGCTGCCGCTGGAGGCGAACGTGCAGTTCGCGACGGTACTTGCGACGGCGATGCCGTACATCGGGCGGGGCTGAGCGCGCGGCGGAGTCCCAACTCCCCTACTCACACAAGCGGAATTCGAACATCCGCGGTATTGCGGCCGGTCCAGCTCATATGCTCAAATTTCCTCCACCAGAGCTTCACACTTGGAGCACAATGGTCCCGTAGCCACACCGAGGGGGGAGACGGCAGCCGTTCCACCGCACCGGGTTTGGGGGTGGACCTCGCGCGGGACCGCGGGGTACGCACCGGTGGGTGGAACGGCTGCCGCAGACTCCACCGGAGAGTCCAGCGCCGGCGCCAGGTCTCGGATGCGGGCCGCCCTGCCCGCCTCGCGGCTCAGCGCCGGTGCCAGGTCTCGGACGCGGGCCTCCCTGCCCGCCTCGCGGCTCAGCGCCGGTGCCGCCCTCCTGACCCGGCCTCCGGCTGCGGCTGCGGCTCCGTCTCTCCCGTGACCTCTCCCGTGGCTTCTCCCGTGGCGCGCGCCGCCCTGAGCCTGCGCCGCAGCGCCCAGGCGCCCGCTCCCAGCAGGGCCGCCGTGCCCGCGGCGCCCTCCAGCAGCCGCCACGTCGAGGGGCTCCCGGACGCCGCACCGGGGGCACCCGCCGCGGCCCGGACCGGTTTGCGCGCGGGCGCGGGGCGCGCACTCGCCCCGCCCTCGCTGAGCGGTTCGACCAGCGTGCCCACCGCCTGCGCCGAACGCCCGTGCCCGAAGCCCCAGTCGAGCAGTGCGGCGGCATGCTCGTAGACGGCGTTGCTGCCGGTGGCCGGATGCATCACCGTGACCAGCAGGGTGCGGCCGCCCCGGGTGGCCGCACCGGTGAAGGTGTTGCCCGCGTGGCTGGTGTAGCCGTTCTTCACCCCGATGAGACCCTCGTACGTCGTCAGGCCCCACGCCCCGGTCAGCAGACGGTCGGTGTTCTGGATCTGGAAGGTCTTCTTGCCGCCCGCCGGGAAGTCCGCGGTCCTGGTGCCGCAGTAGCCGCGGAAGTCGGCGTCCTTGAGGCCGTGCCGGGCGAACAGCGTGAGGTCGTAGGCCGAGGAGATCTGCCCCTTGTGGTCGAAGCCGTCGGGGCTGACCACATGGGTGTCCAGGGCCTGCAGGTCCTCGGCCTTGGCCTGCATCTCGGCGACCGTCTTCGCGACGCCGCCGTTCATGTGCGCGAGCACATGCACCGCGTCGTTGCCGGAGCGCAGGAACACCCCCTGCCACAGCTGCTCGACGGTGTAGGTGATGCCGGGCTTGACGCCGACGAGGCTGGAGCCGGACGGGACGTCGGCGAGGTCCGCGTCGGTGACCTTGTACCGCTCGGTGCGGTCGAACTTCTTCAGCACGGTGTCCGCGAACAGCATCTTCAGCGTGGACGCGGGCGCCAGGCGCTGGTGCGCGTTGAACGAGGCGAGCACCGCACCGCTCTCGCAGTCGGCGACGAGCCATGAGCGGGCGGTGAGTTTCCTGGGCAGTCCGGTGTCGTCCCGGACCTGGATCCCGTTGCGGGTCAGGCGCTCCCCACCGATGGCGGGGGCTGCGGCCGCGGAGGCGGGAGTCGCCGCGGACAGGGGGAGGGCGGCGGCCGTCAGCCCGAGGACGGCACGCCGGCTGAGCCGGGAACATTCGCGCATCCCGGGACCGTACACCGCACCCAACAGCGGTTTCCTGGCAGCAGGCCCTCCTTGACCCAGGAATTTGCTGTCTTATGAAAAGCTGTTCACTTACCCTGCTTTCTCAGCTCTTACACATCCTTTACCCAGTGGGTCGCAAAGGTTCCTCCCTACCTTGTGGGCGCGCCCACAGCGGGCGCCGACAACCTTCGAGGAACGGGATGTTTGGCATCTATCTCAAGCGCGAGCTGAGCCGGCGCAAGAAAGCGGCTCTGGTCGTCGCGATGGGTCTGGCGCTCGGTATCGCGCTGGTCATCACCGTCAACTCGGTGTCGGCCGGTATGACACAGGCACAGGACAAGGTCCTGAAGTCGCTCTACGGCCTGGGCACCGACATGACGGTCACCAAGGCCCGCTCGGCCCCGGCGGCGGGCAGCTCACAGGGCCCCGGTTTCAGGTTCGACGCCACATCGGGCGGCAAGACCTCGCAGAGCTCGGACCGGGTGATGACGCAGGGCGGTCAGGCCCTGAAGTCCTCACTGGTCGAGCAGGTCGCCGCGCAGAAGGGCGTGGCGAACGCGGTCGGCGCCCTCTCCCTGAACGTCACCAAGGTCGACGGCTCCTTCACCCGGGGCACGGCCCAGAGCACCGGTGGCGGCCGGCAGCAGGGCGGCCCCGGCGGCAGTGGCAGCAGTGGCAGCAGTGGCAGCGGTCAGCCGCAGGTGCAGGGCGGCGGCGCGGACTTCGACGTCAACAGCTACTCCGTGGCCGGCGTCGACGTCACCGACCAGGCCCTCGGCCCCCTGGCCACCATGAAGATCACCTCCGGGAAGACCTTCGCCCCGGCACAGACCGACGCGAAGGTGGCGGTGGTCAGCGCGTCGTACGCCCGGCAGAAGAAGTACCGGGCCGGCTCCGCCTTCAAGATCTCCGGCACCACGTACACGGTCATCGGCATCGCCACCCCGGACAGCGGCGAATCCACCACCGACGTCTACCTGCCGCTCAAGCAGGCCCAGTCGCTCGGTGACGCGAAGAACAAGGTCACCACGATCTACGTCAAGGCGACCGACTCGAAGCAGATCTCCGTCGTCAAGAAGACGATCCAGGGCAACATCTCCGGTACGACGGTCACCACCTCCGCCGACCTGGCCTCCACCGTCTCCGGCTCGCTGTCCACGGCCTCCGATCTGGCCGGCAGCGTCGGCAAGTGGCTCTCGCTGACCGTCCTGGTCGCCGCCTTCCTGGTGGCCGCGCTGCTCACCTCCGCGGCCGTGTCCCGGCGGGTGCGCGAGTTCGGCACGCTGAAGGCGCTCGGCTGGCCGAGCGGCAGGGTGACCCGGCAGGTCGTCGGCGAGTCGATGGTCAACGGCCTGATCGGCGGCGGCCTCGGCATCGCCCTGGGCCTCGCGGCGGCCCGCACGGTCACGGTGATCAGCCCCAAGCTGACCGCGCAGCTCGGCAGCGGCGGCGGCATGGGCGGCGGGCCGGGCGGCGGCGGGCCCGGCGGTGGCGGCCGGCAGTCGGCGCAGAACACCCTGGAGATCGCGTTGTCCGCGCCCGTCTCCTCGGCCACCATCGCCCTGGCGGTCGGCCTCGCGGTCACCGGTGGTCTGATCGCCGGCGCGATGGGCGGCTGGCGCGCCTCCCGGATGCGCCCGGCCGACGCCCTGCGCAGCGTCTCGTAGCGACCTCCGCCGTTCCCCCTCCCTGTTCCTCTCCGCCCCTCTTCCTTCCCTCCGTTGTTCCTCTCTGCCCCCCCTGCCCCCTGCCTCCCCTGTCCCCGCTCCCCGCTCCCCCTCTACTCCCTCTCTGCTCGCTTTCTCTTCCCTCTCGTCACGTCCCTCTCGTCACGGAGAACCCATGTACAGACTCACCGGCGTCACCAAGCGGTACACGCGGGGCAAGGAGACGGTGGAGGCGCTGCGCGGCGTCGACCTCACCATCGCCGACGGCGACCAGCTCGTCATCCAGGGCCCGACCGGCGGCGGCAAGTCGACGCTGCTGCAGATGATCGGCGGCCTCGACCGTCCCTCCGCCGGCAGCGTCGAGCTGGACGGCGTCGACCTCGCCACGATCGGCGAGGCCAAGCTGACCCGACTGCGCGCCGAGAAGATCGGCATCATCTTCCAGGCCTTCAACCTCATCCCCACCCTCACCGCCCAGGAGAACGTCGAGACGGCCCTGGTCCCGCTGGGCGTCCGCCCCTCCGAGCGCCGCGAGCGGGCCGCGGAGGCGCTGCGCTCGGTCGGCCTCGGCGAGCGTCTGACGCACGTCCCGTCCGAGCTGTCCGGCGGTCAGCAGCAGCGCGTCGCCATCGCCCGCGCACTGGTGAAGAACCCGAAGGTACTGCTCGCCGACGAGCCCACCGGCAACCTCGACGAGGGCACCCGTGACGACATCATGGCCCTGCTGGAGGGCCTGTGGCGCGAGCACGGGCTGACCTTCGTCATCGTCACCCACGACTCCGCCATCGCCCGCCGCGCCCCGCGGCTGGCCACGATCAGGTCGGGGCGGATCACCCTCACCGAGCAGCACGCGCCGCAGCGGGCCGGTCGGTACTGAGCGCCTGCCCCCGTGCCGGCACGCCTTCCCGGGCCGCCCGGGATCCGAACGCTGCGCGGACTCCTACAGGCGTCGCCGACTCCTCGTAGACGTCGCGGAGTCCCCGCAGGCGTCGCCGACTCCTCGCAGACGTCGCGGAGTCCCCGCAGGCGTCGAGGAGTTGAGCGGCTCGCTGCGGGCCGGCGTCGGCGAGGTGCTCAGGCCTGCCCGGTCTCGAAGCGGGAGATGTGGCCGTCCGGTGTGACGGTGAAGCGCCAGGCGGTGCGCATCTCGCCCCAGGTGTCGTTGCGGTACTGGGCGACGAGCGCACGGCCGCCGTCGGACTCGGCGTCGACGTCCATGTGACCGTGGGACGAGAAGATCTCGTTGTCGATCCACTCGGCGAGGTCACGGTCCGCGCCGTCGTCCGACATGGTCGCGTCGGGCGTGAGCAGGTCGAGGAAGGCGACGCGGTCGTGCGCGTTCACGGCGGTGACGAAGGCGCGGACGGCCGGGTCGCTGAGTCTGGCGATCTGAATCGTCATGGCAGCCAGAGTCACACCGCTCCCCCGCACCCGCCACCCGAACGGCATCCAGGGCGGGCCCGCCCAGGTGAGGGGTGCGACGGTGGGAACCCGGGAGGGCCTCTTATCTGCTCATGGGGAGTCACCGTGACCTGTTACGACCGACGTGATCTGGGTCTGCTGCTGCTCCGGCTGGGAACCGGCGGGGTACTGGCCGCACATGGCGCGCAGAAGCTGTTCGGCTGGTTCGGCGGGCACGGTCTGGAGGGAACCGGCCAGTTCATGGAGTCCGTCGGCTACACGCCCGGACGGGCCAGCGCAACGGCGGCGGGACTCGCGGAGGCGGGCGGCGGCACGCTGCTGGCGCTCGGCCTGGCGACTCCGGCGGCGGGCGCGGCGGCGGCCGGAGCGATGGCCGGGGCCTCGGCGGTCCACAAGCCCAACGGGTTCTTCGCCCAGGCGGGCGGCTACGAGTACGCGGCGACCCTGGGCCTGGCCGCGGCCGGTCTCGCCGTCGCGGGACCCGGCCGCCTCTCCCTCGACCATGCGCTTGGGCATGTGTTCGATCGCGGCTGGATGGTTCCCGTGGCCCTGGGAGTGACGGCGGTGGCGACGGCGGTCGTGGTGGGCACGCGGAACAAGCGGGTGCGGGAGAAGACGGAGGGGGAACAGGAGGTGCTGTTCGAGGACTAAGTGCCGCATCAGGCGGCGTTTGCCCCCTTGTGATGTGACCCCCCGCCTGGATCCCGTCCTGGGTGGCGCGGGGCCGTCAGGCTGTTCGGGTGGCAGAACGAGTACGCGTTCGTGCACGGCGGTTCGACCAAGGAGTTGAACGCGTTCAAAAATGGTGGGAGCATGCTGGTCGACCGGTTCCAGGAGGAGAGGCGATGGAAGGCGGACCAGTGCGTTCGGAGGAGACAGCAGGGTGGCGGGCCCCTGCCCGGCACATGGCGGCACCCGCGGTGTGGGTGGTGGTGATCGGCGTCAGTCCATGGCTTCCGGCCGCAGCCGGCGTCGAGGAGGACCTGAGTGGCGTGTCCGTCGCGTTGTCCATGGTGGCCTGCGGCCTTGTGGCCTCCCTGCTGCTGGGGGCGTCCCTCGGACGTGCTCGCTCCTGGTCGTTGCTGGCGGCGTGCGCCGTCCTGGGCCCCGCTGTCTGGGTCTTCGACTTCACCGCTCTCGGGGACCCCGACGTCCATTCCGACCCCGCTTTCGCCGTCCTCGGGATGGGGTTCCTCGGCTTCTGGGCCCTGGACGCCCCTCTGCTGGCGGGCGCGCTGGCCGGCCGCTTCTGCCGGTCGGCCAGGCGCGGACCGGTCGCTCGGACGGGGAGGGCCGCTCAGGCGGAGGCCGGGCGGGCGTGATGAGGGCCGCAGGGATAGCGCCCGGTGCCGGACGGGCAGGCTGCGGGGTATGACCGATCAGGACACTGACTCCTCCGGCCCCGCCGCACCCGGCCCCGCCGACCTCTGGACGGCCATCGACACGCTCTGGTCGCGCCTGGAGGCGGCACGCAAGCACGCCGGGCAGGAGGGCGTACTGCTGCGCATCCTCAAACTCTCGGAGGAGGTCGGCGAGGTCGCCGAGGCGGTGATCGGCGCGACCGGCCAGAACCCCCGCAAGGGCGTCACCCACACCTGGGAGGACGTCGAGTCCGAACTGTGCGACGTGGCCCTCACCGCCCTGGTGGCGCTGCGCACGCTGACACCGCAGGCGCAGGAGGTGTTCGCCCGCCATCTGGCGCGGGTCGCCCGCCGCACCTACTGACGGACGGAAAGGGCCGGAGGGACCGCGCGCGCGGCGCCGGCTCCGCCGTCCGGGCGACGCCGTGGGCATCGTCAGGACGGGCCCGCGCTCACCTGTGGTGCGGCGGACGGGGCGGCGGGGGCGGCAGGGTGGTGAGCCCGGGGGCGGGTTCGGGCCAGACCAGCAGGACGGGGCAGGGGGCGTGGTCGACGACGAAGCGGCTGGCCGGGCCGAGGCTGTGCGGGCCGAGATGGGTGCGGTCGCCGTCGCGGGCCAGGACGAGCAGATCGGCGTCCTTCGCCGCGGCGACGACCTCGCGTTCGACACGGCCGGTTCGCTCGACACGGGCACAGGTGCGGTTCAGGCGCTCGGCAGCGGCCTGCAGGAGCTGCCGGGCGGAGGCGGCGGCCAGGTGTTCCAGGCGGGTGCCGGGGTCCCGTTCGGGGTGGCCGCGGCCCAGCAGCCCGGCGAAGGCGCCGTGCGCGGCGTCCGCGATGTCATGGGCCGTGACGTGGAGCACGACGATGTCGGCGTCCGCCGGGGCGTGGGTGCGGGCGGCGTCCACGCACGCGGGCCAGGTGCCCTCGACGATCCAGACGACCACGGTCATGGGGTCAGCCTCCTCCGAGCGCGGTCAGTGAAGCCCACAGTGCCAGGACGGCGGCGCACAGGCTCGCCGGTACGGCATACAGGCCGAGCCGGGTGAACTCCCAGAGTTCCACCTCGGCGTCGTGCTCGTGGACGATGCGGCGCCAGAGCAGGGTGGCGAGCGAGCCGGCGTAGGTGAGGTTGGGGCCGATGTTCACCCCGAGCAGCACGGCGAGGACGGCGCCGGGCCCCGACGGGACGGTCAGGGGAACCAGTACCAGGACCGCGGGCAGGTTGTTGATCACATTCGCGAGGACGGCGGCCAGCGCGGCGATGCCGAACAGGGCGGGCAGCCCCGTTCCGCCGGGGATCAGATGGCCCAGCGCCGAGTCGAGCCCGTTGTCCACGACCGCGCGCACCACGATCCCGAGCGCCGGCACGAAGGCGAGGAACGGCACCGAGGCGGAGCGCAGCAGTGCCACCGGGGTGGTACGGCGGTGCAGCAGGGCCCGCGCGGCGAGGGCCAGGGCGCCGGCCAGGGCCGCCCATGCCGGGTCGATCCCGACGCCGAACGCTGCCGCTCCCGGAGGGCTCGGGACGCCGGGGGAAACCTGGCCGCGCGCCCTTGCATCTACCGGGTGGACCGGGCGGTGATCATCGCGCCGCCGTGACAGCGAAGGGGAGCGCGAAGACCATGCCGGACAGGGCAGAGCAGAAGGGCGGGCCGGAAGTGGTGCCGCTCGTGTCGTACATCCGGGCTACCGCCATGACGGGGGTCGGCACGTTCGCACTGCTGGTGGTCGACAACTCGGGCTGGCACCTCTTGGTCCACCTCCTGGTGTTCGTGGCCGGCCTGGCCGGGGTGGGCGAGTGCCTGAAGAAGGCGCGGGACGCCCAGCAGGCGGGGCTCTCCCAGCCCTGGCTGCCACCGGCCCTTCTGGTGGCCTACGCCGGGGCTCTGGTGATATTGCTCGTCACGGCGTCGGCACGGCGGTAGGCGAACACCTGTCCCGAAGGCGGACACCTCCCCCGAGGCGGACGCCCGTCCCGAAGAAGGCGTCGGCGCAGAAGGGGACTTCCCGCCGCATCGCCCGGCTTGGACCGACCGCAGGAAAGGCATCCGTTGGACTTCGACCGGTACGAGGGCACGTGCGCTCCGCACGAGCAGCCCGCGAGGCGGGGCGGCTTCGGCGATGTGTCCCGGTACTTCTCCGGCTTCCGGTAGGTACCCCAGGAGAGCCCTGGGGCGCCGCCGGAGGCCTCATGTCCCGCACTGCCCATCACATTCCCCACGACCGCACGCCCTTCGGCCGGGACGAGCGTGCGCATCGACGTCTGCCCCGGCACGACCGCCGCTTCGATCGTCCGTGGCGCCGGCACGAACTGTTCGACCTGCGGTACTCCGCCGAGGAGCTGAGGAGGGCCGCGCAGGAGGGCCGTCGTCCGCAGCCCCGTCAGGTGCGGCGGTTCTTCGAGGTGTACCGCTACTGCTGTGCGTTCCGGGACGACTCGCTCGGCCGGGACGCCGGCCTGCGGGAACGGGCCGCCCGGGCCCGGGCCCGTGTCGCGTGTGCCGCTGCCCGCCACGATCCCGGGATCGACATCGAGCCGGTCCGTCACCGCCACGGGGCTCATTGGGACTCGTGACGGTCCGCACCGGAGCCCCCGCCCGCAACCGGAGTGGTCCGGACGAAGGCGGGGTCCTTGTCGGTCCCGGTCAGCCGACGAGGCGGGGCCCCGGCGGTCCCGGTCAGCCGACGAAGCGGGGCCCCGGCGGTCCCGGTCAGCCGACGAGGCGGGTCCGCAGCCGGATCAGCGTGGAGGCGTCCAGGCCGAGGCCGCCGGTCAGGAACGCCCCGAAGCTGCCGTAGTCCCGCACCGCCTGGTCCCGGAAGGCGGCGAGGTAGTCGCCGCCGACCTGCTGAAGCGGAATCAGCAGATCGGGATTCTGCATGTAGCCGGCCGCCTTGAGCTGGTCCCGCAACGCCTGGTCGGAGGCGGCCCGCAGCTGGTTGGACAGGAGGTAGTCCTGCTCGCTGGTGGCGGCGGGAACGCCGACCGCACGAAGGATCGTGTCGGCGAGGACTCCGGTGCGGTCCTTGCCTGCCGAGCAGTGGAACAGCACCGGCTTCTTGGAGTCCGCCACGGTGCGGATCGCGGCACCGAGCGCGGCCCTGTTCGCCGGGTCGGTGACGAAGCCCCGGTACAGGGAGAGCATCCGCTCCCGGGCCTTGCCGTCCCCGAGCTGGGCCTGCTGGTAGGCGGGATCCTTGCTCCGCACCACCTGCCCGATGAAGGCGTACAGGCTGGTGTCGTCGATGGGGTCGGGAACGGAGACGGTCCCGGCGGGGAGCCGGTCGGTTCCGTCGGCCTGTATCTCCGGCGACGTCCGCAGGTCGATGACGCTGCCGAGCCGCAGGTTCGCCAGCGCGGTGACACCCTCCGGAGGGATCTGGGACAGACTCTCGGACCGGTACACCGTTCCCCACCGGGTGGTCCTGCCGTCGTAGGTGCGATAGCCCCCGATGTCACGGGCGTTGACGGTGCCGGGAACCCCGACGACGCGACTGGGCGAGCCGGCGGGCAGAGAGCTGTACGCGGGAGTTTCGTGGTCCGCCGGCATGGCGTGCGCGGCGACGGGAGCGAGCGGGCCGGCGAGGGCCAGCGTGAGGGCGATCGCGCCGGCAGCGCGTGCTCTGGATCGCATGCAGATGCCCCTTCCTGGAAGCAGGGGCGGGAAGCTAGCGCGTGGATCTTGGGAGTGGAAGACAGACGCCGACGGGACGCAGGAGGGCATGGGGCCGTCGGGAAGGAACGCTGTCCAGGCTGTCCAGTCGCCGCACGGGCCCGCGAAGGCGGCGGCAGACGAGAAGAGAGCGGCAGACGAGTCGGGCTGTACGCCGGGGAGAATCACCGCGGCGCTATGACCTGCGCAAACGTGGTGGGAGGGCGGTTGTGTGGCTATTTTGATGACTACGCAAGACGGCATTCCGCCCGGGAGCGTTTCAGACGGGGGCTTCGTCACTATTGGGGTCAGGCGGTCTGCTCGGTGCACTCTCGGCGTCCGGGTCCGTCTCCGTTCGGCTGCCTTCGCATACTGCAGGCGAACCCGACGGGTGGTCGCGTAGACCGCGAGCCCGTCGACGCCTGGGTGGTGCGGTACCTGCGCGATGGCGGCAGGCGGACGCGTCCCGATCCCGACTCGCCGCACGCGGCCTCAAGGCCACCACGGTGGACACGGCCAACCGTCTCCAGGGCAGCGAGTTCGACGTAACCCTCGTTCGACACTCCCTCTCCGGCCGCCAAGACGCCTCCGCCTGAGCGGAAGATCGGCGCCTGCACGTCCTGCTTTCCTGCCACCGCATCGCCTGCGCCGTGGTGACTCGCTCGGGCTTCACACGCCTACTGGGCAGCGTGCGCATCAAGAGGTGACGGAGCAGTTGGGGCGGGCATGGCCCTTGGCGGCGGTTCCGGTTCAGCCGTCGTACTGAAAGCGCGCCGGCTCACCGAGCACCAAGCGGGCGCTCTCGAAGTCGGCCGAGCGGGCCGCCACCGTGGCTATGGCGAGGCGTTCAGGGAGGGCGGCGGAGAACTTCAGGCCGCGCACGGCCCGGCGGTCCACCTCGGGCAGGACGAGGTTCTCTCCGACGTTTTCACGGGCCACACGCCAAGCGGCCGGGGTGAGTTCCTCGCGCAGGCGCAGCCAGCTGTCGGTGGGCCGTTGCAGAGGGTCGGTGACCGACTGGAGGGTGGCCGCCAGGGTGGCGTTGGCGCGGTAGCCGGCCCAGGTCCACCAACGGACGTCGGAGCCGACGCGCGTGATCAACGTGCCGCCCGGGTGGACGGTGTCAGGTGCGTCGGTTTCCCGCTGTTCGGCCAGGCACGCTTCCGCACGCCGGGTGAGGGAGACGGGCGGGTTCGTGCCGAGCAGCACCTCACGCATGGCACGCGTCAGGGCGTACGACAGTCCGGCTACGCCGCCGTTCATCCACTTGGCGATGCCGCCTCCGTCGGCCGGCTCGACGAAGACGCGTTTGCGCAGCCAGTCGATGTACGTGACCTGCCAACTGCGTCCACCGAGCAGCAGGCGCCTGGGGCCGGGGCGTTCCTCCGTGAGCACGCTCGGGTCGGTGCGGCCGATCTCCGTGCGTCCGGACAGAACGGTGAACTGCGGGGGTGCGGTAAAGGAGGCGGTGAGTTCGATGAAGTGCCTTTTGCCGAAGCGGCGTTCCGCCTCGGGGCCGACGAACAGCATCCCACCGTCGCTGTCGAGGAAGCCCTCCTGAGTGAGGAAGCGCAGGATGGGGGCAGCCGACTTGTCGAAGGGGGCGAGGCCGTTCCACTGCCGGTCCCACAACCGGTCGCCGAGCTTGTGCTGTTGCAGGGTGACAGCGAGCAGTTGCTGGGCCACCAGGTGACGCGGCTCCGGCGGGGGGACGACCGGTTCCACCCAGCCCCGCGACCACAGCAGCAACAGGCCCGCCGCCTGCAGCAGTGTGTCCTTGCGGGTGGTGAGGAACAGACAGTTCCGCGCAGTGCCGGAACGCCGGCCGGTGCGGCCGATGCGCTGCAGGAACGAGGCGACAGAGGTCGGTGAGTCGATCTGGATGACGCGGTCCAGGTCACCGACGTCAATGCCGAGCTCGAGGGTTGACGTGGAGACGATGACGCAGTCGCGGGCCTCGGCGAACGCCTGCTCGGAACGGGTGCGTTCGTCGACGGAGAGCGAGGCGTGGGACAGGAAGACGGTCACCTCACGCGCCCGGAGCGCGGCCCCCAACTCCTCGACCTGGCGGCGCGAGTCGCAGAAGACGAGCCGCTTCTCCCCCCTGTGCAGCGCCGCGATGAGTTTGGCCGCGTTGTCGAGGGAGCCGACGTAGTCGAGTTCCACTTCGCCCGCAGCCCTGCTGGACGGTCCGGGAGTCGCTGTGGCGCCGTGTCCGCTGCCGTCGGTGGCCGGCAGGTGCACTCCAGGGGCAACCACCTGACCGGTGCGGCTGCTGACACCCGCGCCTTGCAGCCAGTGCAGCAGCTCGGCCGGGTTGCCGACGGTCGCCGAGAGCCCGACGCGCTGGATGGGCCGTCCGGTGACCCGCTCCAACCGTTCGAGCACGGCGAGCAGGTGCCATCCCCGGTCATCCCCTGCGAACGCGTGCACTTCGTCGATGACGACGGCCCGGACGCTTCCCAACAGGCGGGCGTGGTCGGTCTTGACACCGATCAGCATCGCTTCGAGCGACTCGGGCGTGGTCAGCAGGATGTCCGGCGCCTCGGCCCGGATGCGCTGCCGCCTCGATTCCTTGGTGTCGCCGTGCCAGAGCGCGGCCCGTCGCCCCAGCCACTGGGCGTACGCGTCGACACGGGCGACCAGATTGTTGAGGAGTGCCTTGAGCGGGCACAGGTACAGCACGGATGTGCCGGTCCACTTCTGCTCGGTCATTGCCGACAGCAGGGGGAAGCAGGCCGCCTCGGTCTTGCCCCCTGCCGTCGGAGCCAGCAGTACGGCGTCCTGCCCGTGCATGAGCGGCGTGATCGCCGCCCGCTGCAGGGGGCGCAGATCGGGCCATCCGAGGGTGTTGACGATGTGGTGCAGGACGACGGGGTCGAGTCGGTCCAGTACGTCGGCGTCGGCGTCACCCGGCTCTCTCCCGGCCGCGAGTCCCCCGTCCGCCATCACAGCTCCAGGTCGATGTCATCGGCCGACGCGGAGTCCCCTGAGACCGTGGCGGCCAGGTTCCGCTCGACGTCGGTGAGTTCGCTGCCGGCGACGGTGAGCCGGTAGTGCTGCCGGGGGTCGAAGTCGTCGAACTGGTCCACGCGGTCGAGCACGTCCCCGACCAGTTTCTTCAGGAACAGCCGGGGAGCCACCCCGACCTTCCCGCCCAGCGCCCCGCCGACGGCCACCGCTAGGTCAGCGACATACGCGTCGTCGACGACCTTCCGCACGCGCTCGGGCATTTCCGCGGCATCGGCGTACAGGTCACGGATGGTGAGGCCGAGTCCGACCAGGGACTCCTGGTTGAAGCCGGGAAGCCTGATCTGTACGGCGCGAGGGTTGTCGAAACGCGGGTCGGTGGTGAAGTCGGTGGCCAGCCGCTGAGCGAGCGGGGCCAGGCGCTGCACGCCCTGCTGGCCGTCGTAAAAAGCCGGGGTGCCCGTGATGACCAGGTAGAGGCCGGGGAAGCGGCCGGAGTGCACCTCGTCGATGAGTTGCCGTAGCGCGTTGAGTGCCTTGTCGCGGGCGTCCGACCGGACCCGCTGCAGCGTCTCCACCTCATCGAGGACGACGAACAGCCCGGTGTGCCCGGAGTCGCGCAGCACAGTGAGAAGCCCTTGGAGGAACCCGAGGGCGCCGAAGTGGTCGAGGTCGCCGCGCACCCCGGCGGCCCGGCGGGCGGAGGCAGCGACATGCGGCTGGCCGCCGAGCCACGCCAGAACGGCCGCCGCAGTCGCCTCATCGCCGTCCGCGAGAGCCGCCCGGTAACCGCGCAGAGCGGTCGCGAAGGACGGAGCGTGCCGGGACACCTCGGCGAGCCGTGCGACGAGCAGCTTCTCCACCTCGCTCGCAAGCTCCTCCTCGGTGGCGCCGGCCGCGAGGGCGTCCTCCTCCAGGGCGTAGAACCAGGCGTCGACGACGGGCCGCAGCGCACTGGGCGGGAAACTGGAAGTAGTGAGTCGTTCGGTGAGCCGCCGGTAGACCGTCTCCAGCCGGTGCAGTGGGGTCTCGTTCTCCGAGATCTGGATCTCGGCCACGGCGAAGTTACGGCGCTTGGCCCGCTCCCCCAGCCATCGGGTGAAGAACGTCTTGCCCGAACCGTATTCGCCGCGCACGGCCTTGAACACAGAGCCGCCGGACGCCACGGCGTCCAGTTCCGCGTCCAGCGCCGTTTCGAACCGGTCGAGTCCGGTGGCCAGCAGGTCGAGTCCGCTGTCGGGTACGGCGCCGCGTCGCAGCGCGTCGATGACGGTACGGCGGCGGGCGGCCGAGACGGGTGTGGCGCGGTGCTGGATCACCCTGCCAGTTTCCCATCCGCGGTGCGGACCGAAATGCCCTACCTCCAGTAATCGGGGCGTACGCCCTTGACCTGCGCCATGGTCTCGCACGACGTGTGGTCTTCGTGCCCCACTTCGGCAGAATCGGTTGACGGTGACCGGAAAGCGCTGCTGAAATCACTCTCCGTACATGCGGCAGGGTGGGAAGTGGGATTCACGTGGCGGCACTGGACAATGTGAAGCTTAAGGACGTACTCGCGGACGTCGCGTCTGGCTCCTTACAGTTGCCCGATTTCCAGCGGAACTGGAAGTGGGACGACGACCGGATCCGCGCGATCATCGCGACGGTGACGCTGGACTATCCGCTCGGCGTGGTGATGACGCTGCAGACCGGTGGTGCCACCCGGTTCCGCTCCCGGACTCTCACCGGGGCACGGCCGGACGGGGATCCTGCCGCGGACCTCCTTCTGCTGGACGGGCAGCAGCGCCTCACGTCGCTTTTCCAGGCCCTTTGGCTGGACGCCCCGGTGGAGACCGCGGACGCCCGTGGCAAGCCCATCGAGCGGTGGTACTACGTCGACATCGCGAAGGCCGTCGGCCCGGCCGCGGACCGCGACGAAGCCATCCTGTCCGTCCCGGCGGACAAGGTGCTCCGCACCGACTTCAACCGTACGGTGGTGCTGGATCTGAGCACTACGGAGAACGAGTGCGCGGCAGGTCTCTTCCCTCTGCATCTCGTCTTCGACGCCCAGCGTGTGAACCAGTGGATGATGGCCTACGTCAAGGCGGACGAGGAGCGGAACTGGGGCCTGTGGGGTCAGTTCGACGAGTTGGTCCTCCAGCAGGTTCGTGCCTTTCAGGTCCCGATGATCCGGCTGGCGGCCTCCACCTCCATGGATGCCGTCTGCGCGGTGTTCGAGCGGGTCAACACGGGGGGTGTGCCGCTGAACGTCTTCGAACTGCTCACCGCCACCTATGCCGGGGACCGCGAGTACGTGGACCGGACCGGGGACTACTACCAGCTCCCCGAAGTGTGGCGGGAGATCAAACAGGCGCTGGCTGCCAAGTACCCTGTCTTCGGCCGGCTGGAGAGCGGCATCGAGAACGGGCTGAGCAGTATCGACTTCCTGCAGGCCATCGCCCTGGTACGCACCTGGGAGCGGAAGCAGGCCGGCATCGGGGCGACGGTGTCGTGCAAGCGCCGGGACCTGCTGGACCTCCCGCTGGCCGACTTCGTCCGCCTGGCGCCGAAACTCGCCGACGCCTTCGCCTGGGTGGGCGACTTCCTGGAACGGCAGTGCATCGTCCGCCCGAACGACCTGCCGTACAAGACACAACTCGTCCCGCTTGCGGCCGTCCGCGCCATCCTCGACACGGCGATGGACGGCCTGGGGGCGGAGGAGAGGACCGAGCAGTGGTACTGGTGCGGGGTTCTCGGCGAGATGTACGGCGGCTCCACCGAGACCCGCTTCACCCGTGACGTCGAACAGCTCGTCCCCTGGCTCGCGCAGGA
The DNA here is from genome assembly GCF_055657175.1 of Streptomyces sp. NPDC107581. NCBI lineage: Bacteria > Bacillati > Actinomycetota > Actinomycetes > Kitasatosporales > Streptomycetaceae > Streptomyces > Streptomyces sp. NPDC107581. Next base: position 59,436 of record NZ_JBVKBH010000003.1, read on the forward strand.
CGACCGGGCACCCGACACCGTCACCGACGCATTCTTCTTCGCCGACCGCCTGGACAGCCTCACCACCCGTAACAGTGCCGCCTACAAGGGCATCTACGCCCTGCTGGTCAAACAGGGCGCGGTCGACTGGCACTTCACCGACGCACCGCTCAGCCCAGGTCGGCTGGACGAGTACAGCGTGGACCTCCGGCAGATCTTCCACAAGGCATGGCTGAAGCGGGGCAACAGCCAGGGCCTGCCGACCAACTCCATCGTGAACAAGACCCCCCTGTCCTACCGCGCAGCGATGGACATGACCGGGGCTCCGGCGTCCTACGTCTCCACGCTGGTGGCGGCCTCCGACATGCGCCCCGAGTGGTTCGACGACGTACTCGCCACTCACCTCATCGATCCGGAAACGCTCCGCCAGAACGACTACGAGCGGTTCTACAACGATCGTTCCAAGCAGTTGCAGGACCTCGTGCACGCCGCGATGGGCAAGCGGACCATGCTCCGTGATCTCGCGGAGGGCGAAGCCCGATGACCACCGCACCCAGCGGGCAGGATCTCGCCGCGCTCAAAGGCAGGTCCGTGCCCGTGCAGGACATCCTCGACCTGTTCCAGGTCAGAGTCCGCGACCACCGGACGGTGCACCGCATCTCGCAGGCACTCACGGACGCCGGGCTGACGACGCTCCCCGACTTCGCCGTCTGCGGCCTGCGCAGCAACGTCGACGTGGTACCGCTCGCGTCCGTCCCCGCGCAGGCCGCCCCCGCCGACACCGAGGACGACGAAGCGGAGGAAGCACTGCCCTCGGCCGCCCTTCCGCAGCGTCTGCTGCTCGGGGACATTCCGTCGGCGCGGCGCGGCCTGGTGTCCGTCGGTCCCGGTACCCCCCTGCCGCAGGCCACGTTCCTGATGCGCACGAAGGGTGTGGCACAGGTCCCGGTGACCACCGGCATGGCGCAGATCCACGGGGTGGTCACGTGGGGATCGGTCGCCAAGATGTACGAGGCGGGCAAACAGCCGACGCTGGACAACGCGATGGAGAAGGACTCCCTTCCGGTCGCCGACACCCGCCAGGAATTCTTCTCCGCCCTGCCGGTCATCCGCGAACACGGTTACCTTCTGGTCCGCGGCGACGACGGCTGTCTCTCGGGCATCATCACCGCCGCGGACGTCACGGACCGCTTCGAGGGCGCGGCACGGCCCTTCTTCATCGTCGGGGAGATCGAGTCGCTGCTGCGCCGTTGCCTGGGCGCGGCGCTGGACGAGGAGACGATCAAGGCCGTCCAGACGAACAAGAAGTCCGAGCAACGCACCGGGCTGGTCTCCGACCTCATGTTCGGCGACTATCTGAAGCTCCTTGACGGCGACCAGACGAAGACGTCGCTGGCCGAACGTGCCGACGCCAACTGGGAGGCCCTGAAGTGGCCCAACATGCCCAGGGAGCAGTTCATCGGCCGCCTGAAACGAGTGAAGGACATCCGCAACCGGATCGCCCACTTCGACGAGAAGCCGCTTCCGCAGGAGATGATCGACGAGCTGACGACCTTCGCGAAGCTGCTGCGGGCGTTCGTGGCCTGAGGCGGCGCTCGGGGTGCCTGCAGACGAACGTCAACGGCACCCCGAGCATGTCAGCCCGTTCGGAGGACGAACTGCTCGCGCAGCAAGCCCTCGTGGAGCCGTAGGGTGCGTCCGTCCGGCAGAGTCTCCAGCACCTGTACGCCGTCGTAGTTGAGGAGCTGCCGCAGGACGGCGGCGAAGCCGTCGCCCCGACCGGTGGGCATGCCCGCGCGCTGGGCGAGTGCGGTCGCCGGCAGCGTGCCGCCCGCGTCGAGCAGGGCGGCGATAGCCTTGTGCACCTGCTCCTGCTGCGGCTTGCGGGCCAGACCGTCGAGCTGCCCCTGGTACGTCTCCGAGTCGAGCAGCGCGGTCACGAGCGACTCGGTCCGCGAGACGGGGGTCGGGGTGAGCAGGGCATCGTCGCCCCCAGGGGTCAGCGCAACCTCGAAGAGAGCATCGGGAAGTGTCCCCGGTTCGGGTTGCTTCTTACGGGGCTTCGCCGGCCCCTTCTTCGTAGCCGCGCCGGCAAGCTGAGCCGAGGGCTCGTCCGGGACCGGCCTACCCGCCTCCTCCGGAGCCCACCAGACCGGCCGCTGGTCCCCCAGCTCCCGCCAGCCCTTGGGCGGTTCCGCCCCGAACGGCAAGAGGGCGAGCACCGGGATGGTGAACTCGGCGAGGGAAGCCCCGCCGTGGTAGCCGGCCTTGAGCGCGGTGTAGCGGGAGTCCGCGTCCCAGAGCGCGACGACGGATGCGCCGGGTTCGGGCCACACCACGCGCGGCCCGGAAAGGGCGATCTCCCGTTCGCCGAGCGGGCCGCCGCCGGGCGGGCGGTGCCGGGCGGACGCCGGCTCGGTGGCCGCGTCGGCCTTCGTGCCGTGCCGGTCGACCACGTGACCGTGGTCGCTGGTGACGATGACGGCCATGCCCTGGGCCGCGGCTACCCGGAGCAGATCGCGCAGGCCCGGTACGTCATCGACGCGCCAGGCTCCGTCGCCGAGCTTCTGTTCCTTTGCGAGGCGGTCGTCGATGGCGTTGAGGACGACGGCGACATGCGTCCTGCCGTCGGTCAGCGCTTCCGTGAGCGCCGGCCCGAAGGTGTCGCCCGCGGTCTCGGTGCGCAGGTCGTCCTTGTGGAAGACGGCGGCGGGGGCCCCGCCCCACAGCTTCAGCGCGGGGAAGAGCCGCTTCTCGTCGGCCTGCGTGCCTTTCATCAGAGTGCCCGCGAAGAGCGAGGTCCGGGACACGGCCGTCACCGTGGGCAGGGCGGCGGCCATGGCCCGCCGACGCGGGGCGTCCTCGGCCAGCGGATCGAACTCCGCCCAGGAGCGGCGGAGTTCCTCGCTGAGTTCGTTCGCTATGGCCGCGCTCATGCCGTCGAGCACGAGCAGCAGCACCCGCCGCTCCTCCCCGCGCCGGACGACGGGTCCCACCACCCGGTCGAGGAAGGTCTCGACGGTGAGCATGCTGCCGGGCGGGGTGCCGTCCTGCGTCCAGCCGGCCAACGAGCGCGCGAAGGACGCGTCGATCTGCCGCCGCCGGTCCCGGGCACGGGTGCCCAGGGTGTCGTAGGCGGCCTTGAGGACGGGGTCCGGGTCGCCGCCGGCCTCGATGTGCTCAAGGGCGAGGTCGGCCCAGCCGGTCTCGGTGACGTGCCGCTGCAGGGCGTCGGCGACGGTAGGGGCGTCGGCGGCCGGATCGGTGGCCAGCCAGCGGGCTAGACGCTGTCCCATCCGCGCGCGCTCGATACGGGCGGACTCCTCCGGGTCACCGGCGAGCCGGTGGTCCGCAAGGCGCTGCACGGCGTCCGCCATCGCGGCCGTGTCACCCGTCATGAGGGCCTGCCCGACGGCGGTGAACCGGGCGTCGAGTCCGCCGCGCAGGACGGGGCTCGCCGCGACGGCGGCCTCGGCGCCGAACTGGCGCGCCAGCACGGCCGCCCGGTCGAGCACGATGCCGGTGGTGCGGCGTGCCTCGCGGGCCTGGTCGGCGTCGGCGCCGCCGCCCCGGTTTCCGGCTGTCAGCAGCGTGGTCACGTACTCCTCGGCGGACCGGCCGAAGACGGTGACAAGAGCGTCGAGTTGTTCGCCGACCGCCGGGGACCAGTCGCCGAAGTAGCGTTCGGCGCGGCCACGGGCCTGGTAGGTCTCGGGGGCGGGCTCGGCGTGCTGCCACAGCGCCGCGCACACGAGGCCGAAGGCGGCGGCGTCCGCGCCACGCTCGGCGTCGACGAGCGAGAGCAGGGCTCGTCCGGCGAGACCGGCCTGGTCCTCCTCGCCGAGCAAAGCGGTCAGCCCGGTGCGCTCGGGACCGCGCAGGTCCGCCAGCCGTTCGGGGGCGCCGGGCCGGGTCGACCAGTGCAGCAGGGTCTGCGCGTCGAGCCGGTCGTCACCGGGACGTCGCGTGCCCCCCTCGGTGTCGTAGCGGCCGAGGCGCAGGCGGCGCTGGGCGAGCGCGGTGAGGGCGTACTGCCGGGACAGCCAGCCCCCGGGCACGGGTGCCCAGCCGCCGGGCGGAGTGGCGTCGAGCAGGGCTTCGGCCGCCCAGTTGACGTCCTTGAGTCGCGGGTCGATCTGCCGGGCGCCGAAGGCCTCCCGTACGACGTCCCAGCTGTCGACCGTGTCGATGCGCAGCTTGTGGACGCGGGCGATGATCGCCGGGTCGAGTTCGTTCTGCTCGCGGTCGGTGAGGACGACCAGGACGGCGGGGCCGGGGCGGCGACCCGTCAGGTGGTCGAGGACGAGTTCGTGGACGGCGAGCGGCGAGAGCGCCACCGCGATGCCGGCCGTCCGGTCCTCGCCCCAGGCCGGCTCGGCGGGGCCTTCCCACTGGGGCGCGGACCGCAGCAGCACGACCCGGCGTCTGCCCCCGCCGTTCCCCGTCAGGGAGGCGGCGAGGGAGGACTGCGAGGACAGGTACTGGGTGACGGTCGCGGTGTTCAGCCGGACGGCGCCGGGGGCGGCAGCGACGGTGCCCGTCATTCGACGACCTTCCAGCTGATCTCGATGGTCGCGTCGGGGTGGCGGGCGGCCAGTTCGGACAGCTCCGCCTGGAGGTCGGCGGCAGCGCGAGCCGCGGTCGTACGGCGTCCACCGGACGTTCGCGCCGTACCGCTACCGCTGCCCGAGGAGGCCGGTGTGGGCGTCTCCTGCGGGGTGTAGGGGATCCGCGGATCGCTGGTCGGCGTGTTCAGGGACAGGTCGTCGGCCGTGGGCTGGGGCGCGACGGGAGCAGGCGGCGGGGTGGCGGCGGCCTGGCTGCGCTTCACCAGGGCGACGACCTCGCGCTGGGTCCGGGTCAGGGCGTCACGCAGGTCCGCGGTGCGCTGGTCGTCGCGGGCCACGTTGCGCAGCGAGTCGAGCAGTGCCGCGCCCTCGGGGCCGAGTCCGGCGGCCAGTTCGAGGGTGCTCCAGGGCGCGGAGGCGACGGCCTCCGCGACGCTGCGGGCCTGCTTGATGGAGGTTCCGTAACGGTCGGCGCTGGTCTCGCCCAGGTCGAAGGAAGCGAGGGCTTCCACGGTCTTCTTCGCTCCGGCCGCGCCCTTTCCTGCCTCCGCCGTGAGCGCGTCCAGCAGTTGCAGGGAGCGGCGGGCGAGGGCGAGCCGTCCGGTGTCGGCGGTCTGGTCGAGGCCGAGGAAGGAGGCGTGGACCTCCAGCTGGTGCGCCAGGTCCGCCGCGTGGTCGCGGTGGGCGCGGGCGGCCTCGATGATCTGGCGGGCGAACTGGTTGACCATCCGGCCGCGCCGCAGGGCGGGTGCCTTCTGCCCGAAGACCGTCTCGAAGCGCTGCCGTGCCGTGTCCCAGTCCGACTCGGCGGGCAGTGGCTGGCTGCGCAGCGCGTCGTGGTCCTTGATCGCGGACAGTTCGGGCGCGGGGTCGAGTACGGTGCCGCCGCGCACCCACACCCGGTCGTCCGTCTCGGCGAACGCGGCGACGACGAGCCGGGCGAGGAAGTCGGGCAGGCCGCGCGGGTCGGGCTTGTCCGTCCAGTCGGTCAGGGTGATCAGGGACAGGTCCCCGGTCGCGCCCTGGGCGCTGGCGAGCTGACGGAAGTGGTCGGCCCAGTAGCGGGACAGTTCGAAGTACGCCTCCTTCTGCTGCCCGAGGCGCAGCGGCCCGGCGATGCGCTGCATGAGCTTGCGGTCGGCGGCGGGGACCTCCACCCGCCCGTCGCGCGCCTCCGCGGCGGCCCGGACGTGGACGAACACCTTCTTGGTGTCGGTGGACTTGACGGCGATGCCGGTGCCGTCGGGGTCGAGGTCGGGATGCGCCGGGTACTGGTGGGTGAGCAGCTTGCCCGCGACGTGCCGGATGCCGTCGTGCAGGCTCTGCCCGAAGGACAGGGTGAGCCCGTCGGCATCGGGCAGCGCGACGAGGTGGTCGTCGAAGTCGGGTACGACGTCGGCGGCCTGCTTCTGGGCGAGCCCGTACGCCTGCTTGAAGGCACCCTTGACCTGCTTCAGCAAGGCTTCGCGCTGGGTTTCGAGGAGGCCTTTGGCCCGGCTGCGGTTGTCGGCGTTGAGGTGGCCGGCGTACTGGGTGTCGAAGCGGTGCTCGTCGGCGAGGGCCTTGTCGATGACGACGAGCCGCCGGAAGTCGGCGAAGCGCTGCGCGGACAGGTGGGCGGGCAGCCAGGCGACGGTACGGGACCGCTCGCCCTGCTGGCGCTCACGCAGCCGCCGGATCCGGTTGACGTCCTCGACGGGGCCCCACTCGCCCTCGTCGAAGGGGAGGTCTATGGCGATGCGCCAGTGGCCGTCCTCCTGCGGCATCAGGTCGTGGTCGGGCAGCTCGTCCTCGTCGGCGACGTTGCCGAAGACGATCTCGGCGGTGCGGGCGGTACCGCGCCAGGTGAAGCTCAGCTGATCGCTCAACTGGCCGTGCTCGACGCCCAGTTCCTCGGACAGCAGGCGGCGGGCGAGCGCGACCCGGTTGCCGGGGTTGTCGTTGACCTGGGCGTTGGCGATGACGGAGTCCACGTCGACGCCGGACAGCTCAAGGCGTACGCCGGGGTTGGCGTCGGTGCCGGTCTCCTTGATCTCGGGGAACCGGGCCGCCCACTCGGCGACCTTGTTCTTGATGATGCCGACCTCGGCGCCCGGGATCGGGGCGAGGACCGACCCGTGATTGAGCGCGCCGAGCCGCCGGATGGTCAGCTCGGCCAGCGCGGGCACGCTGGGCGCGAGCGCGGACAGCAGCAGGGTGCACACGAGCCGGTTGTCGCCGACGAACATCCGGCAACGGTTGGCGCGCTGCGGGTCGGTGATGGACTCGGGCCGGTTGACGTACTGCTCGACGTCGTCCTCGGTGATGTCGTACGAGCTGAGGAGGTACGGCCGCAGCTTGGTCTTGTAGAGCTTGTCGGCGGCCTCGAAGACGACCTTCAGGCTGTCGGTGAACGGCTTGTCACCGCCCTCCGCGATCACCGGGTAGAGGTCGCCGACGGGGATGAGCTGCCCGAGGCGGATCTCGTTGCGGTGGTCGGCGAGGAGCTGGCCCATCAGCTTGAGACCGGTACGGGAGCGCTGCAGCGCGGACGAGATGTGGACGAGGGTGTCCATGAACGCCGGCGAGAAGGGGTACGTGAGCCGGAACGACTCCGCGTCCGCGCCGGTGGTGCCCTTCTCCGAGCCGAGAAGCGTGTCCCACACCTGAGTGCCGACCCGCTTGGTCTGCTCGAAGGCCGTGTCGACGAGCCGTTCCGCCTCGGGGTCCTTGGGCTTGAGAAGCCGGGCGTGGGCGATCTGCGGGAGGTTGCGGTCCTCCAGAGTGATCTTGTCGAATCGGCCCGAGGCCAGGTTCAGGGTGTCCTGGATGGACGACTCTGCGGCACCGGAGACCTCTTCGCCGACGAGTTCGCGCAGGTCGCGCTGGCGCGCGATGAACGACACGACGGGAATGGCGCGGCGGGCGTCACCGCCCTCGACGAAGTTCGTGATCTTGCTGGCCTCACGCGCCACGAACTTCTGGTCGTGGATGAGGGTGGCCAGCCAGAGGATCAGCTCGTCCATGAACAGAATGAGTCCGTCGTAGCCGAGCGACTTGGCGTGCTCGGCGATGACGGACAGACCGGCGTCCAGGGAGATGAAGCCGTGCTCGTCCTCGACGGCGTTCTTGGCGAAGCCGGGGAGGAGGTTGGTGCTGGCGTCGTTGACCAGCTTGGCGCGCAGCTCGGCCGGGGTGGAGGGGTTCGTGAGGTTGAGCGGGACGCCTGCCTCGTGGTTCTCCTCGGCGGCGAGTGCGATGTCCAGGAGCTGCGGGGTCCATGCGAAGCCCTCGCCCCACTCGTCCTCGTCATCGTCGTCCACGCCGGTACCGAGGCCCCGGATCACGGCCTCGTCGCCATAGGTGGCACGCTGCGCGCGGATGTCGTCGAAGAGTCCGTCGGTCCGGTACACCTGCGGAGTGGATGCCTCCGGGTGCAGCTTCTTGACGTGGTGCACGTACCCTCCGAGCACCCGCTGTTCGAGGGCCTTCGCGCCGAGCATGTGGTACGGCACGAGCAGGAACTTCTTGCCGTCCGTGGTCAGCCACTCGTGCTTGGTCAGCACCGGGTCGAACTCGGTGCGGGCACGCGCGGCCGTGTCGCCGCTGAGCAGGGCGTACAGCACGGCCATGAAGTGCGACTTACCGGAACCGAACGAGCCATGGAGATACGCGGCCTTGGAGCGGTGCCCGTCGAGCGAGGACCTGATGAGCTTCAGCGCCTCGTCGAAGTTCTCCAGGAGCCGCTCGGTGACCACGTAGTCCTTGAGCGCGTGCTCGGCACCCTCGGGTGTCGTCGCCTCGGCGAGGGACAGCACGAAGTCCGAGGTGGAGATGGACTCCTTGATGTCGATGACATCGCGGAGGAGTGGCGGCTGAGCCATTGCGGGTCTCGCTCTCCCTGGCAGTTTCCGGTGCTGCTGCTCGTACTCGATGTGGTGCGGGTGTGCCGTCCCGGCCCGAAGCCGGTTACCGGTCCGGGCCGCAGAGGAGGACCCGGAAGTACGGGTGACCGGTGGGCGGTGCGACGTGCCGGTGGTCCTGGCCGGTGGCGAGGAGAGGACCGGGCACGTGCCACCGGGCGAGAACGACGTTCACGGCACCGGTCAGGTCAAGGGAGACGGGCTCGCGGCGCTTGCACTCTTTGTCCCCCTCGTACTGAACGATCACCCGTACGGCCTGCGCATAGCACCCTACATCGGTACTCCGGCCGACCCCGTGCCGTACAGCCCCGTGCACCGTCCGCGCATCCTGCTCTCATCCGCCGGGCGGCTGCGGCGGGTGCCACTGACCCGACCGGTGTTCGTCCAGCAGCCGGCGGCTCGCGACCGTGAAGGGGTGTTCTGGGCCCAGGCTGCGTTCCCGTCGTGCGACGACATCGGTCATCAGCTCGATCGCCGCGTCCAGGTGGCCGAGCGCGGACCGGGTCCGGGAGGAAAGCTGCCGGGCCGCGAGCACGATCGGGTACTCGGGGCCGAAGCGCCGCACATACGCTTCGACGATCTGCCTTATCTCCTCGTCGGCCTCGTCGAAGCGGCCCAGGAGATACAGCGCCCAGGCGTGGTTGTGCCCGGCGCCCAGCGTCACCGTGTGGTCGGGGCCGAGGAGCCGGGCGCATTCGGACGGCAGTGAAAGCAGGGCGCCCCCTTCTTCGGTGACCACATCGGAGGCGGGCAGCATCTCCAGCAGACTGGCGCGGGCGCGCAGGGTCAGTGGGTGTGCGGGGCCGAGTGCCGTACGCCGACCGGCGACGACGGCCCGGAGAAGCGCCACCGACTCCTCGCGTCTGCCGAGGTTCGCCAGCACGAGCTGAAGGCCGTAGCCGCTGTCCGAGGTGTCGGGGTCGTCAGCGCCGAACAGTCTCTCCTGGGTGACACGGACACCGCGCAGCGACGCCTCGGCTTCGGCGTACCTGCCCAGTCGGAACAGCGCCCGGCCGGCCCTGGAACGGGCGGCCAGTACCAGACGGTGATCAGCGCCGAGCTGCTGCTGTGCAAGATCCACCGCGGTACGTGAGGTGTCCCAGGCCGAGAGGTAGTCGCCGGTGCGGTGCAGGGCGACCGACAGCCGGGTCGCGACGGCCAGGGCGTCGGCCAGGGCCGACGGATCGTCGATGCGTCGCAGCAAGGCGAGCGCGTGAGGTACCAGCAGTCGCAGCTGTGGATCGTGGGGGCCCGCGTCGGGGACGGCGGGAACGGCCGCGTCGAGCAGCCGGACGGCCGTCGTGTCGAGAGCGGGCAGCCGGTCCCCAGGTGTCGCCGCCGCCACGCTGTCGAGGAGTACTCCATGGCTCTGTACACAGCGCACGCCGACGTCGACCAGTTCGGTCAGCGACTGGTCGAGCAGGGCTCTCAGCGCTGTTTCGGTACGGGCACGCGGGAGGACTCCGCTGATGTCGGCACGGTTGAGCAAGGACAACGGCAGCGGCTCCGGAGCGAACCGGGCCAGCAGCCGGAGCAGTGCCGCCGCTTCAGGCAGCCCGCGCGCCTCGAACGTGTCGAGGGTCAGCTGCCAGGTCAGACCGACCAGGTGCCGGGGGTCCGCATCGGACAACGCGTCCGCACCTTGGTCGATGAGCTGGACCCGTTCGCCTTCGTCGAGATGATGCCCGTAGGCATCCATCGTCCAGGGGTCGAGCACCTGATGGGAGAGGAAACCGCCGGCGAGGGTGAGGGCGAGTGGCAGCCGCCCGAGCCGGTCCGCGATCTGCGCCGCCTGCTCTGCCGTGCCGCTGTGCGGGGCGAGGTCGCACAGCACGAGTGCGGCGTCCTCCCGGGGCAGTACGCCGATGTGCTGCAGTTCGGCCCCTGGCCACCAGCGAGCGGCTGCCCGGCGGGTGGTCACCACGACAGTGCCGCGTGGGCTGGTGCGCAGCCAGCTGCCGTCCCGCAGGATCTCCGGCTCGTCCGCGTTGTCGAGGACCAGCAGCCAGGGCTCGGCGGAGCGGTCGAGATACTGCCAGACGAGATCGGCCGCGGGACGGAGACCGTTGCGGGCAGCCAGCAGTTCGCCGTCGCTCGCCCCCCGGTCGGCAGCGACCGCCAGCATGCCGGCGCGCAGGCTCGCTCGGTCGGAGGCATTGACCCACAGGCCTGCCCGGCCGTAGTCGCCGGTGGCCATCTGGAAGAAGGCACAGGCGACCGCTGTCTTGCCGGAGCCGCCCATGCCGTAGAGCACGTAGACCTCGCCGCCGCGCCGTGCCTCGACGCCTGCCCGCAGGCGTTCCATCACCTCTGTCCGGTCGCGCAGCACGGCCGGAGACCGCCCGACCGCCGGACGGCGGACCGAGTCCGGGCCACTCGGCCCGGACGTGTCGCCGCCGTAGTGGTGGTGTTCGTTGATGTGCTGGTCGCCAGACGCCTGGTAGACGCGCCCCTGGTCCTCAGCGTGACCGTCCATCCCGCCCGTCATCGGTCGGCGATGTGCTGGTCTCGTCCCGCCTGGTAGACCCGGGCATGACCGGACGCCGTGGCGTGCTGCGTGACCGACCCGGCAGCCGTGCCGTCGGGGTCGAGTTCGGCCAGGAGCGCGCGCAGTTCACCGGCGGCGGCAGGTCGGGCGACAATCAGGCGTCGCACCAGCCCCTGCCACTGCAGACGCAGTTCGTTCAACGTCTCCTGGTCATGTGTCGCCATGGCGGCCAGTACATCCTCGCGGCCGGCCTCCAACTCGGCAGCCACGATCTCCGCACGCTCCGGTTGCATCCGCCGCCAGAGCTGCGTGAGCCCGTCGCGAGTGCGCTGCCAGGCATCGGCTGCCATCAGCGTGACCAAGGTGGTTCCTGCGCTTTGTGCGAGCGAGGTGACCTCTGGGTCCACGGCACCTCTCCATTCACTCGTCTTTCCGACAGCATGGCGGAAAAGCGACGCCTGTCAGGTGCTGGCGTGAATCCTTCTCCCGGTCAATATCGTTCCACTCTTGAGCGAGGTGAGACAAGGAGGCATGGCTCGACGCCATTCCGATCGCAGTCGGGCTTAACTCATCGTCAGGCGAGCTGCTTGAGCGGTACAGTACCGTCACCCAACCGATTGAGGGGGCGACGGCAGTGACCAGGCCATGGGAAGCAGATCCTGACACGACTTTTAAACGGCGTCTGGGTAAATCGCCCCAAGAACTGGGGAACACCACCGGCACCCCTGACTGCCCCGACATCTGGGAACTCGCCAACGGAGACATCGCCGTCATCGGCAGGGACCTCACCCAGTCGCTCGGCGCGAACCTGCCCGATGGGGTCTCGATCGGGGCGGACGAACGACTCGTCGTCATCCCGAGGAACATGCTCGTCGCGGCGAAGCCGGATATCCCCAGTGTTTGATTCCTTCCCTAACGGGGTTTCCGAGCACATGGATCGCCCCGCGTATCATGCGGACTTCAGCCGGATCTACAACAGTGGCATCAGCTTCCTGAACAAGCTCGAACGCGGGCAGAATTTCAAGGAGCGAGGCTTCGACAGTTGGGAGGCTTTCGCCGCCGGCGACTGGACGAGGGCATTGTCTCTCGCCGACGAAAGACGCGACGACTACGCGCAGGAGCTCCGGAATGCGGCGCGGCTAGGCATCCCTCATCGCCGTCTTCGTGTCGTGGAGTTCCCCATTACGCCCTACGTACAGTGGGAGTTTTTCGTGCTGCGGGTGCGCGTGGACCTGGGCGACGACATCAAGGTGCTCGACGCCCGCAAGATCTCGGACATCGAGAAGGACCGCGCCGTTCCGGAGGTGGTGATCCTCGGGGACGCGGCCATGTACGAGGTGGTCTACGACGATGACGGGAACGCGGCAGGCGCCAACCGCTTCACCGAGCGAGCCCTGATCCGGGAAACGTCCCTCGGATTCGACACGCTCTACGAGCGCGGTGAGAGCTTCTGCGACTTCTTCGACCGGGAGATCGTCCCGCTTGCCCCGCCGAGGGGGTCCAGTGCTCCGACGGGCTTTCGCGATTCGCGGTGATCAGCGAGGCGGGGTGACGAGCCAGCCCTCCCGCCAACAGATCAGCACCCCGGCGACGATGACGAGAACGCCCGCCGCCTCGGCCACCCCTCGGCACTCAGGAGTGCGCTCGTCTTGTCATGACTGAGGTTCCTCCATCTCGACGGCAGTGGTGTCCGCGCCGTGCTGTTCAGTGTGCGCTGCGGCGGAAGGCCCTTGGTCTTCCACGACCTCGCCGTCCACGACTTCCCCATCCATCACTCGGTGCGACGGTTCCGCCAGTGGCAGGCTGGAGAGGTGCCTCTTGAGCCTCTTGGCCATCGGAAGGTAGGTCGCAAAAGTGAGCCCGCCGGAGACAGCGGCCCCGACGAGGGGGATGGCCTTCGAGACGGTCTTCGCGAAAGAATCCTTTGTCATCTTGACACCGAGGTAGGCCGCGACTTTTTTGACGACGGGATAGACGAGGCCTTTGGTGAGTGCCTTCTGAGGCAGCTTCTTGACGGCCTGCTCCGACATCATCCCCGCGACTTTCCCCACAGCAGCGTTCGCCGACTGGGTGCCGAACATCACGCCGAAGAACAGCGTGAGCACTCCCATGGTCGCGTCGTCGAGGTCATCGCCGTCCTCGGAGAACAGATCGGGCCAGCTGTAGAGGTACGCGAGCTTCTGCGCGATACGCACCATGTGGCCGAAGTACTGGGCCAGGTCGGCGGGCACAGTGGCGGGAAGGGCGAGGACGCCGGGTATTCCGGCAGCGGCGGAGAGGGCGCTGACCTTGGCGGTCTCGTAGCGGATGGAGTCGTTGGCCGCCTTGTCGAGAACCTCGAAACTGATGCCCGCCGCAGCGGGGGTCTCTTCTATCGCCCTTCGGATGTCGTCCTCGGAGCAGTGGCGAGCCAGCGCACTTCGGAGGTACGCCTCCCTGTGAATACGCACACCCGGGAGCTTCGCTGCCGCCAGCAGCACCGCGGAGAAACGCGACTCGGGGTTCTCGACCTCTTTACCCTGTTTCATGGCAGGAACTTACAGTAGCTCGGCACCCCAAGGGTCCTACTTTGTCAGCTCCGTTGGGACCTCGTTATGCGAGTGACGGTGGCGTGCGGGCCGGGTCCATCACGGTGTCGATCGTCACCGGGGAAGGCGACCGCCGTCGCGAACCAAGCGCCTCCGGGCGGACGTTGATCGCCGTGGCAGCCGGCGCCGGCGCGACACCTGGCGGGCGAGGCGCCGAGGCTGCTGAAGGTGCTGCGGAGGCGGACATGCGCAGGGCTCCCGGCAAGCACATGCCCGCCGGAAGGCCCTGCCATCGAGGGGCCGCCCCTGTCAGAGTGCCGCGAACTCGACGAACGCGGTCCACGCCGTGGGGTCTACGGCCAGGGCGGCGCGGGCTGTGTCTTTTGAGTCGCGGACGTGGACCGTGCCGGGGCGGGCGGCTACCTCGACGCATTCGCCGCCCGAGCCTGTGCTGTAACTGCTCTTGAACCAGGCCAACTCGGGTACCGGCTCTATGAGCTGTTTGGCGTTCATCTCTCTCCAAGCAACTTCTCGATGAGGGCCAGCGACTCGCGCGGAGTGAGCGCCTGGGCCCGAAGGATGCCGTACTGCTCCTCGATCTCCCGTACCTGCCTCCGCTCCGTGTAGAGGCGACTGTCCTTGTACGCCTCCACGTAGGCGATCCTCTGCCCTTCGTGCGTCTCGATCAAGGTGAATGGACCTTCCAACCCAGCATGCTCGTCCCGCTCGATCGGCATCACCTGGATCTCCACGTTGCGCCGGTGCCCGTGCAGCAGGATCTGCTCCAACTGGCCCTGCATCACGGCCCATCCACCCAGCGGTCGCCGCAGAACGAACTCCTCGATGACAAAGCTGATGGTGGGCATCGGGGCTCGGGAGAAGGTCTCCTGTCGTGCCAGGCGAGCCGCGACCCGCTGGTTGATGGTCTCCTCGTCCAGCAGCGGCCGCCACATGGAGAACACCGCTCGCGCGTAATCTTCCGTCTGCAACAGCCCTGGAACCGCCTTCGTCGCATACACGTGCAGGGCTGCCGCCTTGGCCTCCAACCGCGCCGCATCCCGAAAGAACGCCGGATACTGAGCGCGAGCCACCTCCTCCTTGCTCGCGCTCAACACCCCACCCGCGTCCAGCACCTCATCCGCCTGATCGATGAACTTCGGCGGCGGAATACGTCTCCCCTGCTCGAACGACGCGATCGTGGAGGCCGAGTACCCGGTCAGCGACCCGAGCTTCGCGCGATCCATCCCCGCCCGATCCCGGAACAGCTTGAGCTGCCGCCCGAACACACACAGCACGCCCGCGCCGAACTCGTACTCCGACTGCTGAACCTCGTCGTCCACGCCGCAGCTCCTCCCGTACGACCATCACGGTCAGCGGACTCCGCCCGGCCAACGCATGGTCCGGAAACCGGTCGCGCCCAACACCACGTACAAGCACACAGCCCACGTGTACAGCCCGTACCCGTCAGCGCATCACTCCTGTTCAACGCTACTCACAGTCCGCGACCGTTGACCGCATGAAGTCAGCAACTCCCCCGAACGGGCATATGCCACAGCATCCCGTCCACGACCGCGAGTTCACCATGCGCTTCACCTCAACCCCGCGCGGTGCCCGCCTGGCCCGTCGACTGGTCTCGCACCGCGTGAACGACTGGGGCCACCCCTACACGACCCCGGTCAACGAGGCACTCACACTCATCACGGCTGAACTCACCGCCAACGCCGTACGCCACGGCCATGTCCCCGGCCGGGACTTCCACCTCCAACTCGCCCTGACCGAGGGCACCTTCCGCATTGAGGTGACCGACACCCGCGCCGAGAAGCACCCCTTGCCCACTCCTCCGATCCCCGGCTCCCTGTCCGAGTCCGGCCGCGGCCTCTACCTCGTCGCCGCGCTCGCGGACGACTGGGGAGTCACTCCTCGCTCGGCCGCTCCCGGCAAGACCGTATGGGCAGAGCTGCGCGTACCGGCCGAAGGCCACCCACACACGCATCAGGTGGCCCCTCGTCCGGGAGACTCGGCATCGGCGTACGGGCACAACACCGAGTCGTTTACGGCTACTTCTTCACAGCTGCGCGGCGGCCTCGGGTTGCGGCCTGGGGACGCCAGTTACGGAGATCGTCGTCGGTGAGTCCGTGCTCGCCCTGCTTCTGCTGGCGGTAACCAGCGAAGAAGTCCGCCGGGGAGCCGCTGTAGAGCATGTCGAACTCGTTGTGCCACTGCGACAGCCACGGCTGGAGTTCCAGCAGGCCAGCGAGGAACGGCGTGATCTCCTCGGTCGACAGCGCGGTGTTGGTGAAGTACGTGGCGAGCGCCTGCGCCCGCTCCCGGTGATCCCAGCCGGCCCACCCGTACAGCTCGGGGGTGGCGGCATTGGTCTCCCCATAGGAGATGAACCGCTCTTTGGGCACGTCGAGCTTGCCGCGCGCCTTCCAGTAGGAGGGGCGGAGGAAGTCGGCGGAGGTGTACTTCGGCGGTACGGGGATGGAGTCCCGGATCTTTCGCTTGGCGGGCTCGTCGGGTGCGGCGTCCTCCTTGCGCTGGAGGTCCCACACCTCTTCCCAGTCGGCGCGCTTCTTCATACCGGAGGGCTTATAGCGCAGGGCGGAGAGGAACGGCACGTGCTCGTCGGTGATCAGCTCGGCGACGACCTTCGCAAGTTCCTTGCGCGGCGCGTAGAGATTGGCGACGGAGACGAAGTCCTCGTCACGGGAGAGGGCGTCGGTGAGGCGGGCCAGGGTGAGGATCGTGGGCTGACCGTTCTCGTCGAACCAGAGGTCACGGTTCTCCATACGGTCGAGCAGCCAGGAGCGGAGGGCCTTCTCCTGGAGGGCGTCCCAGCCTTCGGTGGCCCAGCGTCGCTTGTACTCAGAGCGCTCGACCATGCCGATGGCGCGGTTCGACTCGATCGCGTCAATGCGCTTTTGGACGATCTCGCGGTAAGCGGCAGGCCAGTGAGCAGGGATCTCCGTGATGAGAGTGGAGTCGTTTCGCCTGAACCACTCATCGCTGGCTTCGCCTGCTTCAACTCGGCGAGCCAGGACGATTTCGAAGGCACGCTCACCGAAGGCGAGTGCGGGGATGTTGGGGTCCTCAGGTTCCTCGGAGACGCGGAGGTCTTCAGAGTGAAGGTTATAGAGGGCGTAGACCTGCCAGTCCAGCTCTTCCTGGAGAGCGGTCATTCGGGCGCGAATGGAGTGCCAGGCAGCGCCGGACTCTCGAAGGGCGAGGGCGGTTGGGATTGCATTAGCCGTGAGGAAGGATGGGCTCGTATCAGAGAGTCGCTGGGCGAGAGCGTCGATGGCGGCGGCAAGGACGGCCGTATAAGGTTTGGGAAGTGGGAACTCCTGGAGCTTCGTGCCTGTGAACTCATAGTGCACCATCCACTGTTCAGGCACCCAGCGATTACCGCCACCACTGGAATTATCCATGCCACCTTTAGCTTGGCTCACCATTTTAAGCCAGAAGCATGCAGCAGAGCTATTCAGCAATCCAAGGACTTGCAGACGCTGCTCCTCACTCGCTCCTTCGTTCAGCTTGACCACCGGTGCGGACTGCTTGAAGACCTTTCCGCCTCGATCCAACACGAAATGATTCAGCCGCGAAACAAATGAAAAGGTAATTGAATATGGGTCTCGGTGACGATCCGCAAACAGCATGCCCAGGTCAAACCAGCGAAGTCCGCGCTCCTCCGGAACTCTCCCGAAATAGAGACGTCGCCGGAGATTGGTTCGACAGGGCCAGAGGTACCTCATAGCCTGCGGGCTGAGATCCCGTTCCTTGCCATCCCAGCTCCTCGGCATGATTACGTGCTGAGGCGAGTTGATCGAGTAGTCACGAACCTCATCCCCATTGACCAGGTAGACGCAATCAGCAGCGAATCCTAGGCGCGACGAAACTTCTGCGGGCAACAGAAAAGCGTCATCCTCCAGCGTGAGCGCTGTCATGCCAATGGCGGCCGATTCTTGGGCGAGAGATGTGACTGCCGAACGAGATAGTCCTTCGACCATTTCCAGGCCGCCATCGGCCAGGATCCAAGGCTGCTTACCGAAATAGCGATGCCGCTCTAGATCGTCCACGGAAATCCACTGGCTTACAGAGCCCGGCTCATCAATTTGTTTGACGATTGCCTGCCATACGTTTCCGTCTTCTGGGCTTAGCGGAGCTGTGGGTTCGCCTTGGACACTACGCGCGGTGCGGACGGTCTCCGCCCTCCCGGCACCGCCTCGACGCTTTCCCACCAGGATGACCGTCGGCGTCCCATGCCCAGGGATGTATGCCCCAGAAGTGTCAATTACCTCCGTCAACTCAACTTCATGACCGAAGTACGTCTCAATCAGCCGGGTACCAAACTCACGCTTCATGAATGAGTTCGCCGTAATCTGTCCGACCATACCGTACCCGAGACCGCTCTTAGCGTCCCCTACCCCCGCCAACTCGAAGAACCTCTGAGCAAACGGCACCGACAGGGCGTACTTCCCCGCGCAAGCGTCATACAACCCACGATAAAGCTCGTTGAGCTTCTTGTCTTTAACCGTGATGTACGGCGGATTCCCCACCACCACGTGATATCGCCCCGGCCGCAGGATGTCCGGATACTCATGCACGTCCTCTGTCTCGTATTTGAAGTCGGCAAGTTCGTCCGCAACCTCCTCCAGTCCATCGAACAAGTTGCCCTGCCTGTGCCGGTGCTTGATTAGTGAATCTCCCACCGCTAGGTGAATTGGCCACTCATATTTGGCCGCCTCCGCCAGGGTCCGCACACCACCCGCCGCCATAGCCGCAACCAGCAACCGGAACCGCGCGATAGCCACCGCGAACGGGTTGATGTCCACCCCATGCACCGAGTCCAGCGCAGCCCGCACCCGCTCGTGCACGTCCTTCCCCGGCTGCCCCTCCCCCCACAGCCGCACCAACCGCCGAAACGCCCCCAGCACAAAGTGCCCCGACCCACACGTAGGGTCGATCATCTTCAATTCCTCGTAGCCGAACTCCCGCACCGCCGGATTCATAGTCCGGTCAAGGATGAACTCCTCAACAAACTCCGGCGTCTGAAGCAGCGCATACGTCTTCCGCGCAGCCTCGCTCAAGTCCTGGTACAGGTCCCCCAGGAACCGCGTGTCCCATCCCTCCGTGCCGTCCTCGTTCAGCGGGTCGGTGAAGTCGTGGACGAGGACGCCCGCCTCGTCCCTCCCCCGCCAGAACTCGACCAGCTCTCGCGCACCATCATGCGAAACCGGCACCTGATACAGCGGGTTGTGCCGCTTGTCAAAAAGCAGCCGTCCCGCCTGCCCCTGCCCCAGCTCCTCGAACGCCTTCTCCAGCCACCCCCGGTACGTCGGGTCGTCGTCCGACTCCACATACGCGTCGTACCGAGACTCCGCCAGCTCCCGCCGGTCACCGTCCGGCCCCGTCAGGTACGGCTCGGGAATCAGCCGGTTGTCCTCGCAGAACCGTACGAACACAGTGCCCAGCACCCACGCCACCGCGACCTGCGTGACCCGCTCGTCCAGCCACGAGGTCCACGTCGCCGCCGTACGCCCCAGCTTGCGCGCCTGGTCGTACTCGGCCCTCAGCCGCGCACCGACATCCCCCAGCACCTTCACCTGTCGCCCGAGGTCGGTCTCGACCGCCTTGACCTGCTGCTTCAGGTCGTCCAACAGAGCCTTGCGGTCGATCACTTCGCGTCTCCCTCGACACCACTGGCACTAGTAACAACCTCACCGGACCCACGGTGTGCGTTACCCACCCACGTGTCCGGAAGCTGAATCCACTCCCCCAGGCCGGCCTGGTACGGCACAGCCACCTGCCCGAGCCGGGGCTCACGCAACGGGTCACTCTGCGGGACCAGGAGCCACAGCCCCCGTCCGCCCCGCCGGGCCGCCGATGCCAGCCGGTCCAGGACGCCCATCGCGTCGTACCGCGCGAACACCCCGGCCTCCGTCAGCAGCACAGGACCGGCCCCGCCACCGCCGTGACCCAGAAGCTCCGCAACCCGGGGCTCCACCGTGCCCCACGCCGTCCGCACGTACTCCGCGAACCGCACCGCACCCTTCGAACCCGGCTCGGCCGCGTCCGCCTTCAGCAGGGTCTCCCAGGTCGGCTTCGTGCCCGGAGTGACCTGCGCGTGCAGGGCCTCCAGGAACAGCTCCGTCACCGACAACGCATCCGCGCCCAGCCGCTCGGCCCCCAGTTCCCGCACCGCGTCCCGCACCAACTGCTGCCGGACGGTCAGCACTCGGTACCCGTCCCGCCGAGCCGACGCCAGCAGCCGTTCCTCCGCGCGCACCGCGCCCGCGAGCTGCGGGTCGTCGGCGTACCGCGTCACCGCACCCGTACGCGTCGACTGCCGCCACGCACCCGTCGTGAGGTAGCTGGACGCGTCGTCCACCCGCGTCGGCAGGTAGCGCAGGGTGCCCGTGTCGTCGCGCATGTTGAGCGACAGCTCGAAGCCCGCGTCCCGCAGGGCCTTGGTCAGCGGGCCGGCCGTCGGCAGTTCGTGGGAGGCGCCACCCCGGCCGTCCATCACGACCAGCTCAGGGAAGCGAGCGCGCACCCGCTCGTGCACGTCCTCGCCCGTCAGACCCGGCTGCCGCCCCTCCGGCACTCCCGGAATCCAGCGCACAAGCCCTGCCTGCGTGAGCCGCAACGCCCTGACCAGCGACAAGTCACGCGGATAGATCTCCAGACGCGGAGTGGCCGCGGCGTTCACCGACGCCGCAGCCGCCAGCTCCACCATCCGCCGCTCGTCCCACTCCACCGCCCCCGGCGGCACCGTCAGCGCGCCCAGCTCGGCCAGCACGGTCGCCGCCGTCGGCAGGGTGTCCAGCCTCGCGAGCCGATCAGCCGTCTTGCCGAGACGCGTCGCGTACTCCAGCAGGCCCGGCGCAGTGGGAGTGTCCGGGCCGTCGATCTCCCTCACATCAAGGGCAAGCAGGCCTGCCCCCAGGGACTCGTCCGTCGCCTTGCGGTTCGGCTGGTGCTGGAACTCCGCCTCCTGCGGCACCAGTTGCTCGACCTCGACCACAGCCCGTACGGCCGCCAGCGCCATCGCCCGCCGCTGCTCACGCCCCGCGAGATGTGTGCCGCGCCGGACGGCCAGGGCATCCGCGATCTCCACCGCCGAAGCGACCCGGCCCATGCTCACCAGCAGGTCGACGATCTCCTCGCGCAGCGCCTGGACGGAGGGCTCCGCCTTCCAGCGCTTGCGCTCCTCCTTGAGCATCTGCGGGATACGGCCGTGGCTCAGCCCGAGGCCCTCCGCGACGTCCTTCTGCTTCGGCCAGACGCCGATGTCCGGCAGCACCCCGTGCTCGTCGGGCAGGCGCAGCAACAGCCGCACCATCTCCGCCTTGTTGCGGTTGGAGCCGTTGTTGTTGACGGCGGGCACGAAGACGGTGGCGAGGGTGTCGAGGCTGACCGAGCGCAGCGTGCGGGCGGGCAGCGTGCCCGCCGAATCGCCCGTCGCGAGGTGGCCCACCAACGCCGACTCGGCGGCGGTGAGCTGGTCCAGCTCCTCCTTGGCCTCCGCCCGTCCCTTGGGCGTCAGCGGGGATACGGGCGCCTCCCGCAGCCGCTCGCCCCACTCGCGCTGCCGCTGCTGGACCTCGTTGCGGGTCTTGGCACCCAGTCCAGGTGCGTTGACGAGCTTGCGGCGGCTGTAGTCCAGCAGTTCGCCGACCGTCGTGATGCCCAGGCCGTACAGGAACGACTGGGCAGCCGGCGTAAGACCGGAGACGGTCAGCGGAGTGTCCCGCGTGACCTCGGCGGCCAGCCGGTCCCGCTGCTGCTCGGCGCTCTCCGGCTCGGCATCCGCGATCGCCGCGGCGGCGGCGCCCTGTGCAGGCAGCGTCTCCGCCGCCGCCGTAGCCGCCGGGGCCGACGCGCGGGTGCGGTGGCTGGACGGGACCGTCTGGGAGGCGTCGAGGAAGACCTTGCGCCAGGCGTCCCGCATCGGCTTCAGCTCGGGGTACCGCTTGCCGGCGTCGCGGTGCAGGGCCTTCTGGAAGAAGGCGACGAGACCGTCCCGTACGGCCGGGTCGAAGGCCTCGGCCGCGATGGTCGGGTACGGCCACTCCTTCGCGTCGGTCATGCGCGGCAGGACGCTGCCGTCGCCCCACTTGGGCAGCTCGCCGGAGGCCATCTGGTGCAGGGTGACGGCGACGGCGTACCGCTCGGCGTGCGAGTCGTACGAGCCGCGGGTGATGACGTCGACGAAGGGGTCGAGGTAGCCGTCGGTGCCCGCGTTGGTGCTCTTCGCCGGGTAGCCGGCGAGGGAGAAGTCGATGAGGACGAGTTCGCGGGTGCGGTTGGGGCGGATGCGGATGGCGATGTTGTCGGGCTTGATGTCGCGGTGCCAGACGCCTTCGCCCTCCAGGAAGTCGACGGCTCCGAAGAGGTAGTCGCCGTACGCCTCAAGCTGGTCGACCTGGAGGCGGCCGTTCTCGCGGAGCTGTCGGGCGACGGTCTCCTCACGGCGGCGCGGGCGTCCGCCGCCCTCGGTGCTCTGTCCGTTGTCGTCGCGCTCGTCGCCGACGTATTCCAGTGCCAGGACGGTACGGCCGCCGAGGTGCAGCGGCTCGGGTTCGACGAGGCGGATGATGCCGGAGTGGGGGCGCAGGCGTCCCATGGCCTCGGCCTCGCGGGCGAGGATCTCGCTGCGGCTGTCGGAGAGGGCGACCTTCAGCACGGCCAGCGGGCGGGTCTTGCGGGCTTCGGCCTGAAGGTCGCGGACGAGGAAGGCGCGGCTGGTGGAGCCGGTGCCGAGGCGGCGGCGGATCTCCCACCGGCCGGCGAGCAGGTCACCGGCGACGGCCTCCAGCGGGTCCTTGTCGGTGGCGGTTC
Source organism: Streptomyces sp. NPDC107581 (assembly GCF_055657175.1). NCBI lineage: Bacteria > Bacillati > Actinomycetota > Actinomycetes > Kitasatosporales > Streptomycetaceae > Streptomyces > Streptomyces sp. NPDC107581. Next base: position 81,745 of record NZ_JBVKBH010000003.1, read on the forward strand.
CGTCGTCCTCGTCGCCCGGCTCCTCCGTAGCGGTGGCCGCCGGGGCCGGGGCGGTGAGGGAGTCCTCGACGACCTCCAGCAGCTCCAGGAACTCGTCCACGCTGGACAGGCGCTGACCAGGCCGGTAGGCGGTGGCGGCCTGCACCAGGTCGTCCACGTCCTCCGACAGTCCGTCCACCAGGGAGCTGGGGCGCAGGCCCTCCCCCGCCTCCAGGCGGGCGAGCAGCTCTGCCTGGCTGGCGGCCGGGGCCTTGCCGGTGACCAGCAGGTAGGTGAGGACGCCGAGCCCGTACACGTCGAGGTGGACCGGGTCGGGGTTGAGGGCGGTGAGTTCGGGAGCGAGGTAGGCGTCGGCGTCGTCGGCCAGGTGCATCGCGGACAGGGCGGTCGGCGCGAAGCGGGTCATGCCCTGGCCCTGGGAGGAGTCACCGCTGCGCTGGGTGGCGATCTGCCAGTCGGAGATCTGGAGGTGCGGGGTGAGCCAGGCGGCCTCCTCCCCCACGGCCCGGCCCTTCCTGCCGCGCGGCCGGGGAACGACGAGCACGGAGCGGGCGGCGAGCGCCCGGTGGTGGATACGGCTGGAGTGCGCGGAGCGCATGGTCTCGGCGAGCTGGCGTACCAGCGCCATCCGCCCGAGGATGTCCAGCTTCTCGCCGTACTGGACCAGGTACTCGTCCAGCTTCAAGGTGTCCGGGTGGTAGTCGAAGATCAGCGCGGGGCCGGCGGTGTGCCCGGAGGGGAAGTACTGCTTGAGCTCGACCACGCCCGGGTGCCTGAAACGGCCCAGCACCGCGGCCTCGCGCCGGGCTGCGTTCTCGACGGACTGGCGCAGGGAGGCGTCGGAGCCACGTTCGCTGAGATAGATGCGGACGCGGGCGGCCTCGGGGAGGTCGCTGTGGCGGGCGAGGTAGTCCGCCCACGTGGGACCGGAGTCGAAGGACTTCCGCTGCAGCTCGTACGGGCCGACCTTGTACTGCGCGTCGCTCTTGCGGATGCCGATGTTGTTGAGGGCCGCCTCGATCTCGCGCGAGCCGATCGCGGTGATACGGCGCCGCTCGTCACGCGGGGGCTGCCCCAGCATCTCGACGAGCTGGTGGACGGTGTGGACGCCGTTCTGGTCGTGGGCGGGCAGCCGTACGCGGAGGCTGCTGTCCGTGAAGCAGACGGCCTCCGCGACCCAGACCCGCTTGCCGCCGGGCAGCGCGAGCAGGCCGGCCAGTTCCTTGGCCTTGCGGTTGACCAGGTGCAGCGGGTTGCCGTGCGTACGGCGGCGGCCACCGGGAGTGGTCTGCACCCAGGTGCCGTTCTCGGACGTGACCGAGCCGTGCCAGTCCTTCAGCTCGATCATGCAGACACCGCCGGGGGCCACGACCAGCAGGTCGACCTCGCGGACGTGGCCGGTGTTGGCGGTGAAGGTGAAGTTCGACCAGGCACGCCAGGGGTCGGAGTCCAGCAGCTTCTCCCGGATCGCGTCCAGGCCGCGGCGCTCGTGATCGAACTCGGACTCGGTGACCGTGACCCACCGGCCTTCCCGCATGCCTGTTCCCCGCTCCTCGTGTCCCGCAAGGGCGACCGTTCCCCGTGGTCAGACCCTTGACGCAGATCCTAGTGGCTGGCCGTGCCATGAAAAGAGACGGTGAAGGACGGAAGTACGGGACGTTCTCCCCATATTGCCCGACTCCGGTGACTCGTGGTGCGCGCACCACCAATATCCTGGAGTCCCGCCAACGCCTTCAGGTGAAAAAGCGCAAACTCCACACAGCCGATGTCATCGTGATCGACGCCGTCCAGTCCGGCGCCATCACGTCCGGTGCCATCGCGTCCGGTGCCCGGGGGAAGACACCGCAGCGTCCGAAATCGATCTACATCAACTGGCGCGTGCACTACCGTGGTTACCCGCTGCGCACCTTCCCGGAGGGTACGTCGGCGGTGTTCCAGGTGCCGGTCCTCGGCGATGAGCGACGAGTGGTTTCCACCGCGTGTTGCACGTGGTGTGACTGCGGATGCCCGGTAGGGCGATCCCTGCCATTCCCAGCTCACGCTCAGGAGTGGAAACCGATGAACCCCGTTGAGTACAAGCTTGCACGTCGTGACCGGATTCGTCAGATTCTGGTCGACGTCACGGTGGGAGTCGTCACCAATCTGCTGGTGACGGCCCTTACCGTGGCAGCACGCCTGGTCTTCTGACCGGCAGGTGGCGGGCCCGGGAGCCCGCCACTCCACCTACCGGCCCACCGTTTCAGAACAGACGCATCTCTCCGGGCGGAGTGTCCTTCTTCTGACGCTTTCTGCGACGGCGCCGTCCCCGGCCGGGACGGGGCAGATGTGGCTGTCGCGCCTGCTCCGGCAGGTTCTCCCAGGTGGGTCGCAGACCGTGGATCTCGACGTCGCCGACGAGCCCTTTCAGGTAGTCCCGGGTCTCCTCGTCCGTGGAGTAGAGCACGGTCGCCCGGCTCGCCCGGGTCATCAGCACGTGGTAGGCGTGCCGGACGAGTCGGGCGAACTCGTCGTCGTCCACGCTCTTCGGCTTCACCTTGGGATCGAACGACCCGGGAACGGCGACCCGCTTGACGCCCGCCTCCTTGTCCGCCCGCTCCTTGCCCCGGCGGAACACCCAGCGGTCGCCCCGGCGCACCATGTCCTCGCCCATGATCACGCCGCACCAGTCCCACTCCAGGCCCTGCGCGGTGTACACACAGCCGATCTGGCCGAGGCCGTTCTCGTGCACGGACCAGATCTTGGAAGGCGGGACGGTCTTGTTCTCGCAGAAGGATTCGCTGTCCGCGTTCCACGGCCGGTGCCAGTCACCGATCCGGACGTCGGGTTCGAGTCGCTTCTCCTTGCCCAGGGGTTTCGTCCAGGGCCAGCAGTATCCGGCGACCATGCGCGCGGATGCTCCCGCCCCGGCCTCGGAACGGATGATCCGCTCGAGTTCCTCGGGGCTGTCCACGACCTCGACGTGCATCAGTCCGTCAGGGGTCCACAGCTCAGGCTCCGCGTCCGACACCCCCAGCGCGCCTCGCACCCAGCGGATGTAGGCGTCGCTGCCGCCGCACCGGAACTGTTCCCGCAGGCGGCAACGGACAAGGTGGGCGTCGTAGCGCCGTGCCGCGTCCTCCACCAGAGCGGCGGTGCCGACCTCCTGCGGGCGAACGGACTGACCCTCGTCGAGGAAGAACACCGTCAGGCGGGAGGCGTCGAGGAGTTCGTCCACCTGAGGCTTGGTGCCCCAGTCCTCGGGTTTCCAGAAGCGGTTGGTGGAGCGTTCGCGCAGACGATGGGCCTCGTCGCAGATCAGCACGTCCAGAGGCGGGTCGGGCGGAGTGACGAAGTTGCTGAAGTAGGTGAAGGTCTCCTTGAACTCACGGTCGCCGTAACCGACATGCTCCTGCAGGGCGCCGTTGAAGGCCCTGCTACCGCTCGCGTACTTGACCGTGCGGCCCTCCGCCTCCAGTTCAGCCTTGAGCTGGAGGCCGATGGCGCTCTTGCCCGTGCCGGCACCGCCCGTGACGAGGAACACCACCCGTCGCTCGTCAGGGAGGAGCGCGGGCTGCAGAGGATCGGGAAGCACCTTGGCAGCCGTGTCGAGGATCTGGTCAGCGACCTTCTTCTGCCGGCCGCGCAGGGTGAAGACCGTGTCCTCGCCGCTGGAGCGGATCATGGCGTCGAGCAGCGGGGTATTGCGCAGTCCCATGCTCCGTAGCAGGATCTCGGCCGCCGAGTCGGCGCCGTCGGCGGCGAAGCTGCTCCGCAGGTCCGACAGCAGTTGGGCACGGCGGTCGTTCGTGTAGACACGGGCGTAGGAACCGGTCGGCGCGTCCACGCCGACCAGTGGGAGCACCGAGGCGTCGGTGGCGTTGTGCAGATAGGCGAAGCCGCCGCACTCGAAGTCCAGTCCGTACAGCGGACCTCTGTCACTCGTGAACGCCTCGTAGTACTCGCGCAGTTGCAGCGCGGGATGCTTCTTCTCCCCCATGCCGGGGACATGCACCAGCTCCGCGGTGGCTCGCTCCACCCGGGTCACCGTCGACCACCGCTTCAGCTCGACGAGTTGGACGGACAGCCCGTTCTCTTCGGGATGATGCCCCACGAGGACGACGTCGATGAGCCGCGGGTCCCCGGCGCGGTCGGTCTCGTCGAGCGTGGCCGCGCACTCGACGACCATCTCGACGTTCCCGCGGTCGGCGGCGACCAGGTCCTCGGCAAGATGTACCAGGCTCTCTGCCCAGGCGGAACGTTCGGTCAACGAAGCGTCGGTGCTGAGGAAGTGCTTCCACCTCGCGGCGAGGTGGGGCACCATACGGCGTCTTGAGTTCAGGTTGAGCAGATCCCGCGCTGCCAGTTTCAGCAGGAGCATGGACACGAGGTGGATCCCCCAGGGCACGAGTGACTCGTGCGGATGGGGGCATGTCCACGTGGGGAAGCCCGTCGGACCGCAATGACGTCTGGGATCTTAAAGAAGTGATCACCTTCCCGGCGCATATGACACGTCGGTCGGCTGGAAGCACGGACATCATGGCCGGATATCACGCGCTCACCGCCGCAGCAGGGGCTCCTCGATCCCAGCAGGCCGTGGCTTCGGTCGACCGGACACCAGTTCCCGTAGCTTCTCCCGGGTCTCCGAATCGGTCGAGTACACGATCGTGCCGACCATGCCCCGCGTCAGCAGCACCTTGTAGGTGTTCCGGATGAGACGGTCCACATCGGTGTCCGGTGTGGACTTCTTGAAGACCGGGTCCTTGGACGCGGTGCGGTCGGTGATCCAACGGTCACCCCGCCAGACCAGGTCCGGGCCGATGATGACGCCGGACCAGTCGTACTCGAACCCCTGGGCCGTGTAGACGCAGCCGATCTGGCCGAAGCCCGCAGGGTCGGTGGCCCACAGCGCGGACGGGGGCGCGCCGGAGACCGACCGGTCCCCGCGCAGGTTCCAAGGCCTGGCCCAGCCCCCGATGACGACGTCGGCGGGCAGTGGATCGCCGGGCTTGGGCTCGGGGGACCACCGCCAGCAGTAGCCCGCGGACATCCGGGCGCCGTATTTCTCGGCGCGGCGGGCGTCGAGGAACGCCTCCAGTTCCTCAGGGCTGTCGGCGACCAGCAACTGCATGCGGTCGTCGGGCTCCCACACGACCGGCCCGCCGGGCTCCAGGCCGAGGAGCCGGACCACCCAGCGCAGGTAGGCGTCGCTGCCTCCGCAGCGGAACTGGCTGTCCAGGGGGACGACATGGCAGTCGATGCCCCGTCCGGCCGCGGCCTCACGGATTTCGTCCACGGTGCCCATCTCACCGGGACGCACCACCTGGTGCTCGTCGAGGAAGAAGACCGGCACGTGGGCGACGTCGATGAGTTCGTCGATCTGTGCCCTGCCGGTCCGCAGTGCCGCGCGGGTGTAGCGGTTGGCGGAGGTCTCCCGGATGCGGTGCGCCTCGTCACAGATCAGGGCACCCAGGCTGTTCTTCTCCGTGGTCATGAAGCTGTTGAAGTACTTGAAGAGATCCTGGACTTCCCGTTTCCGGGAGCCGGCCACCTTGCGCATCGTCTTGGTGAACGACTGCGAGCCGGTCGCGTGGACCGCGGCCACACCCCTCCGGTACAGCTCGCCGAGCAGTTGGAGCGCGATCACGCTCTTCCCGGTACCGGGGCCGCCAGTGACGATGACGACTTCCTTGTGATCGGCGCGCTTCGCTCTCTCCACCGCGTTGAGCACCATGCGGTAGGCGACCTGCTGCTCGTCGAGGAGGACGAACTGCTGTCGCTCCCTCACTTCCTGGGCTGCCACGGACATCAACTGCTTCGACGGCACGGTGGCGCCCGCGAGCAGTTCGTCGGCCGCATGAGCACCGGGGTGCTTGTCGCTCAGCTTCGACCGGAGGTGGTCCAGGAACGCACCGCGACGCTCCCCTGTGAAGAGCCGTCCCTGCCCGTCACGCTCGATCTCCCGCAGCCCCGCCACGCCGAACTCGGTGGCGTTGTGCAGGAAGGCCACTCCCTGGATCCGCTCGCCGTGCCCGGCCACCGCGCCATTGAAGTTGACCAGGTAGTCGCAGTATCGCCGCACCTGCTCGATCGGGTTGAGCACGGGGTGCGCGTAGGCGTCGACATGGCACAGGGTGGGGTCGTCCTCGTGCGGAGCCGCCTGGCTCCACTGCTTCAGCTCCACCACGACGTAGGACGGATCCTGCGTGACCGGGTGCACTCCGGCGAGGACGACGTCGGCGCGCTTGCTGTTCAGCGGGAGCGCGTACTCCAGCATGACTTCCACGTCGCCCAGGCCGGCGTCGTTGAGTGCGGCGGCCAGGACGGGGATGCTGCGCTCCCAGGAACGCGCCTCCGAGGCGCTGGGCCGATAGCCGTGCATGTGGACGAACTGGTCTGTGAGGTGCAGGAACAGCGAACCGTCGAGTGCCATGACGGCGACCGTTTTCGCGGACGCGCGGAACAGCAAGGACTTCCCCCAGGCAGCACGAAGTGACACGTGCGGGTGGGGGCGTGTCCTTCGAGACTCCACCGGGGTGGAGCGGAAGCCCGTCGGGCCGCGTTGACGATGTGTCTGAGGGTACCTGGCGGTACTGGCAGTCCTACCGATGGGCGCAGTGGGGGCAGCGGACGCCGTGCCCGGTCTCCCCTACCGGAGTGCACGGCCTCTGCCCTCTGGAGTCGGCGCGGTCGACCTCGGTGGCGTCCGCGTCACTCGCCAGTCAGCGCATCGCGGATACCGGCACCGAGTCGCGCCTACCCGAAGAAGCCAGAAGGCTCCGTCGCGGCCGTATTCCTCGGCCGCGGCCACCTGGACGCGGCCCTCGGGTAGGTCCGGCAGCGCCCGTTCGATCATCCGCTCCGCCAGACGGGGCTTCACGGCGAAGCCCGCGCCCGTCAGGGAAAAGCGCGGCCCGGAACTCCGCCAGTCGCTGGTCCACTCGGGCGGCACATACAGCTCAGTATTGTGCTCTGACGGTTGCCGCGAACGGCCGGCTCCGAGGCCTTGCCCGCTTATCTGCGCCAGGGACCCTTCAGGGAATTCAGTGCTGCCCGAGGGGCTTTCCGCCGCCTGACGCGGCAAAACTCCGAAAGATCGGAAATGGCCTCCGCCACAGGTCAGAGACCCTTTCCAAGGCAAAGCCGCAGGCAGCGGCAGACGAGTCGGGCTGTACGCCGGGTTCTGTTCCCCGGGTTCCTCGCGGAGCCCGGGGCGACGGCCATCCATCTAGGGCCGGCGTTGCCGCCGGCCTCGTGCGGTCTACCCGCGGACTCGGGCGGGCAGCCCTCGAACGTCCGCGCAGAAACACCGGGGTGTTTCCTTTTGACCTTGCTCCGGGTGGGGTTTACCTAGCTGCCCAGGTCACCCTGGGCACTGGTGGTCTCTTACACCACCGTTTCACCCTTACCGAGGACCGAGATCCCCGGCGGTCTGCTTTCTGTGGCACTGTCCCGCGGGTCACCCCGGGTGGCCGTTAGCCACCACCCTGCCCTGTGGAGCCCGGACGTTCCTCGGGAAGCCCCCTAGGGGGACTCCACGCGGCCGCCCGCCCGGCTCGTCTGCCGTGTCGACCATGGTACCGGCCGGGTGGGCCGGCGCGGACCGGCGGCCGTCGCGAGGACCGAGCCCGCCAGGATGAGCGCGAAGGCGGCCAGCACCGTCAGGGTCAGCGGCTCGTCCAGGAAGAGCGCGCCCGCCGCCACCGCCACCGCCGGATTGACGTACGTGATCACCGTCGCCCGCGTCGGACCCGCCTCCTTGATCAGTTCGAGGAACGCCACGAAGGCGACCGCCGTGCAGATCACTCCCAGGCCCGCCAGGGCCGCCAGGACCGAGGGGGAAGGGAGGGAGGACGGGCGGGTCAGGGCCGCGGCGGGCGCGTAGACCAGGGCCGCCAGCGTCAGGCAGGCCGCCGTCAGGTGGAGGGAGGGGACCTCCTTCAGACGGCGTGCGGCTATCAGGGGGGCCGTCGCATAGCCGAGCACCGTCAGCAGGACCTCCACCAGGGAGCGGGCGTCGCCGCCGGTGAGGTGCGGGAGGGTCAGGACCGTCACGCCCGCCAGGCCCAGCAGCAGACCGGTGGTGCGGCGGGCTCCCAGGTGTTCCCTCTCCTGCGCGACGAGGAAGCGCGAGACCAGGACCCCGACGATCGGTACGCCCGCTATCAGCAGGCCGGCCGTGGAGCTGGACAGATGCCGTTCGGCGTCGGTGAGGGTGAACCAGGGGCCCATGATCTCCAGGCCCGCGAAGGCCAGCATCGGGCGCCAGTGGGCTCGGACGGTGCCCGCGAGGCCGCCCTGCCGCAGCGCGAACGGGAGCAGCAGGGCCGCGCCGAGCGCACAGCGGGTGAACACCACCACCGGCGGGGACACCGCGTCCACCGCCACTTTGATCATCAGATAGGGGATGCCCCAGACCACTCCCATCAGGGAGAACAGGAACCAGCCGCGTGCAGTCATGCAGTGAGTGTCGGCAGGGTCAGCCGCCGGCGTCTTGAACGCTGTTGCGGTAAGCGGCCGGGGTCGCCCCGAGGACCCGGCGGAACCAGCGGGTCAGGTGCGCCTGGTCGGCGAAGCCCACCAGGCCCGCCACTTCGGCCGGGCGCAGACCGGCCGCCAGGAGGCCGCGGGCCCGGCTCACCCGGTACTGGGCGAGCCAGGCGTACGGCGGTATGCCCATCGTCGTACGGAAGGCCCGCAGCAGCTGGTAGCGGGACAGGCCGAGGTCGGCGGCGAGCAGGGCGAGGGAGGGCGGGTCGGTGAGTTCGTCGGCCAGCCGGTCGCGTACGACGTGGGCGATGTGCGCGCCGCCCGCGACCGTGCCCTCCGGGACACGCGCCGTGGAGTGGCGGCAGGCCAGGGCCGTCAGCAGCCAGGGCAGGCGGGACTCGGCCTCCAGGGGGTCGGGGCAGGCGCTGAGCTCGGCGTGGGTGATGCGGAGCGCGGTGGCCAGACCGGGGTCGTCCAGGAGGGGTTCGCGGAAGTGCGGGAGGCCGCCGAGGGTGCCGTCGGCCAGCAGGGACGGCTCGGCGTACAGGGCGCGGTAGGCGTAGCCGTCGGTGGGGGTGCCGGGTCCGCCGGTGTGCATCTCTCCGGGTTCGAGGACGACGATGGTGCCGGGGCCGGTGCGGATGTGACCGCCCCGGTAGTCGATGACCTCACTGCCGCCGACGCACACGCCGACGGTGTACTCCTCGTGTGCGTGCGGGGCGTACACATGGCTGTCGAAGCAGGCGGTGAGCAGGTCGAGCGGGGGCCCGCCCCGGCCCAGTCGCGCTCTGGTCCATGACGCCTCTTCCGCCATCGGGCACCCCCTTGCCGTGCTGCCTGCTCCCGCTGCAACGCTCCCGGGGCCCGCTTCCATGCCGCGTCCCGGCCAGGCTTCGGCAGGAGACCGTGCACGCCTCCCACAACCGCGCGCAACCCTCGCACCACGGCGCGCCTCCCCCGGCAGCGCGCAACCCTCGCACCACGGCGCGCCTCCCCCGGCAGCGTGCAACCCTCGCACGACGGCGCGTCTCCCCCGGCAGCGTGCACCCCGCTGCCGGCAGCACCCCTCCTACGACAGCGCGCACTCCTCCCCCGGCAGCACACACGCGTCCCGTAACAGCACACACGCCTCCCGTAACAGCACACGCGCCTCCCCTGACAGCCCGCACTCCTCCTACGGCAGCGCCCGCTCCAGCGCGTCGAAGGCCGCCCCGATCCGGGTCCGGTGGTCCTCGGCGACCTCGTCGGCCCGCTCCCCCGCGAGCAGGCGGCGCGCGGAGGCGACGTAGACCGAGCGGTAGGCGGCCGCCGTCAGTGCCGCGAGGAGGTCCGGCTCGGCGGTCCCGGCCTCCGCGAAGGCCCCGGCGAGCGCCGCCTCCACCTCCTCGGCCCCTTCCCGGGCGCGGTCGCGCAGGCCGGACGAGTCGACGACGATCCGCCAGAAGGCCGGGAAGTCGTCGTCGACCCCGCCCAGCGGGTGCCTCTGGTCGAGGAGTTCGAGCGCGAGGCGGCGCAGCGCGGCGAGCGGGGTCTCGCCGGGGTCGCGCCGGCGCACCGCCCCTGTGAAGATCTCGACGGCCTCCGGGATGCGGTCGAGGAACAGGTCTTCCTTGCGGGGGAAGTAGTTGAAGACCGTCATGGCGGAGACGCCGGCCGCGCGGGCGATCTCCGTGACCGTCACCCGGTCGAATCCGCGCTCCACGAACAGGTCCGTCGCCACGTCGGAGATCCGCTGCCGCGTCTGCCGCTTCTTGCGCTCCCTCAGGGGAAGGGCCGCCTCTTCGTCGTCCGTCACAGGAAAACTATAGCGGCCCAAAACTTTTAGTGACTATAGTCAGATGCATGACGACGACGGACTATGACGTGGTGGTGGCCGGCGGCGGGCCGGTGGGACTCTTCCTCGGCTGCGAACTGCGGCTCGGCGGGGCCCGGGTGCTGGTCGTGGAGCGGCTGACCGAGGTCGACGAGACGATCAAGGCGGGCGCGGTCAACATCCCGAGCGCGGTCGCCTTCTACCGGCGCGGGCTGCTGCCCGCGATGGCGGCGGTCTGGGAGGCGTCCCTGAAACGGATGCGGGCCTTCGGGGCGGGACACAAGCTCCCGCCGAAGTTCGCCGGGCACTTCGCCGGGATCATGATGGACCCCGACCTGTTCGACGGCTCCGACCCCGCCTGGGCCGACGCGGGCCCGGCCGCGCGGGCCGGCCTCGGCGTGCCGCAGGCCGAGCTGGAGCGGATCCTGGCCGCGCGCGCCGCCGAACTGGGCGTCGAGGTGCGCCGTGGCGTGGAGCTGACCGGCTTCGCGGCCGACGAGGACGGGGTGAGCGTGCGGCTCGCCACCGCGAGCGGTCCCGAGGACGTCCGGGCCGGCTGGCTGGCCGGCTGCGACGGCGGCCGCAGCACCGTCCGCAAGCTCGCCGGGTTCGACTTCCCCGGTACGGCACCGGAGATCACCGGCTACCAGGCCGTCGTGGAGCTGACCGGCGCCGAGCGGCTGCGCCAGGGCTGGAACACCACCGACGTCGGGACGTACGTCCACGGGCCCTTCCCGGGCCGTATCCTCAGCGTGGAGTTCGACGGGCCTCCGGCCGACCGCTCGGCGCCCATCACCGCCGAGGAGCTGCAGACGAGCCTGCGCCGGGTGTCCGAAGTGCCGGAGGTGACGATCACGAAGGTGATCTCGGCGACCCGGTTCACCGACAACGCCCGTCAGGCCACCGAGTACCGCAGGGGCCGCGTCCTGCTCGCGGGCGACGCGGCGCACGTGCACTCGCCGTTCGGCGGGCAGGGGCTCAACCTCGGCATCGGGGACGCGATGAACCTGGGCTGGAAGCTCGCCGCCGTGGTGTCCGGCCGGGCGCCGGAGTCCCTGCTGGACAGCTACACCGCCGAACGGCATCCGATCGGCGCCTGGGTGCTCGACTGGACCCGCGCGCAGATCGCCCTGATGCGCCCCGACCGGCACGCCCGCGCCCTGCGCCGGGTGGTGACGGACATGGCGCTGACCACCACCGGCACCACCTACCTGGTCACACAGATCTCCGGGGTCTGGCAGCACTACGACCTGCCCGGCGGCCACCCGCTCACCGGCCGGAGCGCCCCCGATCTGGAGCTGGCCGACGGCACCCGGCTCGGCGACCACCTGCACACCGGCCGGGCGCTCCTCCTCGACCTCTCGGACGACCCCGAACTGCGCGCCCGCGCCGAGGAGTACGGCGACCGGCTCGGCGTCCTGACCACCGCCTGCCCCGCCCGTCCGGGCCTGGCCGCGCTGTTCGTGCGGCCCGACGGGTTCGTGGCCTGGGCGGGAGACACCGGGGACGACTCCACGGCACTGGCCGGGACCCTGGAGCACTGGCTCGGCGCACCGGCGACCGCCGCCCGGCCCACACCTTGACCCTCCGCGACGTCGGCATCCGTACCGGTCCCCGCCGGATGCGAGGTCGGCGTGGTCCGGCCGCACGCGGTTGACGCACCGGTGCCGGCGGATGACGTACCGGCGCTCGGGTGCCTCACGCGGGTACGAACAGGACCTTCGCCGTCCCCGGATCGGCCCGGGTGAGCCGTACCCGCAGCCGCTGCCCGAGCGACAGGTGCTCGCCCTCGATCCGGCCGATGACGGCCGGATCGGCCAACTGCACGGTGCCGACCGCCGGCTGGCGGTCCGACAGCTCCACCACACAGGCGTCGAAGGATTCCCCGACGCGGTCCTTGAGCAGGGCGGCCTCGACCAGGTCGATGCACTCGCGCTCGACCGTGGCCGCGCGTCGGCTGCCGTCGGCCATCTGCCGGGGCAGGGCGTCGAGCGCCGCGAGCACCCAGCCGGGCGGGGCGTGGCCGGCGGCCGCCGCGAGGCAGAGCTCCCCGGCATAGCGGTCGGCCAGGCGGCGCAGCGGGGCCGTGCAGTGGGCGTAGGGCGCGGCGACGGCGGCGTGTGTGGTGATCGCGGGCGGCTTCCCGTCCCGGAAGACCGTGTAGCCCGCGCCGCGCAGCAGGGTCGTGCACTCCTGGAGGAAGGCCGCGTGCTGGGGACGGTGCGGGTCCAGGGTGCGGATCAGGGCCGCGTACGACACATGGTGCGGCCAGTCGATGTCCAGGGCGGCCGCGGTGCGGCGCAGACGGGCCACGGCGCCGTCGGGGGCGGCCGGGAGGGTGCGCAGGATGCCGGTGCCGATGGCGAGCATCAGGTCGGCGGCGGCCATCCCGGTGAGCAGGGAGATCTGGGCGTTCCAGCCGTCGGCGGGCAGCGGGGCGCGGTAGGCCGGCTCATAGGTGTGGTTCCGCTCGGTGATCTCCTGCTCGGGGACGTTGAGGGAGATGCCGCCGCGCTCCACCTCGAGGCGCTCCCGGGCCTGCCCGATCTCCTGGAGCAGCGCGACCGGCTCCTCGGCCGTCCCGCTGTCGATCTGCCGCTGCACACCCGCGTAGTCGAGCTTCGCCCGGCTGCGGACGAGGGCCCGGCGCACGTCGACGGCGACGGTGCGGCCCTGCGCGTCCAGGTCGAGGGTCCACAGCACGGCCGGCCGCGGCTGCCCGGGCAGCAGGCTCGCGGCGCCCTCGCTGAGCACGGCGGGGTGCAGCGGGACCTTCCCGTCCGGGAAGTAGAGCGTGTTCACCCGCCGGTGCGTCTCGGCGTCCAGGGCGCCGCCCGGGACGACGAAGGCGGCGACGTCGGCGATGGCGTAGCGGACCCGGTAGCCGGTGCCGGGCCGGGACAGGTGCATCGCCTGGTCGAGGTCGGTGGAGGCGGGAGGGTCGAGAGTGAAGAAGGGGATGTCCGTGCTGTCGTACGAGGGCACGGCGGGCCGCCTCGCCGCGCGCTCCGCCTCCTCCTGGACCTCGGCCGGGAAGCTCTCCGGAACGCCGAGCTCCACACGGAGTTCGGCGAGGGCGGCCCTCAAGGGGGCCTCGGGGGCACCGGTCACGCGGATGGGCCGACGGAGCATACAAACGAGCGTAAGCACAAACCGGCCCGTCCGGCGCCCGAGGACGGGCCCGTCGGGCCGAACGGGGGGCCAGGGCCGAAGCCAGGGCCGAAGGCAGGGCCGGGGTCGAGGCCCGGGCTGGAGCCGAGGCCCCGTCCTGGGGGGCCGGCACCCCAGGACGGAACGGCAGCGCCCCGGGACCGTAGGGCAGCGCCCCCGGACGGTCCGGCAGCACCCCGTACTCTGGCGCAGAACCGAAGAGAAGGAGTACCCGTGCTTGTCCTGCTGCCGCCCTCGGAAGGCAAGGCGTCCTCGGGCCGTGGCGCCCCGCTGAAGCTGGAGTCGCTGTCCCTGCCGGGGCTGACCGGCGCGCGCGAGGCCGTGCTCGGGGAACTGGTCGGGCTGTGCGCCGGGGATCCCGGGCAGAACGAGAAGGCGCGCGAGGTGCTCGGGCTGAGCGAGGGGCTGCGCGGCGAGCTCGCGAAGAACGCCGGGCTGCGCACGGCCGGGGCCCGTCCCGCCGGGGAGATCTACACCGGTGTGCTGTACGACGCCCTCGGCCTGGCCTCGCTGGACGCGGCCGCCAAGAAGCGGGCGGCGCGCTCGCTGCTGGTCTTCTCGGGGCTGTGGGGCGCGGTGCGGGTGACGGACCGCATTCCCTCCTACCGCTGTTCGATGGGCGTGAAGCTGCCGGGGCTCGGCGCGCTGGCCGGGCACTGGCGTGCGCCGATGGCCGAGGTGCTGCCGGAGACGGCCGGTGACGGCCTGGTGCTGGACCTGCGCTCGGCGGCCTACGCGGCGGCCTGGAAGCCGAAGGGCGAGGTCGCCGGGCGGACCGCGACCGTGCGGGTGCTGCACGCGCCGACGCGGAAGGTCGTCAGCCATTTCAACAAGGCGACGAAGGGCCGGATCGTACGGAGCCTGCTGTCGGCCGGGATCGCGCCGAAGGACCCCGCCGGGCTGGTGGAGGCGCTGCGGGACCTCGGGTACGAGGTGGAGACGCAGGCGCCGGAGAACGCGGGCAGGCCGTGGGCGCTGGACGTGCTGGTGGAGGAGATCCACTGAGGTCCCTCGGTCACCGCTGACTCCCCGACGACCTCGCCAAGTCCACCGGCTCCACCGACTCCACCCACTCTTCCAAGTGCGTTGCAACATGCGCAACGCCCTTTGCGCATGTTGCTGCTCCTGGGCACGATGAGGGCATGACCTCACCGCTGCCCTCCTCTTCGGCTGCCTCCGTGCTGGATCTCGCGCCCGTCGTCCCCGTGGTGGTCGTGCCGGACCCCTCCGTCGCCGTACCGCTGGCGCGGGCGCTGGTGGCCGGCGGGCTGCCCGCGATCGAGGTGACCCTCAGGACCCCGGCCGCGCTGGACGCGATCCGGGCGATCGCCGAGGAGGTGCCGGACGCCGTGGTCGGCGCGGGCACGGTCCTCACGCCGGAACAGGTGACGCGGTGCGTGGCGGCCGGGGCGCGCTTCCTGGTCAGCCCGGGGTGGACGGAAGCCCTGCTGGGCGCGATGCGCGGATCCGGGGTGCCGTTCCTGCCGGGGGTGTCGACCACCTCGGAGGTCGTCGCGCTGCTGGAACACGGGGTGCGGGAGATGAAGTTCTTCCCGGCGCAGGCGGCGGGCGGTACGGCCTATCTGAGGTCGCTGGCCGGTCCGCTGCCGCAGGCCCGCTTCTGCCCGACGGGAGGCATCGGGCCGGCCACCGCGCCGGAGTATCTCTCCCTGCCCAACGTCGGCTGCGTGGGCGGCAGTTGGATGGTCCCGGCGGACGCGGTGACCGCCGGGGACTGGGCCCGTGTCGAGGAGCTGGCGCGGTCCGCCGCCGGGCTCAGGGACGCAGGTGGGACGTGTCGTTGAACAGGCGCACGCTCGCGTTGCCGTCCGCGTAGTACGCCACCGCCGACAGGGAGGCGGCGGAGAGCTCCATGCGGAACAGCGACTGGGGCGGAGCGCCGAGGGCGAGCCGGACCAGGGTCTTGATCGGGGTGACGTGCGTGACCAGCAGCACCGTGCGGCCGGCGTACGCCGCGACCAGCTTCTCCCGGGTGGCCGCCATCCGGGTGGCGGTCTCCGCGAAGCTCTCGCCGCCGCCCGTGGGGTGGGCCTCCGGGTCGGCGAGCCAGGCGTTCAGGTCGTCCGGGTAGCGGTCGCGGACCTCGCCGAAGGTGAGGCCCTCCCAGGCGCCGAAGTCCGTCTCCCGCAGGCCTTCTTCGATCGCCACGTCCAGACCGAGGCGGGCGGCCACCGCGCCGGCGGTCTCGCGGGTGCGGGCGAGCGGGGAGGCGACGATCGCCTGGATCGTGCCGCGCCGGGCGAGCGCCTCGGCGACGCGCCGGGCCTGTTCACGGCCGGCGTCGGAGAGGGAGGGGTCGGTGCCGCCGCTGCCGGAGAAGCGCTTCTGAGGGGTGAGGGGGGTCTCGCCGTGGCGGAGGAGCACCAGGGTGGAGGGCGCGCCCATGTCGGGGACCGCACTCCAGCCGGGCCGCTGCTGCTCACCGGGAGCGGCCGGGGCTTCGCCGTGCGTGGGAGCGGCCGGGCTCTCGCCGCGAGCGGGAGCGGGAGCGGCCGGAGCCTCGCCGCGAGAGGGAGCGGGAGCAGCCGGAGCCTCGCCACGGGTGGGAGCGGCCAGGGCCTCGCCGCGAGCGGGAGCGGGAGCAGGAGCAGGAGCAGGAGCAGCCGGAGCAGCCGGAGCTTCACCGCGGGTGGGAGCGGACAGGCTCTCGCCGCGGGATCCGGAACCCGGTGTCCGGCCCTCCGCCAGCGCCGCCCGCGCCCTCGCCGCACCCGCCACCGGGTCCCCGGGCGGGCCCGACGGTTCCGGTGCGGCGGACGGGGTGTCCAGGGCCGCCCGGGACTGCGACGGCGACCACTGCTCGCCCTTCGCGCCCGCGTCCATCGCCTCGTTGGCCAGGCGGTCGGCGTGCTTGTTGCGCTCGCGGGGGATCCACTCGTAGGTGACCCGGTCCGACGGGAAGACCCGGCGCGCCTCGGCCGCGAGCGGCTTCAGGTCGGGGTGCTTGATCTTCCAGCGGCCCGACATCTGCTCCACGGCCAGCTTGGAGTCCATCCGGACGCCGACCCGGGCGGAGGGGTCGAGGGCGTGCGCCGCGCGCAGGCCGGCCAGCAGGCCCCGGTACTCGGCCACGTTGTTCGTGGCGACGCCGAGGTACTCGGCGGCCTCGGCCAGGACCTCCCCCGTCGCCGCGTCGCTCACCACGGCCCCGTAGCCGGCGGGCCCGGGGTTGCCCCGCGACCCGCCGTCGGCCTCGACGATGAACTCCCGCACCGCGCCGGCTCCTTACAGACCCGACTCGGCCGTGCGCACCAGGATGCGGCGGCAGTTCTCGCAGCGGACCACCGTGTCCGGCGCCGCCGTGCGGATCTCGTTCAGCTCGGTGATCGCCAGCTCCTGGCGGCAGCCCTGGCAGGTGCGGGCGTACAGCTTGGCCGCGCCGATGCCGCCCTGCTGCTCGCGCAGCTTGTCGTACAGCTTGAGCAGGTCCGCGGGGACGGAGCCGGCGATGACCTCGCGCTCCTTGGTCACCGAGGCGGCCTCGCCGTCGAGCCCCTCGAACGCCGCGTCCCGGCGCCCGGTCGCGTCGTCGATCTTCGCCTGGACGGAGGAGACCCGCCCGGTCAGCTCGCCGACCCGCTCCTGGGCGGCCTCACGGCGCTCCATGACCTCCAGGACGACGTCCTCCAGGTCGCCCTGCCGCTTGGCGAGGGAGACGATCTCGTGCTGGAGGTTGGACAGGTCCTTCGGCGAGGTGACCGCGCCGGAGTCCAGACGCTGCTGGTCGCGGGTGGCGCGCTGGCGCACCTGGTCCACGTCCTGCTCGGCCTTGGTCTGCTCGCGGGCGCAGTCGCCCTCCTCCGTCTGCGCGGCGACCAGCAGGTCGCGCAGCTGCGTCAGGTCCTTGGTCAGGGACTCGATCTCGGCGTGCTCGGGCAGCGACCTCCGCTTGTACGCCAGCTGCTGCAGGCGGACGTCGAGGGCCTGGACGTCGAGGAGGCGGATCTGGTCGGCGGGCGCGGCGTTCAGTTGGGGGCTCCCATTAGCTACTAGTGGCGGAGGACGCCGCGTGGGCGGTCCAGGGGTCGGTGACCGTCTTGGAGACATGGACCCTGAGGTCCCAGCCGTGGCGGTCGGAGATCTCGTCGAGCTGGGCTGCGGCCAGCTCGCACCAGGGCCACTCGGTGGCCCAGTGCGCCGCGTCGAGCAGCGCGAGGGGACCGTGCGCCACGGCCTCGGAGGCCGGGTGGTGGCGCAGGTCGGCGGTGAGGAAGGCGTCGACGCCGGCCGCGCGGACCTGGTCGAAGAGGCTGTCGCCGGAGCCGCCGCTGACGGCGACCGTGCGGACGACGGTCTCGGGGTCGCCCGCCACCCGGATGCCCTGCGCGGTGGCGGGCAGCCGCTCGGCGGCCCGGGCGGCCAGTTCGCGCACGGTCACCGGGTGGTCGAGTTCGCAGACGCGGCCCAGGCCGCGGCGGCCCTCCGGATCGGACGGGTCCGGGACGAGGGGCCGTACGACCCTCAGGTCCAGTGCCCCGGCGAGTGCGTCGGAGACGCCCGGGTCGGCGGTGTCGGCGTTGGTGTGGGCGACGTGCAGGGCGATGTCGTTCTTGATGAGCGTGTGCACCACCCGGCCCTTGAAGGTGGTGGCCGCGACCGTGGTCGTTCCGCGCAGATAGAGCGGGTGGTGGGTGACCAGCAGGCCGGCGCCCAGCTTCACCGCCTCGTCGACGATCTCCTGGACGGGGTCCACGGCGAACAGGACCCGGGTGACCTCCTGGTCGGGGTCGCCCACGACCGTGCCGACCGCGTCCCAGGACTCGGCCCGCTCGGCGGGCCACAGGCTCTCCAGCGCGGCGATGACTTCAGACAGACGGGGCACGGGGAAAAGGCTACCTGGCCGTTCTGCGGGGCTGAACCGCTCCGCTCTCGCGCGGCCCAGCTCAGCACATACGTCCCCGTTCCCTCAGGCGAATCGATTTTGCGACACCCGTATGTGTGAAGCCCAGGTCAGCCGGTCCCACGTCTGTGCGTGCGAAAACTAGCTTCGTCGCCGGAGGTGACCGAACGATGACGGCCTGTGCGATCGAACCCCCTTCCACCGGGGCGTCCGGTGCGGACGGCGGTGTGCCCGGGACGGGGTGCGCCATCACGGCGGACGGCGCGTACGCGGCCCGCCTCGCGCTGGACGGCGATTCCTGGTTCCCGGAGCGCTGGACCCTGGACGGCCCGGAGCCGTACGCGGTCCCGCTGCCGGGCAACCAGCCCGAGGAGCCCGGCACCCAGGTGCAGCCGATGGCGGACGGACGGGTGCTGATCCACCGGCTCGTCGAACGGCGGCACGCCTTCTCCCTGCTGTACCCGACCGGTCCCGGCACCGGCGAGCTGCCGCTGGGCGCGGTGGAGTCCCGGGAGCCCGGCATGCGGCTCGGGCTGCTGCCGCCGGCACCGGGCGGTGCGCACGCCTACGCCCTCGCCGTCGGCCCGCGCTCCACGGCGGTGTGGCTGGTGACGGGCGGCGCCTTCGGGCCCGAGCAGCTGGCCGAGGTCCCGGGGCGCTGCTCGGGCGGGGTCTGGCTGGACCGCACCGGGCGGATGCTGGCGCTGGACCGGGAACTGGGCGGGCGCACCAAGACGGTCGTGGTGGACCTGGAGCGCGGCGGTGAGGTCTCTCCCCTGCTGCAGATCGCGGACGGCAGCGACGACCGGCTGCTGCTCGCCGACCCGGACAGCGGGCTGCTGCTGATCTCCTCGGACGCGCCGTCCCCGGGGCAGGAACGATTGGGCTGGGGGGTCATGGGCAGCACCCTGCCGGTGCGCTTCCCGGAGTGCCTGCGCGTCCCGGACTGTGCGGTGACGCCGTTCGCGATCCAGCCGGGCCAGGTGCTGATGCCGGAGAACTGCGCGGTGGCCCTGCGCTTCGAGGGGGCGTTCGGCAGCTGGATGGGCATCTGGCGGCCGGCCGAGCGCAGGGTGTGCCATCTGCCCGCGCCCCAGGGGTGGCTGACCGGGTCCGGGCTGTGGACGCGGGACGGGCTGCTGCGGCTGCCGTACGCCACGGGGGAGGTCCCGTGCGGCGTCGCGGAGCTGACCGCGCCCAGGGAGGAAACGGCGGGACCCGGGGCACCGGGGGCCGCGGGCCCGGGGGATCCGGGCCGCGGCGACACGACGGCGGCGGGGGCTACGGCCGCGGCTGCGGGGGCGCCCGAAGTGTCCCGGCAGGCGGCGGAAGCGGAGCGTCCGGACCCTGTGGCGGCCCGCCCGGTACCGCTGCAGCAGGCCCCCCTCGGCCGACTTGTAACGAAGTAGCACCGGTCGGCGTGGCCGCCTGGATTCGGCCCGAGGTGTGCCGGTTACACTCGCCCGGCTGTAAGAGATCATGTTGACGGGGTGAATTCTTCCGATGAGCGACACCAGCACGACGGAGCAGCTGTCTGCCGACTCTCAGGAGGCTGCCGGCCACGGCCGGCACCGGGGCCCGGTCGCGGCTCAGGACGGTGAGGCGATTCCGCACGGGCGGCACCGCAAGCCGGCCGAGCAGAGCGCCGAGGCGGCTGCCTGACCACAGAACGACAAGGGGGGCTGTGCACCGTACGGTGCACAGCCCCCCTTGTCGTTCTCCCGGCTCACCCGCGCTTGAGGCCCAGTACCTCCGCCGCGGCGAACGTCTCCCCCGGTGGCCGGTCCGCATAGTGCGGGGTGAGCAGCGCGTCGAGTTCGTCGTAGCTGAACGCCTCCTGCTTGCTGTCGAACTTCGCCTGCACCCGCGGCCGTTCGACGATCGCGACCATGCCGCCGTGGACGACGAGCAGCTGGCCGTTGACCCGGGCGGCCGCGGGCGAGGCCAGGTAGCCGACGAGCGGCGCCACATGCTCGGGGGCGAGCGGGTCCAGGCCCTCGTCGGGTTGCCGCAGGCCCGCGAAGACGTCCTCCGTCATCCGGGTCCGGGCCCGCGGGCAGATCGCGTTGGCCGTGACGCCGTACCGGGCGAGGGCGAGCGCGGTGGAGGTGGTCAGGCCGACGATTCCGCCCTTGGCCGCCGCGTAGTTGGGCTGCCCCGCGGAACCGGCGAGGAACGCCTCCGAGGAGGTGTTCACGATCCTGCCGTACACCGGTCCCCCGGCCGCCTTGGACCGCTCCCGCCAGTGCGCGGCCGCGAGGTGGGTGGTGTTGAAGTGTCCCTTGAGGTGGACCCGGATCACCGAGTCCCACTCGTCCTCGGTCATGGAGAAGACCATGCGGTCGCGCAGGATGCCCGCGTTGTTGACGAGGATGTCCAGCTTGCCGAACTCGGCGATCGCCAGGCCGACCAGTTCACGGGCCTGGCCCAGGTCGGCGATGTCGCCGGTGTGCGCGACGGCACGGCCGCCGGTGTCGCGTATCTCGGCGGCGGCCTCCTCGGCGGGGGCGGCACAGGCCGCGCCGGAGCCGTCGCGGCCGGGCTGTCCGTAGTCGTTGACGACGACGGCGGCGCCGAGCCGGGCGAGTTCGAGGGCCTCGGCCCGGCCGAGACCGCGTCCGGCGCCGGTGACGACGGCGGACAGCCCTTCAAGTGGCAGTGACATCGGTGGAGTCCTCAGATCTCGATGCACGTACGCAGGGCCGCCCCGGTACGCATCTGGTCCAGTGCCTCATTGATCTCCGCGAGCGGCACCCGGTGGGTGATCAGGCCCTCCAGGTCGACGCGGCCCGCCCGCCACAGGGCGATGGTGCGCTCGTAGGAGCGCAGGACGTCCCCGCCGCCGTACATGGACGGCAGGATCCGCTTCTCGTCGAAGAACAGCTCGAACATGTTGAGCTGCAGGAAGTCGTCCATGGCGCCCGCGCCGACCACGACGAGGGTGCCGCCGCGCCGGGTGTTCTCGTACGCGGTGCGGGCGGTGGCCGACCTGCCGACGACCTCGAAGACGTAGTCGAAGCCCTCGCCGCCGGTGACCTGCTGCTTGGCGTCGGCCAGTTCCTCCGGGGAGACGGCCTTCGTGGCGCCGAACCTCAGCGCGGCCTCGCGCCGGGAGGCGACCGGGTCCACGGCGACGATCTCGGCGGCGCCCTTCAGCCGGGCCCCCTGCACGGCCGAGATGCCGACGCCCCCGCAGCCGATGACGGCGACCGACGAACCGGCCTCCACGTCCGCGGTGTTGAGGGCGGCGCCGAGGCCCGTCGTCACCCCGCAACCGATCAGGGCGGCGATGTCGAAGGGCACGTCCTCGGGGATCGGCACCGCGCAGCCCGCGTCCACGACGACCTCCTCGGCGAAGGTGCCGGTGCCGGCGAAGCCGAAGACGTCACCGCCGGGGCGCTTGAAGTTGGGGGTGCCCGCGTTCATGAACCCGGCCAGGCACAGCTCGGTCTGGCCGCGGCGGCAGGCGGGACAGGTACCGCAGGCGGGCAGCCAGCAGACGACGACCCGGTCGCCGGGCTTGAGGTGCTTCACATTCTCGCCGACTTCGAGGATCTCGCCCGCGCCCTCGTGGCCGGGCACGAACGGGGCGGGCTGCGGCAGCACCCCGTTCATCGCGGACAGGTCCGAGTGGCACAGCCCGGTGGCCCGCACCCGGACCCGGACCCTTCCCGGTCCAAAACCCACCGCCTCGATGTCCTCGAGGACCTCCAGCTTGTCCTGGCCGATCTCGTGCAGTACGGCTGCGCGCATGGTGCGGCTCCCCTCTGAGGCTGTTCGGACGTGCTTTCGGCAGTGCTGTCAGGAGTGCTGTCCGGAGTGCCGTCAGGTGTGCCGGACGACGGTGTCGGCGAGAACGGGAGCGTCGTCCCGCTCGGCCGCGCTCACGGCGACCCGCACCGTGCCCTCCTGCCGCCACATGCGGATGCGCAGGGTCTCGCCCGGGTACACCACTCCGGCGAACCGGGTGGTGTAGGAGCGGACCCGGGTCACATCGCCGCCGAGCAGCGTGTCCACGACCGCCTTCAGCGTCATGCCGTAGGTGCACAGCCCGTGCAGGATGGGCCTGTCGAACCCGGCGAGCTTCGCGAACTCGGGGTCGGCGTGCAGCGGGTTCCAGTCGCCGGAGAGGCGGTAGAGCAGGGCCTGGTCCTCGCGGACACGGCGTTCGACGGTCCGGTCGGGTTCGCCGGCCGGCGGGTCGAGGCGCCGGGACGGGCCGCGGTCGCCGCCCCAGCCGCCCTCGCCGCGTACGAAGATCTGGGAGTCGTTGGTCCACAGCGGGCCGTCGGCGTCGGCGACGTCGGTGCGCAGGACCAGGACGGCGGCCTTGCCCTTGTCGTAGACGGCGGCGAGCCGATGGGTCGCCCTCGCCCTGCCCTCGGCCGGGATGGGGCGGTGGATCTCCAGCGTCTGCCCGCCGTGCAGGACCTTGGCGAGCTCGACCTCCACACCGGGCATGGACAGCCCGCTGATCACGCCCGGGGCGCCGGAGCCCGCGACGGTGGCGAAGCCCGGCAGGACGTGCAGCCGGGACTCCAGGGTGTAGCGCAGCTCGCCGGGATCGGTGGCGGGGCTGTCCTTGTCCGGGTTGTCGCCGGCGCCGATGCCGAGGTGGTAGAGCTGGACGTCCTTGGTGGTCCAGCTGATCTCGCCGGTCCGGGGCTCGGCGGCGAGGGCCTTGGCTGCGTCGATGGGCATGGGGCTCCTGACGGGTCTCAAGACCTCGGTGCGGACGCCCGCACCGTCGGCCGCACCGAGGTCGTCCACGGGGCGGATCTAGAACGCGTTCCAGTCCGGCGCCCCCTGTATAGCCCAGCACTCCGCAGTTGTGAAGGCTCCTGACGAGGCGTCAGGCAGCGGGGGGTGTGACATTTGTACTGCCCGAGTGCGGACATCCGCCTCTGCCGCGGACGGCACCCGGACTCCTAACGTCGTAGGCATGACACACACGACACGGATGCGGAGCGCCGAGTCCGTCACGGGGGGCGATCATGGTGCCGACCGTCCGACCGCCGGCATCCGGTTCGTAGGCTGTGCCGTCGTACCGCCGTCGGGCGGACACATCTGATCGGGGGAAGCAGAGACATGTCGTGGTGGGCGCAGACAAGACGCCGCATTCAGTGCCTGCGCGAGGCGCGGGCCCGCTGGCAGGCGGACATGGAGGAGTTCAAGACCGCGCAGCGGGCCGCCAGGAAGAGCGGCAACGTCCCGGCCGTCGACCATCCGGGCCCGCCGCCCACCGGCTTCGCCCTGCTGCCCTGGCTGCTGATGGGCATGGGGGCCTTCTCCAACCTGCTCCAGGGCAAGACCCCGAACCCGTGGGTCGGCGGCCTGGGCCTGTTCGCCTTCAACTCCCTGTACGTCTACGTCACCTTCCGCGCCTTCGACCGGGAGAAGCGCGAGGCCGTCTCCACGCGGGTGGCCCTGCTGCTGATGGGCCTGCTGACCACGGGGCTGTCCGTCGGGTACGGCGGCAACTGGCTGATGTTCTTCCCGCTGCTGGGCCTCGCCACCGGCGCCACCCTGCGCGGCCCCTGGCTGGGCCGCACCGGCGTGCTGCTCGCGGTGTACGCGGGGGCCGTCTCGGGCGTGCGCGACGGATGGGGGGACGCGTCGAACATCGGCTACGCGACCTTCCTGTCGAGCATGGTGACCGCCGCGATACTCGGCCTGTCCGAGGCCGTGCGGGAGCTGCGCGCCGCCCGGGAGGAGCTGGCCCGGCGGGCGGTGGAGAAGGAGCGGCTGCGCTTCTCCCGCGATCTGCACGACCTGCTCGGCCACACCCTGTCGGTGATCGTGGTGAAGTCGGAGGCGGCCCGGCGGCTGGCCCCGCGCGACATGGACGCGGCACTGGCGCAGATCGGGGACATCGAGTCGGTGGGCCGGCAGGCCCTCACCGAGATCCGCGAGGCGGTGACCGGCTACCGCGAGGGCAGCCTGGCCACCGAGCTGACACGGGCCCGCTCGGCGCTGTCCGCGGCGAGCCTGGAGCCGGTGGTGCGCCAGTCCGGGACGCCGCTGGCCCCGCAGACCGAGGCGCTGCTCGGCTGGGTGGTGCGGGAGGCGGTCACCAACGTGGTGCGGCACAGCGACGCCAGCCGCTGCGAGATCACCGTCGAGAGCACCACCGAACAGGCACGGCTCACCGTCACGGACAACGGCAGCGGCAAGGCCGTCACCCGCCCCGCGGAGGGCATCGGCGGCACCGGCCTGAAGGGGCTGACCGAGCGCCTCGCGGCGGCGGGCGGCTCCCTCACGGCCGGCCCGTCGCCGCGCGGCGGCTTCACGGTCACCGCCGAGCTCCCGGTGGATCCGGCGGAACCGCTGGAGCCGGCCGGGGCCGTGGCGGCTACGGCGCCCAGGGCGGGCTGACCGCCCAGCTGACGTCGTCGCTCCACGAGGTGCTGCTGTCCCAGGCGTTGGAGCCGCCGTCGCCCGCTATGTAGGCGTTGTAGTCGTAGTGGCGCAGGTACTTCGCCGGGTAGTTGTACGACGCGAACGAGGTGCCGGTGCCGCTCCTGCCGGTCTGCGGGCAGAAGGTGGCGTCGGCCCGGAACCGGCCGGTGCCGTCCATGGGCTGCCGGCGGATCCGGTAGTCGTAGTGGCGCAGGAAGTCACCCGGGTAGTTGCGCGACTCGAAGGAGACACAGGAACTGTCGGCGAGACCCCGGCGCACGATCCAGGTCGCGTCGTTCTTGTCGAGGGACGAACTGCCCGAGGTCACCGGGGACAGGACGCCCGCGCCGTTCTGGTGGCGGACGTAGTCGGCGGTGCAGCAGGACGTCGTCGCGCGCAGCGAGATCTCCGAGCCGGGGCTGAGCGTGCCGGTGCTGCCGGTCGGGCCGCCGTAGCCGGCGGAGACCACATCGGCCTGGACGGCGTCGTCCGCGGCGTCCGTCGGGATGCCGGAGGTCATCACGCCCTCGAAGAAGGAGCCGATGGAGCCGTTGCTGTTGTCGCCGCCGGTGCCGAGGACGATGGCGCCCTCCTGGTGCATGGGCGCGTAGCCACTGGTGGTCGGCTCGCCGCCGGAATAGGTGGTGGTCAGTCCGCCGGATTGCGCATTGCCGTATTTCAGCGCGAAATGGTTCTGACCGTTGTTCTTCAGCAGTGCCGTCACGAACGGCAGGGGTCCGGTGCCGGTGTCGGACGTGTTCCTGCTGTACCCGGCGTCGGACTGGAACAGCCCGTTCTCCAGATCGGCCTGCACCCAGGGCCCCTGCCCGTAGCACGGGGAGAACCAGCACTCGGTGCCGAAGTTGATGGCGTCCATGTGGCCGTTGCCGGTGTCCTTGTTGTCGGTCTCGGCGTTGCCGTAGTCGAAGCAGCAGGCGCCGTTGACATGAGTGCCGGAGGTCACCATGTACATCCCCTCGGCCTGCCCGTTCACGGCCACACCCGAGGTGGAGTCGTCCCGGTAGCCCATGCCGGCGGAGATCTCCAGGCCGTAGACCCGGTGCCCGCCGACGGTCACCGGCAGGGCGTCCGCGGGCGCTCCCACGTCGGCGGCACCGGCACCGCCCGCGCCCTCGACGGTGAGGTCGTTGTGGCGCGGGGACTGGTCGTGGATCTCGGTGATGATGCAGGTCGTGCCGGCGCAGAAGGAGTCCTGGGCGGCGGCGTCGGCGTAGCCGCCGGCCTTCGTCGGGCCGATGTTCGCGGTGGCGCCGTCGGAGGCCCGCTTCACCTGGTAGAGCGGGCCGCCGTACGACGAGTAGAGCGCGCGGACGAGGCTGTGCGCGGCGACGCAGGGCGTGCCCGAGGCGGCGTAGACGTCACAGGGCAGCGAACCCGCGGCGGCGGCCGGGGGTGCGCCGGCGCCGATGAGCAGCGCGGCGAGGGTGGCGCAGATCGCGAGGACGCAGAGGAGGACGCGGGGGGTTCTCAAGAGCACGGTGCACCTCGGTTTCGTCGTGGGGCGGTGCGGGATCCGGTTCCTGGTGCATGGGGGTGCGCGCACCGGCCGAGGTGCACACACATCCACTGGTCGATATTTCGGACGCCGTTCGATCGAAATACCGAACCTGTTCAGAGGAAGAATTGGACGGGGATTACTGGAAATGCAGAGGCGATTTTTTTGCGTACCGTCCAAGGCCGTCAACCCCTGCGACGACGGAAAAGGGAGAGTCTTTAATCGAGCCCGGCGGCGATGCCCCGTGGACGGTCGGGCGTGCCCTCACGCACCGGCCGCGGTCTCCGGGGCGCTCCACGGGGATCCCGGGTTTCCGGCCGGGCGGGCTCGCGCGTCCGCCGTAGTCTGAGCGCATGAACGAGTTGCCCCGGGAGCACCGGCCCGCCAAGTCCATCCGGGTTCTGCTCGCCGAGGACCAGGGCATGATGCGCGGCGCCCTCGCCCTGCTGCTCGGCATGGAGGACGACATCGAGGTGGTCGCCCAGGTCGCGAGCGGCGACGCGATCCTCCGGGCCGCGGAGCTGCACCGGCCGGACGTGGCCCTGCTGGACATCGAACTCCCCGGCATCAGCGGCCTGGACGCGGCGGCCGAGCTGCGTGAGCAGGCGCCCGACTGCCGGGTGCTGATCCTGACCACCTTCGGCAGGCCCGGCTATCTGCGCCGGGCCATGGAGGCCGGAGCGGCCGGGTTCCTGGTCAAGGACGGACCGGTGGAGGAGCTGGCCGCGGCGATCCGGCGCGTGCTCACCGGGGAGACCGTGGTCGATCCGGCGCTGGCCGCGGCCGCGCTCAGCGCCGGGCCGAATCCGCTGACGGCCCGGGAGTGCGAGGTGCTGAAGGCGTCGGCGGACGGGGCCACGGTCGCGGACGTCGCCGCCCGGCTCCATCTGTCCGAGTCCACGGTCCGCAACTACCTCTCCGCCGCGATCGGGAAGACGGGCACCCGCAACCGGGCGGAGGCGGTACGGGAGGCCCGGCAACAGGGGTGGCTATGACCTCCCGGGGGCATGCTCCGCCGCCGCGGCCTGACCTCCCGGAGGGGCTGCATCATCACCATGACCGTTGCCTCCCGGAGGGGATGCTCCCCGCCGCGGCCATGACCTCCGGAGAGGCCGTCACGTCAGCATGACCGTGACCTCCCGGAGCGGCTACTTCGTCACCTCTGCCGACGCGTAGGACGTCCCCGCCGGTGCCGTGCACACGAACCAGTCGGCTCCCTGGAAACCGTCCACCGAGCGGATCGCGGATCCCGTGTCGTGGGCGGAGAAGCCCTGGGCCGGCTCGGCCACGGCCGTCGTGCCGTCCTTCCAGTGGCAGGTGACCTGCCGGGCGGTCTTGGCGACGATGCCGATCACCAGCCGGCCGGAGCTTTCGCCGCCGGTCCCCAGGCGGGTCGCGGCGGCCTCCAGGTCCGTGCCCGAGAACGTGTCGAGCTTCTCGACGCTGTTGAACATCACCTGCTGCGGGCGGCCGGTGTCGCCCCAGCCCCGGGTCGCGAAGTACGAGATCCTGCCGATCAGGTCGGCGGGCCTGTGCGCGTCCGCCGGCTTGATGCCCAGCTCGGCCATGGCGTCGAACTGCCGCTTCGCCTCGTCCTCGGTGCGCGGCGCCCCCCACACCTGGACGGCGGCGTGCCACTCCTTGCCCTGGTAGGTCCCCCGTGCCAGCTCGGTCCGCTGCGGCTCGTACACATGCCGCGCCTCGGCCGAGGCGGGCGGCTTCGCCACGTTCGACTGCCGGTCCGCGTGCCCGCCGCCCGGCAGCCCCGAAACCGCGAGCGCTCCCGTCGATCCGGCCACCACCATCACCGTGGCCGACGTCACCGCCCAGCGGCGC
The DNA here is from genome assembly GCF_055657175.1 of Streptomyces sp. NPDC107581. Lineage (NCBI taxonomy): Bacteria > Bacillati > Actinomycetota > Actinomycetes > Kitasatosporales > Streptomycetaceae > Streptomyces > Streptomyces sp. NPDC107581. Next base: position 109,807 of record NZ_JBVKBH010000003.1, read on the forward strand.
GCCCTGCGCCGCCGGCCGCCGTGCAGCACCGCCCGTACCGGGGCCGTACCGATCTCGACCCCGTCCGCGGCGTCCGCGAGCAGCAGGGCGATGTCCGTCTGTGTCATGCCGTGGTTCTCCCGGTCCTCGCTCATTACATCCGCCCTCCGTACGTCACCGTCTCCGCGAGTGCCGGTACGGCGCGGAGTTTTGCGATCCCCTTGGCCGCGTTGCTCTTGACCGTGCCGACCGAGCAGCCCATCGCCTCCGCCGTCTGGGTCTCCGTCAGGTCCTCCCAGTAGCGCAGGACCACCGCCTCCCGCTGCCGCACCGGCAGCCGGGCGAGCGCCTCCAGCAGGGCTCCGCGGTCGTCGGCCTGGGCCATGCGGTCGCCTGTGTCGGCCACTTCGCGCACCAGGCCCGAGTCGTCCCTGGGCGCCAGGAACTCCTTCAGCCTTCTTCTGTGCCTGCGCGCATGCGCGTTGATCATCACGCGCCGTACGTACGCCTCCGGGTCGTCGGCCGAGGCGACCTTGCGCCAGTGCACATAGACCCGTTCGAGCGTCGACTGGACCAGGTCCTCGGCGGTGTGCTGCTCCCCCGTGAGGAGAAATGCCGTACGCATCAGCCGCGGCCAGCGGCCGATCACGAATCTCCGGAACTCTTCGTCCCGGGCCTGCTTGCGATCCCCCATGGGCACCTCCTAGATGTCACAAGGAGTCCACGGGGCGCCCGGACCGTTGCCTCAGTTCGCGGAACTCGGGGAAATCCTCCGCGGCAGCCACAGCAGCATGAGCACCGCCCCGCCCAGCACCACCCCGGTGCCGGCCCGGAACGCCGGCGCGTATCCCTCGGTGAGCGCCTGGGCGCCGGTGCCGCTGCCGGTGTGCGCCGTGCGCGCCGCCGCTGTCGTCGACATGACGGCGAGCCCCAGCGAACCGCCCATCGTGCGCGAGGTGTTGACGAGGCCGGAGACCAGCCCGGCGTTCGAGGGCGCCGCACCCGAGGTCCGCGCGCATCGACGGCAGGGCGACGTTCACCACGGACACATCGAGCACGACCAGGAACTGTCCGGCGCAGGCCGGCGCCACCACCAGCCAGGTGGGCGGGGTGACGCGGCGGGACATGAGGGGCGGGGTGTCGGTGGCTTCCGGCATGAGTGTCATGCCCTCAACCCGGTTACGGTCCTTGCATCGGCATTTCGGACCACGGGGTCCTGGGCCGTACGGCCTACGCCCGCCTAGGCCGCCCGCAGCAGTGTGACCACCGCCGCGCCGCCCAGACCGATGTTGTGGGCGAGGCCCACCCGGGCGCCGGGCACCTGCCGCCGCCCCGCCTCGCCGCGCAGCTGCCAGACCAGCTCGGCGGCCTGGGCCAGGCCCGTCGCACCCAGCGGGTGCCCCTTGGAGATCAGCCCGCCGGACGGGTTCACCACCCAACGGCCGCCGTACGTCGTCGCCCCGGACTCCACGAGCTTGCCGGACGCTCCGGCCGGGCACATGCCGAGCGCCTCGTAGGTCAGCAGTTCGTTGATGGAGAAGCAGTCGTGCAGCTCCACGACGTCCACGTCCTCGATGCCGAGCCCGGCCCGCTCGTACGCCTGCCGTGCCGCCTCGCGGGACACCGGCTGCCCGACGACGTCGATGCAGGAGCCGGACGCGAAGGACTCCTCGGTGTCCGTGGCCATGGCCTGCCCGGCGATCTCGACCAGTCCGGTCAGGGAGCGCTCCTCGGCGAACCGCCCCGAGACCACCACGGCCGCGGCCGCGCCGTCCGAGGTCGGCGAGCACTGGAGCTTGGTCAGCGGCCGGTGCACCGTGCGCGCGGCGAGGATGTCGGCCACCTCGTAGACGTCCCGGAACTGGGCGTTGGGGTTGTGCGCCGAGTGGCGATGGTTCTTCGCGGCGACCGCGGCGAGCTGCGCCTCGGTGGTGCCGTGCCTCTCCATGTGCTCGCGGGCCGCGTCCCCGAAGATCTGCGCGGTCGGCGGGCTCATCTCGAAGCCGTGCCGGGCGGCCATGATCCCGTAGTGCCGGGCCACCGGTGAGGTCGAGAAGTCGCCCCCGTCGGCCCCTCCCCCGAGCGCGCCCTTCTTCATCTTCTCGAAGCCGAGCGCCAGCACGCAGTCGCAGACACCGCCCTCGATCAGCTGCCGGGCCAGCATGAGCGCGGTCGCGCCGGTCGCGCAGTTGTTGTTGACGTTGTAGACGGGGATGCCGGTCAGGCCGAGTTCGTAGGCGGCGCGCTGGCCGGCGGTCGAGGGCTGGAAGCAGTAGCCGACGGGAACCTGTTCCACATCGGTGTAGGCGATGCCGGCGTCCGCGAGCGCCGCGCTCCCGGCCTCCCGCACCATGTCCCAGTACTGCCAATCCCGGGTCTCGGGCTTCTCGAAGCGGGTCATGCCGACCCCGGCGACATAGGCCTTCATGGCGGGCCAGACTAGAATGTGTTCCACCAACGCACCAGACCCTGACGACAGATCAGAAACCCATGGCTTGGTCAAGGATTCATTAGAGGCCCGAAGCAACGGAATAGTTGCCTGTGCATACGAGGTTTACCCGCCACTCATCTCGCGCGGAAGGCCTTGATCCATGACCCACACGACGACCGACCAGCCCGACCGGAGGGCCGGCGCGGCAGTGGTCCCGGTGCTCGCCTTCGCGGGCATCGTCGTCGCGGTGATGCAGACGCTGCTGGTGCCGGTCATCAAGGACCTGCCGCAGCTGCTGGACACCGCCCCCAGCAACGCCACCTGGGTCCTCACCTCGACCCTCCTGTCCGGCGCCGTCGCCACCCCGATCATGGGCCGGCTCGGTGACCTCTACGGCAAGCGGCGCATGCTGATCCTCAGCCTCGCCGTGATGGTGGTCGGCGCCCTGGTCAGCGCGCTCACCAGCCAGCTCCTCACGATGATCGTGGGCCGCACCCTCCAGGGCTTCGCCATGGGCGCGATCCCCCTCGGCATCGGCCTGATGCGGGACATGCTGCCGCGCGAGAAGCTCGGTTCGGCGATGGCTCTGATGAGCTCCTCCATAGGCGTGGGCGGCGGCCTCGCGCTGCCCGCCGCCGCCCTGGTCGCGCAGCACACCGACTGGCACGCCCTGTTCTACGGCGCCGCGGGCCTCGGCGTCCTCGCCATCGTCCTGACCCTCCTCGTCGTGCCGGAGTCCCCGATGCGCGCCGAGGGCTCCTTCGACCTGCTCGGCGCGATCGGACTGTCGACCGGCCTGGTGCTGCTCCTGCTGCCCATCACCAAGGGCAGCGACTGGGGCTGGTCCTCCGGCACGACGCTCGGCCTGTTCGCCGCGTCCGTGATCGTGTTCCTCCTGTGGGGCCTGTTCGAACTGCGCAGCAAGGCGCCGCTGGTGGACCTGCGCACCACCGCCCGCCCCGCCGTGCTCTTCACCAACCTCGCGTCGATCATGGTCGGCGTCGCCTTCTACGTCGTCTCGCTCGTCCTGCCCCAGCTGCTCCAGCTGCCGAAGGCGACCGGCTACGGCCTCGGCCAGTCCATGGTCGTCGCGGGCCTGTGCGTGGCCCCGCTGGGCCTGACGATGATGTTCACGGCTCCGGTCTACGCCCGGCTGTCCGCCCGCTACGGCCCCAAGGTCACCCTGATCACCGGCCTGCTGATCATCGCCGCGGGCTACGGCGGCGGCCTCGGCCTGATGGACGCGGCCTGGCAGACCATCGTCACCTCGGTCGTCCTCGGCGCGGGCATCGGCCTCGCCTACTCCTCGCTGCCCGCGCTGATCGTCGGCGCGGTCCCGGCCTCGGAGACCGGCGCGGCCAACGGCCTGAACACGCTGATGCGGTCCATCGGCACGTCCGTCTCCAGCGCCGTCATCGGCATGGTGCTGGCCAACACGGCGAACAACGTGGGCGGGGTCGCGATCCCGACCATGCACGGCTTCCGCGTGTCCTTCCTGATCGCCACCGCCGCCGTCGCGGTCGGCCTGGTGCTGGCCCTCTTCCTGCCGAAGGCAGGCCGCCCGGCTCAGCCGCAGCACACGCAGCTGCGGGCGAGCAGCGAGGAGGACGCCGTGCTGGAGCTTGCCGAGGAGGTGCTGCGGGGCTTCCGGGGCCGGGTTCTGGATGCCGCGGGCGTCCCGGTCGCCCGGGCCAAGGTGACCCTGATCGACCGCCGGGGCCGGCAGGCGGGCGCGACCCTCTCCGAGGCGGACGGCAGTTATGCCCTCGCGGTCCCGGCCGAGGGCGCGTATGTGCTGGCCGCCAAGGCCGCCGGGCACGGGCCGCTGGCCTCGTCCGCGACCCACTCCGGGGACGAGCACGCCGTCGAGCTGGACCTTTCGCTGCCGGGCGAGACGGTCAGCGCGTAGCGCTCCGCGGGGGGGCCGGGCGCGGTCCGTGGGGGGGCGGTCTGTCGTCGGGCGGCTGCGGGTGCGAGGTGGCTGATCGCGCAGTTCCCCGCGCCCCCTTCGGGGTGCCGGTCGTACCCCCTGTCGATCAGCTGGCGGGGAGTGCGGCAGGAGCGGCGCAGGCTTCCGGCCCCTGTCTCGCGGCTGCGGGTGCGTCGTGGGCGGGCGCGCGGTTCCCCGCGCCCCCTTCGGGGCGCCGGTCGTACCCCCTGTCGGGCAGCTGGCGGGGAGTGCGGCCGCAGCGGCGCAGGCTTTCGGCCCCTCTCTCGCGGCTGCCGGTGCGTCGTGGCCGATCGCGCAGTTCCCCGCGGCCCCTTCGGGGCGCCGGTCGTACCCCCTGTCGGGCAGCTGGCGGGGAGTGCGGCAGCAGGTTGGGGTGCCGGTCGTACCCCCTGTCGGGGAGTCGGTGGGGGAGGTGGGGCAGCATGGGTGGTCAGACTGTCGTACGACCGGAAGGCCGCTCATGCCCGCCGTACCCGCCCCCGAGATCCTGGCCGCGTTCGAGGCTGCCAAGGGGTTCATGCCCGTGGACGAAGGGCTGGCTCTCTACGCGGCGGCGGTGGAGGCGGGGCGGCTGGGGCTGCCGCTGCTGGAGGTCGGCACGTACTGCGGACGGTCCACCGTCCTGCTCGCCGACGCGGCCCGCGAGGCCGGCGTCAGCGCGCTCACCGTCGACCACCACCGGGGCAGCGAGGAGCAGCAGCCGGGCTGGGAGTACCACGACCCGGAGACCGTGGACCCCGAGGTCGGGCTGATGGACACGCTGCCGACGTTCCGCCGCACCCTGCACCGGGCGGGCCTGGAGGACCACGTGGTCGCGCTGGTCGGCCGCTCCCCGCAGATCGCCGCGATCTGGAACTCCCCGCTCGGCCTGGTCTTCATCGACGGCGGCCACACCGACGAGCACGCGAGCGCCGACTACGAGGGCTGGGCACCCCATGTGGCCGAAGGCGGCCTGCTCGTCATCCACGACGTCTTCCCGGACCCGGAGGACGAGTTCACCGGCCAGGCGCCGTACCGGGTCTACCTGAGGGCCCTGGAGTCGGGCGCGTTCACCGAGGTCTCGGTGGCCGGGTCGCTGCGCGTCCTGCGGCGAACGGAAGCGCGGACCCGGACCCACGGTTAGAGTCGCACTCGTGTCGTACGTAGGCCCTGACTTCGAACCGCCGCAGCCCCGTCGACCCCGGCGCGGCCCGCTGACCATCGCGCTCGCCGCACTCGTGCCCGGCGCCCTGCTGGGCTGGCTGGTGTACGAGGCGGTGGGCGGCTCCGGGAGTCCGGACGGCTCGGACACGGCGGGCGCGCGGAACTCCGCGACCTCCCCGAGCACGGCCGCGCCCTGGTCGGCACCCGCCACCGCCGACGGGAAGGCACCGGCCACCGGCGGCGCCGGGAAGACGAGTCCGACGCCCACCGCCACCGGCTCCGGCCCCCTCAAGGGCAAGGTCGTCGTCATCGACCCGGGCCACAACCCGGGCAACTTCCAGCACCCGGACGAGATCAACCGTCAGGTGGACATCGGCACGAACAAGAAGGAGTGCGACACCACCGGCACGTCCACCAACGCGGGCTACACGGAAGCCCGGTTCACGCTGGACGTGGCCCACCGGCTGCGCGCGATCCTGGAAGAGCAGGGCGCCACCGTGAAACTGACGCGCGACGGCGACTCCCCGCCCTGGGGCCCGTGCGTCGACGAGCGGGCCCGGATCGGCAACACGGCGCACGCGGACGCCGCCATCTCGATCCACGCCGACGGCTCGGCCGAGGGCAACCGCGGCTTCCACGTCATCCTCCCGGCGTCCGTGCACGCCGGCGCCGCCGACACCCGCCCCATCGTCGGGCCCTCCCGCGACCTGGGCGAGCGCATCGCGGGCAAGTTCCTGAGCGTCACGGGGGAACCCCCCTCCAACTACATCGGCGAAGGTACCGGTCTCGTCACACGTCAGGACCTGGGCGGTCTCAATCTGTCAACGGTTCCCAAGGTCTTCATCGAGTGCGGCAACATGCGGGATAGCAAGGACGCGGCACTGCTCACCAGCGGGGCCTGGCGGCAGAAGGCCGCGCAAGGGATCTCTGAGGGAATCGTGAGTTTCCTGCGCGAGTCGTGACCGGCGGGCGGAACCGGCCGGACAGCAGGATCTTGTGGACGATAGTGTCTACCGACGACGAGACGACCTACGAAGGACCTGAAGTGAATATCCGCTCCCTCACTAGAGGCGACGGCGTGGTGATCGGGGCAGCGGTATTGCTGTTCATCGCGTCGTTCCTCGACAACTACTCGTACGACGGGGCCGACGGCCTCGACCTTCCGAACCTGTGGGCCAGCGGACCGGTTCTGCTCAGCGTCGTCCTCGCGGGACTCTTCGGCGCCGGGCTCCTCGTCTTCACCCGTACCACCGAGAAGCCTCTCAAGGTGGCGGGCCTGGACCTCGGCCAGTTCGGCGTCGCGTTCACCGTCTTCGCGGCGTGGAGCGCCCTGGGCAACGTCATCGACCCGTCGGGCGGCGCGAACAACATCCGCGACGTCGGCAGCGGTCCGAGCGCCGGCACGGGCCTGGTCCTCGCGCTGATCGCCACCCTGGTGATGGCCGCCGCCGCCATCGCCACCCCGCTGGTCCCCGCGCTGCAGGCCGGCCTGGTCCCGGCTGCCAAGCCCGCCGCCCCGCAGCCCTACGGCGCCCAGCCGCCCGGTGGTTACGGCTACCCGGGTGCCCAGCCGCAGCAGCCCTACGGTGCGCAGCCGCAGCCGGGCCAGCCGTTCGGGCAGCCGGGTGTTCCGGGTGCCCAGGGTGTCCCGGCCGCCGCGGCCGCCCCGGCGCCGCAGCCGGCCGCCGCGGACTTCTCGCCGTTCTGGTTCGCCGTTCCGGTGGCGCGTCCGCTGTTCTCGGAGGACGGCTCGCCGGCTCCGATCGCCGAACTGGCTCCGGGTACCTGGTACCTGGCGGTCGAGCAGCGCGGTGCGCAGCTGATCGCGCAGACCCAGGACGGACGCCGCGGTGTGCTGCAGGACACCTCCGGGATCCAGCGCGGCTGAGCCGCACCGGCACCGCTCCGCACGGCCCCTCGCCCTTCCGGGCGGGGGGCCGTTGCCGTACAGTCGCCTCCCCGAACGAACTGACGGATCGTCAGGAGGTAGGCATGCGGCTCGGTCTGGCACTCGGCTACTGGGGGCGCGGTCCGGACGCCGGCCATGTGGCGCTGGCCCAGGAGGCGGAGCGGCTCGGGTACGCCTCCGTGTGGACGGCCGAGTCCTGGGGCTCGGACGCCTTCACCCCACTGACCTGGATCGCCGCACGGACGTCAACGATCGGACTGGGTACGGCGGTTGCCCAGATGGCCGCCCGTTCCCCGGCCACCACTGCGATGCACGCGCTCACCCTGGACCATCTCTGCGGGGGGCGGATGACGCTCGGGCTCGGCCTGTCCGGGCCGCAGGTGGTGGAGGGCTGGTACGGCCGCCCGTTCCCGAAGTCGCCGCTGACCGCGACCCGGGAGTACGTGGACGTCGTACGGCAGGTGCTGCGGCGGGAGGGGCCGGTGGTCTCGGACGGCCGCTTCCATCCGCTGCCGTACCGGGGGGCGGACGGCACCGGGCTGGGCAAGCCGCTGAAGTCGATCACCCACCCGCTCCGCCGCGATCTGCCCGTCCTGCTGGGCGCGGAGGGGCCCAAGAACGTCGCCCAGACGGCCCGGATCGCCGACGGCTGGCTGCCGCTGTACTGGGCGCCGAGCCGGCCGGAGGTGTACGGGGACGCGGTGCGGGAGCTGCCCGAGGGGTTCGTGGTGGCCCCGATGGCGCGGGTGAAGGTGTGCGACGACGTCGCCGAGGGGCTGCTGCCCGTGAAGGCGATGCTCGGCTTCTACATCGGCGGGATGGGGCACGCGGCCCGCAACTTCCACGCCGACCTCATGGCCCGCATGGGCTACGAGGAGGCGGCGCGGCGGATCCAGGAGCTGTTCCTGGCCGGGCGGCGCGAGGAGGCCGTGCTGGCCGTGCCGGACGCCTTCGCCGACGAGATCTCCCTGGTCGGCCCGCGTGAACGCATCGCCGAGCGGCTGGAGTTGTGGCGCAAGGGCCCGGTGACGGACCTGCTGGCCCTGTCACCGGACCCGCACACCCTCAGGGTGCTGGCGGAGCTGAACTCCTAGCCGCCGGTCAGCTGGGAGGCGGACGGAACCTTGTCCTTGACGGGGGCACCGGCGCTGCTCCCCGCGTCCTTGACCTTGTTGATGATGTCGTCGAAGGCGCCTGGCGCGGATGCGTCACCGCTCTTCAGCTTGGACGGCAGGCTCTTGAGCGCCTCGATCCCGGCGGTCAGTGGGGCGAGGGCCTTGGAGAGCGTGGGGTCGCCCTTGGCGTTGCGCTGGGCTGCCTTGAGCCGGTTGTAGGTGAAGGCGCCGGCGAGACCGGCCTTCACCAGGGCCAGCCTGCGGCCGTGGGCGCCCTTCTTGAACTTGCCCGCCTTCCAGGGCTTCACGATCCACTGGTAGGTGGCACCGGCCGCGAGGCCCGCGTTGGCGACGAAGCGGGTCTTGGCGAACTTCTGGCGCTCGGCGGACGTACTCGGGCTGGGCGTGGCCGCGTCCACGGCAGCCACCTCCACGGTGCCCTTCGTGCTCGTCTTCGCGGTGCTGCCGTAGGCGGTGGAACCGGCCAGCAGGGCGCAGCACAGGGTGAGCGCCACACAGAGGCGCCGTATCGGTATGGCCACGGGGTCCTCCGGACATGTGTCTCCCCGAGTGGTTGTTACCACCGGCCAGCGTCACCCGAACGGCCGCTGTGCGCCACTCGGGACGGCCCCGCCCGGGCGTGCCGGACCCGGACAGGTTTCAGGCCCCCGGTTGCGGCAATCCGGTTTCCATGTCTAGATACCGCACTGGAGCGAATCAAGCCGGCACGGTCATAGCGGTCGTCGCCGACATCATGGCCCTCATCCTGGGCCTGTGGATCCTGATGTACCTGCTGGACGCGAACCGGGCCAACAGCCTGGTCCAGTTCGTCCATGACGCGGCCTCCTGGCTGGCCGGGTGGTCCCACGATCTGTTCACCTTCGACGAGGCCTGGGCCCGGGTGGTCGCGGGCTACGGGCTCGCCGCCGTGGTCTACCTGTTCGTGGGCCACGCCGTCGCCAACCGGATGCACCGGCACTGACCGTTCAGCGGCAGCAGTCGGGTGCGAGCCCGGACGGCAGGTGCTCCCCTCCGAAGACCGCGCAGGTGGCGTCGTGACCGCCGAGCGCCGCGACGGCCAGCAGCAGGGATCCGGCCGTCCAGGTGGTGAGTTCACGGGGCCAGACCGCGTCGTCGTCGAAGACGTAGCCCGTCCAGTACAGGCCGGTCTCCGCGTCGCGCAGGTGCTGGATGGACTGGAGGATCTCCAGGGCGCGGTCGGACTCGCCCATCGCCCACAGGGCGAGGGCCAGTTCGCTGGACTCGCCGCCGGTCACCCAGGGGTTGGGCGCCACACAGCGCACGCCCAGTCCGGGCACGACGAAGCGGTCCCAGTCCTCCTCGATGCGGGACTTGGCCTCCGCGCCGGTCAGCGCACCGCCGAGGACCGGGTAGTACCAGTCCATCGAGTAGCGGTCCTTGTCGAGGAAGCGCTCGGGGTGCCTGCGGATCGCGTGGCGCAGGGCGCCCACCGCCAACTCCCAGTCGGGCTGCGGTTCTTCACGCTGGTCGGCGATGGCGAGCGCACAGCGCAGGGCGTGGTGGACGGAGGAGCTGCCGGTGAGCAGCGCGTCCGTGGTGGGCGTGCCGTCGTCCTCGCGCCGCCAGCCGATCTGGCCGCCGGGCTGCTGCAGCCGCAGCACCCACTCCATGGCCGCGTACACACAGCTCCACATGCGGTCCAGGAACGTGTCGTCGCCGGTGGACAGGTAGTGGTGCCAGACGCCGACGGCTATGTAGGCGACGAAGTTCGACTCGCGGGCGCGGTCGGTGACGTCGTCGTGGGCGCCGTCGGCGTACGCCGCGTACCAGGAGCCGTCCTCGTTCTGATGGGCGGCGAGCCAGAGGTAGGCCCGCTCGGCGGCCTCGTGTTCGCCGGCCGCGTCCAGGGCCATCGCGGCCTCGGTGTGGTCCCACGGGTCGAGGTGGTGTCCGCGGAACCACGGGATCGCGCCGTCCTCCCGCTGCCCCGCGAGGATGCCGTGCACGGTCACGGCAGCCTGCTCGGCGGTGAGGACCCCGGGCAGGACGAGGTGTTCTGTCCGGGGCGTCGTCACTTGGCGGCCGCCCCGTCGGTCTCGGCGAGCCGGGGCAGATGGGGCTTGGTCGCGTAGAGGACGAAGCTCTTGCCGATGACCGGGTTCAGCGCCTGCTCGGCGATCCGGGTGGCCAGCGGCTTCTTCATGATGTCCCAGACCAGCAGCTTGTGGTACGCCCGTACCGGGAGCGCCTTGTCGTTGTCCACGCCGAAGGCGCACTTGAGCCACCAGTAGGGCGAGTGCAGGGCGTGCGCGTGGTGGGTGCCGTACGGCTTCAGGCCCGCCTCGCGGACCTTGGCCAGCAGTTCGTCGGCCTTGTAGATGCGGATGTGGCCGCCCTCGACCTCGTGGTAGGCGTCGGAGAGTGTCCAGCAGACCTTCTCGGGGCCGTAGCGCGGCACGGTGACGGCGATCCGGCCGCCGGGCCTGAGCACGCGCACCATCTCGGCGAGCACGCCCTTGTCGTCGGGGATGTGCTCCATCACCTCGGAGATGATGACGACGTCGAAGGACTCGTCCGGGAAGGGCAGCGCGAGGGCGTCGCCCTCCATGGCGGTCGCGGTCGCCCCCTCGGGTGCCTCGCCGGCCTCCTTCATCGCCGCGAACCACTTGGCGACCTCGCGGATCTCCTCGGCGTTCTGGTCCAGGGCCACGACCTGCGCGCCGCGCCGGTAGCACTCGAAGGCATGCCGGCCGGCCCCGCAGCCGAGGTCCAGGACACGGTCGCCGGGGGCGAGCGGGAACCGGGAGAAGTCGACGGTCAGCACGTGGCCCTGCTTTCGGAAGAGATGCCTGCAACGGTGGCTGGGGCAGCCAGGCGTCCGGGGTGCCGGGCCGGCGAGGAGCCGATCGCCTCGCGGTAGCGGGCCACCGTGCCCTCGGCCGCTCGGGCCCAGGTGAAGTGCCGCAGGACCCGCTCACGGCCCGCGCGGCCGAGCCTGGTGCGCAGTCCCGGATCGCCGAGCAGCCGGCCGAGCCCGGCGGCGAGCGCGCCCGCGTCACCGGGCGCGACGGCCAGACAGGTCTCCCCGTCGCGTCCCGCGACCTCGGGGATGGCACCGCCGGTGGTGGCGACCAGCGGGGTGCCGGTGGCCATGGCCTCGGCGGCGGGCAGCGAGAACCCCTCGTAGAGCGAGGGCACACAGGCGACTTCGGCCGAGCGGATCAGGTCGACCAGCTCGGCGTCGGAGATGCCCTTGACGAACTCGACGGCGCCTTCGAGGCCGTAGCGCTCGATCATCTGGGCGACCGGGCCCTCCGTGGGGCGCTTGCCCACGACGACGAGGTGGGCGGCGGGGTGTTCGGTGCGCACCTTCGCGAGCGCCTCGACCAGGAAGACCAGGCCCTTGAGCGGCACGTCCGCACTGGAGGTGGTGACGATCCGGCCGGGCACCTCGGCCACACCCGGATTCGGCGCGAACAGGTCGGTGTCGGCGCCGATGTGGACGACGTGGACGCGGTCGTCGCGGACGCCGAGGTGGTCCACGATCTCCTTGCGGGAGCTGCCGGAGACGGTGAGTACCGAGGGCAGCCGGCGGGCGACGCGCTTCTGCATCCGGGTGAAGGCGTACCAGCGGCGCACCGAGTAGCGGCGCTTCCAGCCCTCGGCCGCGTCCAGCTCCAGCCGGCGGTCGACGGTGATGGGGTGGTGGATCGTGGTGACCAGGGGGGCGCCGATGTCGCCGAGCAGGCCGTAGCCGAGCGTCTGGTTGTCGTGGACGACGTCGAACTCACCGCGGCGGGCGCGCAGATGGCGGGCGGCGCGCAGGGAGAAGGTCAGCGGCTCGGGAAAGCCGCCGGTCCACATGGTGGCGACCTCCAGGGCGTCGATCCAGTCGCGGTACTCGTCCCGTTTCGGGGTGCGGAAGGGGTCGGGCTGGCGGTAGAGGTCGAGGCTGGGCAGCTCGGTCAGGGCCAGGCCCTCGTACCCCTCGTCCAGGACGGGATAGGGCTGTGAGCCGATGACCTCCACCCGGTGGCCGAGGCGGGCCAGCTCGCGGGAGAGGTGCCGTACGTACACGCCCTGGCCGCCGCAGAACGGGTTCCCTTTATAGGTGAGGAGCGCGATGTGCAGGGGTCGCTCGCCATCCGCGGCGAGGTCCGGTCGGGGACCCGCCTGACTGGCCTCAGCGGTCACTCTGGGCCCCCTTCTGCCTGCACTGTCCCGCGAGACTACGACGGGACGCTAATCTAGAACAAGTTTCAGACTTGATCGTTCAAGAGGCTCTGAATCTACCGGCAGGTAGGAGCGCTGAGAGCAGTGGATCAGGTGATTCACGCCACGGCGCCGACCCCCGCCGTGCAGGATGATCACAAGCCCTACAGACGCCCTCACCGACTGTCACGGAACGGGACCCATGCCTGTGGAATCCAAGGTGGAAGCGCACGGCGCCCGGCCCCCCACGCCGCCGCTGACCGAGCGGCAGGAGGCCCGCCGCCGCCGGATCCTGCACGCGAGCGCACAGCTGGCCAGCCGGGGCGGTTTCGACGCCGTGCAGATGCGTGAGGTCGCCGAGTCCTCGCAGGTGGCCCTCGGCACGCTCTACCGGTACTTCCCGTCCAAGGTGCATCTGCTGGTCGCCACCATGCAGGACCAGCTGGAGCACATGCACGGCACGCTGCGCAAGAAGCCCCCGGCGGGCGACACGGCCGCCGAGCGGGTCGCGGAGACCCTGATGCGGGCCTTCCGCGCGCTGCAGCGCGAGCCGCATCTGGCCGACGCCATGGTCCGCGCCCTCACGTTCGCCGACCGCAGCGTCTCCCCCGAGGTCGACCAGGTCTCCCGGCAGACCACCGTGATCATCCTGGACGCGATGGGCCTGGAGCATCCGACGCCCGAGCAGCTCTCCGCCGTCCGGGTCATCGAGCACACCTGGCACTCGGCCCTGATCACCTGGCTCTCGGGCCGCGCCTCCATCGCCCAGGTCAAGATCGACATCGAGACGGTGTGCCGGCTGATCGACCTGACGGACCCGGAGGCCTCCCCCCGCTGACCTGCTCCGTCCTGGCTGCCGACGGTGTGGCGGTGCCGATGCTGCCGACGGTGTGGCGATGCCGGTGCTGCCGGTGCTGCCGACGGTGTCGGTGCTGTCGGCGTCGTCAGTGCTGTCAGTGCTGTCAGTGCTGCCGATGTCGAGCGCCGTGTCGTACAGGCGGTCCGCCTTCAGCCGGATGACCACCCGGCGCTCGGCGACCAGTTGCTCCAGGAACGCGTCCTCGTCCCCCGGTTTCACCGCCGCCGGGACCATCGTGAGGCACTGGCAGCACCTCGTCACATGCCGGGGGAGCGACTGCGGAACGCAACTCCCCCCTCCGTAGCCGCCGCTGCCCGAGTTCGGCCCGTCCGTGATCCGCCTGCGCACCGGCGGCTTCGGGCAGACGCCCACCGGGCCCCGGCACCTCGCGACCCGGCTGAGCGCTGGGCCCGCGCGACACCGCCGGCCACGTCCGGGCCGCCCAGGCCGCACCCCGGGCCGGTCCGTACGCCCTGCCCGAGTCCGCCCTCCGGCACCTCGGGCACGGCGCTAGTCCTCGGGTGGGAACACCGGCTCCCCGCTCCCCGTCAGCGTGATGACGATCGCCTCCACCGGACAGCTCTCGGCCGCCTTCAGGACCTGCTCGCTCGCGTCGGTGTCCGGCTCGACGGGATGGGACTGACGGGCGGAGTCGAGGCGGAAGCCGGCCGGGGCGTGGTGGAGGCACTGGGCCGAGCCGATGCACACGGACCGGTCGACCTCGACGTGCCAGCGGTCGCCCATCCCTAGGCCCCCGCCGGCAGGTGGATCATCTTGTGTTCGAGGTACTCGCCGTAGCCCTCGGGGCCGAACTCCCGCCCCAGGCCGGAGTTCTTGTAGCCGCCGAACGGGCCGAGCATGTCCAGGCTGAAGGTGTTGACGGAGTAGGTGCCGGTACGGACCTGCCGGGCGACCTCGATGCCGCGCTCGACGTCGGCCGTCCACACACTTCCCGACAAGCCGTAGTCCGAGTCGTTGGCGATCTTCACCGCTTCCTGCTCGTCACCGTACGGCAGCAGGCAGATCACCGGGCCGAAGATCTCCTCACGGGCGATCCGCATGGAGTTGTCGACATCGCCGAAGAGGGTCGGCTCGACGTACCAGCCGCGTTCCAGACCGGCCGGGCGGCCGCCGCCCGTGAGGACCTTGGCGCCCTCCTCCTGGCCGATGCGGATGTAGTCGAGGTTGCGCTGCTGCTGGCGCCGGGCGACCAGCGGGCCGACCTGGGTGGCCGCGTCGAGCGGGTCGCCGACCTTCAGGGCACCGGCCGCCCGTGCGAAGGCGTCGGCGAACTCGTCGTAGCGGGCGCGCGGGACGAGGATGCGGGTCTGGGCGACGCACGCCTGCCCGTTGTTCATCCAGGCCGCCGGGACGATGCCGGCCACCGCCGTCGCCACGTCCGCGTCGGGCAGGACGACCGCGGCCGACTTGCCGCCCAGCTCCAGCGTGACCCGGGTGAGGTTGCGGGCGGCCACCTCCATCACGCGCCGGCCGGCCGCGACCGAGCCGGTGAAGGAGACCTTGTCGATGCCGGGGTGCCCGACCAGGTACTCGCTGACCTCGCGGTCGGCGGGCAGGATCGACAGCACGCCCTCGGGCAGCCCGGCCTCGCGCGCGATCTCGCCGAGCAGATAGGCGTCCAGCGGCGACTCCGGGGACGGCTTCAGTACGACCGTGCAGCCGGTGAGCAGCGCGGGGGCGAGCTTGGCGGCGGCGACGAACTGCGGGACGTTCCAGGGGACCACGGCCGCGACCACGCCGACCGGTTCGCGCCGCACGAGGATCGGGCCGAGGGCTCCGTCGCGGCGCTCCTCGTGGACGAAGTCCCGGGCGACCCTGATCGCCGAGTCCCACACCATCATCGCGCCGAGCGCCTGGGCCAGCACGCTCCAGGAGTACGGGGAGCCGTTCTCGGCGGAGATCACCCGGGCGATCTCCTCGTGCCGGGCGGCGATGCCGTCCTTGATCCGGGTGACGACCTCGATCCGCTCCGCCAGTGAGGCGCGCGGCCAGGGTCCTTCGTCGAAGGCGCGGCGCGCGACGGCCACCGCCCGGTCGACGTCCTCGCGGCAGGCGTGCGGCACCCGGCCGATGACCTCCTCGGTGTGCGGGGAGATCACCTCGATGACGTCCTTGCCCAGGGGATCGCACAACTCCCCGCCGATGAACAGCTGTCCGTGTTCCACGAGCTCGGTCATGACCGACTGCCTCCCGCCGCACCGCCTGTTTCTGACGCTGTTTCAGAACTGATATCAGTTCTAGTTATAGGGGGCAATGGGCAGGGCCGAATAGGCCCGGACCAGCGGTTTCGCCGCTGGTCCGGGTACCTCCAAGCCGCTTGGGCCGCCTGTGGGCCGTCGCCGGCGGCCCCGTAGCTGCCGTAGATCGCCTTCCGCGTGCGGCACTCGCCGCTCGGCATGAGGTGCGTGTAGACGCGCAGGGTGAACCCCGGGTCGCCTTGCCGAACCGGAATTCGTCGTTGGCTGATCACAGCCGGTCGACGCTGCCGAAGGCCTCCGACTGCAGGGTCTCGTGGGCGCGTTGATCACGGACGGTCACTCCTCAGCTCTCGTCCCCCCAGACGGCCTGCAGGTCCTCGCAGCGGACGGTGATCGACGCGTCGGTGAGCGCGATCTCGTGCACGCAACCGCCGTCCGCGTGCGGGAGGACCTCGTCGAGGAGCACGGTGTCGACCAGCATCCAGTCGATGGCGCGCTCATAGTCGATGGAGAAGTGTGTCACGCCTGAATACCTGATGCGCAGCCCTGAGTCGTGCTTCCACTGATTCGGAGCGAATTCCAGGGTCAGCCCACCACTTTTGTCGGTGTCCACCTGAATACCGGACAACTCTAGATCCTTGACACAGCGACTGTTGCCGTGCCCCAAATCATAATGCGCCGGATCGGACGCGAAGGCCCAGGCTCCGGCTGGCAATTGGTGGCGGAACTCGGGGAGTTCGGCCAGATAAGCCCTCGGATCCACGAAGAACCCGCCGTCGTCCCAGACGGCAGTGACGTACTTCATTTGCAACCTTCCGCGGCGAGAGGTGGTCGCCTCCACGGGCAGTGGAAATGCCCATCGATGAGGTCGAGTTCGTCGCTTTCGGCCGACTGCGCAATAGCATCTGCTTCATGGCCGTCATGCCCTGCGGCATCGCTCAACAGGCCAGTGATGCCATGCTCTCCAGCTTGGCCAGCGTACTCACCGGCACTCCCGGCGCGGGTAGCTTCCGCATAACCCACCTGGTGCCGGCCCCGGGACCGAGTCTGTTCCTCTCGATGCCGGCGCCTGCGGTCTGCCAGGCGGGTAGAAGCAACGGCAACCAGGCCGCCGATCACCGCGCTCACCGGTGCCGTGCAGTCCGTACGGCCAAGCTTCTGCCCCTGGGCGACCTCTGCGGTAGCAGGGGCTTCCCGTCGTGAGCCGGTAATCCCCCAGGTTCTGGCTGCGTGAGCCACTAGGTTGGTGGGCGTGGAGACGCGGGGGCAGCGTTATCGGTATGTGGGTCCGGCGGAGCTGAAGGCGCTCGTTCAGGCGAGCAGTGAGGGTCACAGCATCCGCTCGTCAGCAGACTTCGGCGAGTGGGTCTCTGCGCTGACCGTGGATGAGTTGGCCGAGCCCTTCACATTCGTCGTCGACGGCGGCGGGGTGCTGCGACTGGCTCCGCGCCGCAGCGAGCACGTGGTGTGCGCCGGCGGCGGAGAGGTGCTGAGCGCCGGCGAGATGAGCTTCCGCGAGGAGTCCGGACGGTGGGTGGTCGAGGAAGTCAGCAACCAGTCGACCGGCTACTGCCCGGACGTCAGCTCATGGCCAGCCGTGGCCGAGGCCCTGGACCGGATCGGGATCCATCGCCCGTCCGGGTTCACGCACGAGGTGGTCTTCCGCCGATGCCGCTCCTGCCGGGAGCTCAGCATCGTGCGGGAGGAGGACTTCGTCTGCGTCTTCTGCGGCGAGGATCTGCCGCGGGAGTGGAACACGGGGGAGCCCGGGTGACCGGCCGGACAGCGAAGATCACATCGCGGTGCGAGTGCGGCAGCACTGCGGTGCGACAGGTGAACCAGTTCGTCCTTCACGATGAGTTGTGGTGGGACTCGGAGTTCTCTTGCGGGTCCTGCGGCACCCACTTGTGCGAACACGCCGGTCGGGGACCAGCGCCTGATGATGTCCGGGAGGCCCTGCTCGCAGCGCACGGACCCGTCAGGCTCCGGCTGGTCGGCCCGGTTCCCCATCTCGTCCCGACTTTGAAGGTCCTTCGGGAGGTCTCGGCGGCCTCGTTGTCGCGCGCGCGTGAGCTGGCTGGGGAGCTGAGCCGTGATGGCCTGGTGGGGACCTTGCCGGAGATGGAGTTCCTCAGGGCCCGGCTGCAGCTGCGCGGGGTTCACGCCGACATCGATCAGTAGCTGTCCCCGGAGACGCCGACAACTCACGCGCTGAAGACGTCGTCGAGGACCTTCACCGGCAGCGGGATGGCGTCGAGCACCGCCACCTGCCCGGGCCGGAAGACGACCACAGGCGAACCGCCGGGCTCCACCACCGCGGCCGAACGAACGTAGCGCTGACGGGCGCCGTCCGGTGCTCGCCGGCGCGTATGACCGCGAGGAAGGCACGGGCCGGGATTGCGCGAGTTACCCGGCGGGTCCACAGCGCGTGGAGGGAACGGATTCCGACCAAGCCAGTCCGGAGTATTTCCAGCATAGATTTTGATCTATTTTTGGACCGGGCGAATTGAATTCGAAACAACCGTTTACCCAGTGGTGCCGCTCGCCGAACAGGAGCACAGTGGAAATAGTCATGGGCGACCTTGCAGTAAGAGGTGCGAGTCGCGGTCCCGGGGTCTGTTGCGCGGCAGCGCAGTCGAAGCTGCATCTGCCGGACGCGGCGGGATTCTCCGTGCTCATTTTTTCGGCCCGGGAGATCATCATGAAGAGGACCAGTGGGACACGACGGCTGTCGTTGATCACTGCCGCACTCGGTCTTTCAGCCGGTGTCACGCTGGTGCCATATTCAAGGGAGGCCGCCGCCGCGGGCCAGTGCAGCATCGCTCCCTACGGCCTCATCGGCGGGACATGGACCGACTTGCGCAAGGCGGAAGGGAATACCTCCTGGCCGTGGCGCATCGGGTGCCCCATCAATCCGGAGCATGATTTCCCAGGACGGCACGGCCGTATACAGGACTTCCAGTACGGCCAAATCGCATGGTCTCCCGACCAGGCACCGAAGATGACCGTATGGACCCAAAAGGATCCCGGAGACCCGAGTCGAATCCGAGTCCAGTGGGATACGAACGACAGGGGATACAGCTACGACTTTTACATCATCCGCTGGGACAAGGACGGACACAACGTGGGACAGAAGGACATCAGCGGCACATACAACGGCTGGTGGGACTTCAAGATGAACCAATCGGGCCTCTACAGTTTTATTGTAGAAGGCTGCTCCAGCAGAACATTCGGATCGAAATGTCGGCACGGTTGGACGATTCCCGTTCTGGGGTGGGCCGACGTCTCACGGAAGCCGCCGCCTCCGCCTCCCCCGCCACCGCCACCCCCGCCGCATCCTGCGGCGCCCCCCGTCATCGACGCCTCCATCCAGTACGCCTCCGACACACTGCGGACCCTGCATGTCACCGGTGGTGGATTCAAGCCCCGAGAGCGGGTCACCATCTGGACATGGACGGGCGTCAGCGGCAGCTCCCGGAAACAAGAGGACGTTCGAATGGTTGCCACCGACAGCACCGGCCACTTTGCGTCCGACACCGGCGTCTCATGCCCGCCCGGCCAATTGACACAAGTAAAGGTCTCCGCTTACGGGTGGAACACCCACAAATTCTCCAACAGCGCCGGAGCTTCATGCTGAAGATCGACCGCCGACTCCATGACGGACCCCGGTGCAGGTGATCGCGGTCTTACCGCGCGCCGAGGAGGTCATCGGGCGGCAGGGACGCCGGCCCCCGCCGGCGGTGCACACCGTGTGGAGTGGTCGCACAACTATCTGACGTTCAGTCAGTTCTCGTTATAGTGGGCCGTGGTCGTGGGGTGCGGGCGGCGGGGCGGAGGACTGATGACGAAGACGTTCGATCACGGCGGGGGCGTACGGTCCGTTCAGGTCCCGATCCCGGACAATCCCCTGGGGCACACGCTGGTGTACGTCGTGGACACCGACCGGGGCCCGGTGCTGGTCGACACCGGCTGGGACGACCCGGCGTCCTGGGACACGCTGGCGGCAGGTCTCGCGGCCTGCGGCACGTCGGTCCAGGAGGTGCACGGGGTCGTCATCACACATCACCACCCGGATCACCACGGGCTGTCGGCGCAGGTGCGCGAGGCCTCCGGTGCCTGGGTGGCGATGCACGCGGCGGACGCGGCGATCGTACGCAGGGCGCGGGAGACCCGCCCGGAGCGCTGGTACGCGTACATGGCCGTCAAGCTGACGGCCGCCGGGGCGCCCGAGGAGCACGTCGCCCCGCTGCGCCGGGCCCGCAGCGGCCGCACCCTCCCCGGCCTCTCCCCCGCCCTGCCCGACCGGGAGATCGTCCCCGGCGAACTCCTCGGCCTGCCCGGCCGCCGGCTGCGGGCGATCTGGACCCCGGGCCACACCCCGGGACATGTCTGCCTGCACCTGGAGGAGGAGCACCCGGCCCGGCTGCCCGGGCACGGGCGGCTGTTCAGCGGTGACCACCTGCTCCCGGAGATCACCCCGCACATCGGTCTGTACGAGGATCCGGACGACGCGACGGTGACCGACCCGCTCGGCGACTACCTGGACTCGCTGGAGCGGGTGGGACGCCTCACCCCGGCCGAGGTGCTCCCCGCCCACCAGTACGCCTTCACCGACGCGCCCGGCCGGGTCGGGGAGTTGCTCGCCCACCACGAGGAGCGCCTGACCGGTCTGCTGGCCCTCCTGCGCGAACCGCTCACCCCCTGGCAGCTGGCCGAGCGCATGCAGTGGAACCGTCCCTGGCCCGACATCCCCTACGGATCGCGGACCATCGCCGTCTCGGAGGCCGAGGCCCATCTGCGCCGCCTGGTGAAACTGGGCCGGGCGGAACCGGTGCCGGGGAGCGGGCCGGTGGCCTACGTGGCGGTGTGACGGGTCAGCGGGCCGGGGACGGAGCGCGCTGGTCCCGGGCCTGTGCCAGGGTCGCCAGGAAGGCCCGCTCGTCCGCGGTCAGGGGCGGTCCCGACAACGGCGGCAGCGGCGGGCCGGTCAGCGCGGACAGGACGGCGTCCGGTCGCATCAGCCGTGTCGGGCCCGTGCGCAGGCAGGTGACGTCCCACAGGGCGGAGGCCGCCCGGTAGGAGCCGGTGGCGGCTCTGGTCAGCCGCCGCGAGTAGCCCGCGGTGAGGCGGTGCGCGAGGGTCGGCGCGCCGCCCTCCACGCCGGGATAGAGGATGTCCGTGCTGACGGCGACGGACCACGCCGCCTCGACGGACCGGGCCACCGTGCGCTGGACGCGGCGGGCCAGCCCGGGGGCGCCGACGTCGGTCTGCCGGACGGCCTCGGCCAGCGAGCGGGCGCCGAGCGCGGCCACCGACATGCCCTGTCCGTAAAGGGGGTTGAAGGTGGCCGCGGCGTCGCCGAGCGCGACGAGGCGGTCCGGCCAGACGCGGGACTTCTCCGGATACCGGCGGGAGTTGCTGGTGCTGTGGCTGGTGAAGACCGGTGTGAGGGGCGTGGCGCCGGCGATGAGCCGGCCCACCAGGGGGCTCGGCAGGCCGAGGGCGTACGCGAGGAAGTCGTCGGGGTCCTTCGGGGGTTCGCTGCCGCGGGTGCCGCCGAGGCTGACCATCCACTGGTCGTTCTCGATGGGGACGATCATGCCGCTGCGTCCGGGGCGACCGGTGTGGGGGTCGGCCTGGACCAGGGTCAGCGGCCAGTTCTGCGCGCCCTGCGGAACGCGGTAGACGCGGGTGGCGTTGACGAGCCCGGAGTCGAGGTTCTCCTCGCGGACGTCGTGGATGCCGAGCGCTTCGAGCCAGCGCACGATCCGGGTGCCCCGGCCGCCGGCGTCCACGACGAAGTCGGCGTCGAGTTCGCCGTCCCGGCCGTCGCCGCACCGGCGCAGGCCGTGGTCGGCGAGGAGGCCGGGGGCGAACTCGCCGTCGGCCCGCGGTGACAGGCGTACGCCGGTCACCTGCCGGGCACTGCCGAGCAGCCCGGTCACCTGGGCCCGGTGGACGGTGACGGCGGGGTTGCGCAGCACCGCGGTGCGCACCACCCAGTCCAGCAGGGCCCTGCTGCAGGTGATCGTGAGGTACTCGTCGTGCCGCCAGCGTCTGAACCAGCCCGCGGGGGTGAGGGCCAGCATGCCGGAGCTGAGCGAGATCTGCCGGGCCCCCGCCGCCAGCAGCTCCGCGCGCAGGTCCGTCCCGGGAACCAGTTCCTCCATCGCCTCCAGGCCACCGTGCATCAGCAGATGGGCGTGGCGGCCCTGGGGCACACCGGTGCGGTGCTCGGGCCCGTCGGGCAGCTCGTCGCGGTCCAGCACCACCACCTGGTCCACGACCGGCGCCAGCGCCGCGGCGGCGAGCAGGCCGGCTATGCCTGCACCGATGACGACAGCTCTGCGTCTACGCGACATTGCACTCCCCGTTCCTTCAGCTTCGAGAGGTCCGCTGCACACCGTCGCGTGCCGCTCCGACGACCGGTGAGGTCGCCAGGGCCTGGGACAGCCGGACCAGTTCGCTTGTATCCGAAAAGACTGCCGTGTGCAGGCGGGACGTGCCGGCCGGCTCGGAAAACTCGGGTGGCTGCGACTGCTTGGCCTGGTGCGCGGCATCGACCACCATGGCGGCGGCCGCCACGAAGTCGGCCTCGCCGGGCGAACTGCCCTGGGCCACCGCCTGTTGGTAGGCCTTCTCCCGGATCCGGCCGTCGCAGCGGGACTGGAGGGCGAGCAGGGCGTCCAGGATCCGTAACTCGCGGTAGTACAGCCTGCCGCGGGGCAACTGCCAGCTCGGAGGTGCGGGCTTGGGGGCGGTCGGCACGTCGCGGAGTTCGGCCCACAGCGGGGCCAGCGCCCGGTAGTCCCACAGGCTGCGCCACTGGGCCTGGGCGGCGGGCAGCAGCCGGGGAAGGACGAAGCCCGCACTGCAGATCAGGGCGCCGAGCGAGGTCACAGGCGGTGCGATGTCGGTGGACAGCAGGTCCAGGTCGTGCCCCGTCCAACGGGCGATGACCGCGGTGAACTTCGCGCACTCGAAGCCGATCACGTCCAGCGACAGCCCCACCATGATCAGGCGCAGACCGGTCCGGAGGATTCCGGTCACTTCGCGCGACCAGCGCAGACACACGTAGCACATGGTGATCATGCAGGCGCCGTGTCCGGCGAGGTAGAGGACGATCATCTCCCGCATGTACGGGGTGTTGGCGTAGTACGTGTCGAGGTCCCTGAGGCGCTCCACGGGCGCGTCCGCCAGGGTGAACAGCGTGATGATAGCGGCGATCAGCAGGCTGTAGACCACCGCGATCCGCACACTCCAGTACCTGATCCGGTCGGCGGGACCACCGCGCCAGTTGATGAGAAGGATCAGCAGCGAGGCGCTGTACGCCGAGATGACGCTGTAGGTCATGGGGGCGCCGAAATTGGGTGTCCCGGTCAGGTCGTTCACCGCGCCCAGGGTGACGGGCGCGGAACAGAAGAAGCACAGTCCGCCGAGGAAGATCGCGGCACAGGTGGTGGCGGTCAGCGGATCTCTCAGGGCGACGCGCGGCTTCTGGAAGAGCAGCAGGGCGGCCATCCCGAACAAGCATGACGCTGAGTACACGACAAGGCTCATGGGTCGAGAGCTCCGTTCAGCATGGGCGAAGGTGCGCCGGGGACGAGCGTCGGCGTCATACCGATTCAGCAGCTGCAGCGCCCTTGTCGAGGTGCAGGACCGGCACGCCCTTGCAGCCGGGCAGTGCGTCGGCGATGCACAGGAGAGCCGGGAGGTCGGGGCGTGCCGGCAGGGGCCCGGGTGCGCCGACGGCCGTGAGAGCGTCATCCCGTTCGCCCGCGGCATGGGTCGCGGCGGCGATGGCGGTGGCCCACGCGACGGCTTCCGCCTGGTGCGCGTCGCCGGCCGCGTCGAGCTGACCGACGTACGTGTCCCGGTACAGCCCCCGGTCGAAATAGCGCTCCAGGTAGTACAGGCCGTTGTAGATGGCGGTCTGGCGCCAGGTCAGCCAGCGGGTGGCCGAGGGCCAGAAGGGCCGCGGCGCACGCAGGCTCTCGCGGGTCAGCAGCTCCGTCAGTTCGTGGTCGAGCGGGCCCAGCCGCGCGTAGGCGCGCCAGCACCGGGCACGGTTCGCGAGATAGGGGCCGGCCAGCGGGATCACGGTGCCCGCGACGGTCAGCGCCGCACCCAGCCCGGCACAGGCCGGCGAGAGCCTCGTACCGAGCCGGGACCAGTCGTGTCCGTACCAGCGGGCGGCCACGGCCACTATCTTGGATGCGCTGTAGCCGGCGCCGAGGACGATGCCGACGCCCATCGTGACCAGTCCGGCGCGCAGATGGCCCCGCACGTGCCGGGCCCAGCTCAGTGAGCGGTACGCGGAGACGACGACGGCCGTGAGGTGCGCGACCAGGTACAGGACGATCAGCTCGGCGATGTACGGCGTGGTGGCGTAGTAGGTGTCGAAGTCCGTCCGGCGTTCCACCGGTGTGCGGCCCAGGGCGAACATGACGGCGATGCCGCCGAGGACGGCCGCGTACCCGAGGATCCAGTACCGGGCGGTGCGGGCCGTCTCGGGGCCGCCGCGCCAGTACACGATGAGGACCAGGGACGAGGCGCTGTAGGCCGTGATGGCCGCGTAGGTCAGGGGAGCCGCCAGGTTCGGCACACCGCTGACCGAGTTGATGAATCCGACCGTGCGGGGTGCGCCGAACAGAAAGCACAGGGAGGCGAAGGCGAGAACGCTGCTGATGGCGAGCAGAAACGGATCACGTCGCTGGCGTATGAGGTCGGGTACTTTGGCCAGCAGACCCAGCCACAGGATTCCGCAGCTCACATAGTTGATCCAGTCGCTCATCGGTCGGTCCCGCGGTAATTGAGAGCCGCGCCGATGCGTCCGGCGAGGTCGCCCGTGTTCGCGGTGCGTGCCGCGTAGACGGAGTCGGGCGAGGCCTTCAGCCAGGGGCGCAGCCGGTCGCCGATCAGCATTCCGAACAGGTCGGCCCGCTGCTCCGCGATCTCCAGGAACCGGGTGCGCGCGGCGGCGGGCTGGGAGCGTTCGCCGTCCGCCAGGGGGTAGAGGCTCTCGGAGTGCGCGGCGAGTGCGGACGTGTCGTTGTCCGCCATGTGCCAGAGCTCGTGCCCCAGGATCACCAGCTTCATCCAGGGCGGGGCGCCCGCCTCGATGATGATGTCGTCGCGCATGTCCCGTTCGATCCACAGGCCCGTGGTGGCGGTGTGCGGCGCCGGGAAGTTGGCCATGTGCACCACGATGGGACGCCCTCGCCATTCCGAGGCCGACTCGACCAGCGCGTCCAGCAGATCACCGGGATCCGCGGGGATCGGAACCCTGAGAGGGTCGATGAGCGCGTTGGCAAGTCGGCGCATCTTCCTGGTCGTACGC
The DNA here is from genome assembly GCF_055657175.1 of Streptomyces sp. NPDC107581. NCBI lineage: Bacteria > Bacillati > Actinomycetota > Actinomycetes > Kitasatosporales > Streptomycetaceae > Streptomyces > Streptomyces sp. NPDC107581. The sequence continues at coordinate 134,947 of NZ_JBVKBH010000003.1, forward strand.
ACCATGCTCCCCGTCGGCCCTCGACTGAAGTGGAAGGAGCCGCGGTCAGGCCGGTCCGCAGCTCAACGTGGCAGGGCGGTCACGTGTGGTCGCAAATATGCCAACCTCATGTCACTTCAGCCACCTTCATTGTTTAACCGCCGCCGGGAGGAAAGGGATGTAACGCGGAAACAGGGTGCTTCACCGCGTGACGGATGGCCAAAACGTGGCACCCTCGCGCCACGGCCCGTCCCGCCCTTGCGAACCCCCGCCCGCGAAGGCCCCTCAGACGGCCCGATGGGCCTCGTCCTGCGGGCGGGTGATCCTCTCCGCCCAGTACAGAAGACCCTCCAGCGCCCCGTCCGGCATGCTCGGTGCCCGCCGCGCCAGGCGGTACATGGCCTGGGTACGCAGTGGTCCGAGCGGGTCCGACATGCGCTCCAGCTCCCGCAGCACCGGGGCGAGAGCGAGGTTCAGGGCCGTGGGCTCGTCCGTGGTGAAGAACCCCGGCGTGAGATTGAAGAACTGACGCAGCCGCTCGGCCGCCTCCAGACCGGGCAGGCCCCTCTTGTACCACTCGCTCAGGGTTTGTCGGGTGACACCGGCGATGGCGGCCAACTCCTGCTGGGAGTACGGCTTTCCGTCCTTGCGCAGATAGTGCGCACGGAGGAAATCCAGCCGTTGGCGTACCCGGGCGGGTACGGACGTCTCCTCGGCCCGGCCGCCGTCCAGGAGGGTGGCGACGGCCTCCCGCTCGATGCCCGTCTGCAGGGACAGCGCGGCGACGTCCACGGCCCCGGCCTCTGCGAGTCGTTCCGGCTGACCGGCCGCGAAGGCCAGCGCCTTGAGGGTTTCGGCCAGGCCGGCATATGCGTCGTCGTGAGCCACCGAGCGTTCTCCGGGGGGCGTCGTCTGTTCTGGTGCTGAGGCAGACGTGAGGGTATCCGGTCATCTTCCAGACAACCAGAGCGTCGACTCCATCTGCATGACAATGCAGAAGATCTTGACAATCGAAGGAAGGTGGTAGCAGGATCACCGCACACCTGCGATGGCGGTTGACCGAGCGAGTGGGACCCCAGGCCGGCAACACCGCTCACGGCCCGTGCCCATCACCTGCCGCCTCGCCTTTCCCCGGTGTCAGAACGGCCGGCGCACAGGTGCCCGGTGAAGGACGACCGATCTCCCCGCGTACCCGCTCAGGGCTGCGAGCTGCCCGCCCCACCACCGGAAGGAAGAACATGGACGCCCTGGTCCTGACGCAACGACACGTGGGAAAAGTGGTCGAGCTCTGCGGCCGTGACCTCTTCGCCGATCTGGTCATCGACCGGCTGCACCGGGCCCTGGTCGGCAAGGGCAAGGGGGTCGCGCCGCCCCGGGCCGGTTTCGGCAGGGGCCCCGGGGACATCGGGGCCATCGAGTGGATGCCGTACCACCTGCCCGGCGATTCCATGACGCTCAAGACGGTGTCCTACACCCCCTCCCGCCCGACGCGCCCCCAGTACTTACCCTCCCTCAGCGGAACGCTGACCCGCTTCGACGACGCGACCGGCAGGCTGACCGCGGTGTGCGACGCGCGACTGCTCACCGCGGTGCGCACGGGTGCGGCCTCCGCCGTGGCCAGCCGCATGCTGGCGCTGCCGGAGAGCCGGGTGCTGGGGCTGGTGGGGGCGGGCGCCCAGGCCGTGACACAGGCCCACGCGCTGAGCCGGGTCTTCCCCCTGGAGGAGATCCTCGTCCACGACATCGAGGCGAGCCACGCGGCCTCCTTCCGGGACCGCGTGGGCTTCCTGGACGCTCATGTGCGCCGGGCCGGCCTCGCCGAACTGGTCGCCAGGTCCGACATCATCTGCACCGCCACCACCGTCACCGTCGGGGAGGGGCCCGTGCTGTCCGCCGACGGGCTCCAGCCCCATGCGCACATCAACGCGGTCGGCGCCGACCTCGTCGGCAAGACCGAGCTTCCCCTCTCGCTGCTGCGCGCGGCACTCGTCGTACCCGACCACCTGGACCAGGCACGGCACGAGGGGGAATGCCAGCAACTGTCCGAGCCCGAGATCGGCCCCCGGCTGTCGGCCGTGTGCTCCCACCCCGAACGCTGGGCGCCCTACCGGCACCGGACGACGGTCTTCGACTCCACCGGTTACGCCCTGGAGGACCATGTGGCCCTGGACGTCCTGATCGAGCTGGCGGAGGAGACGGGCGTCGGCGAGCGCATGCTCATGGAACACGTCCCGATCGACGCCCTGGACCCGTACACGTTCGCCGACTGAGCGCCGCAGAGAGCTGCGGCCGGCCGGTCCGCCCGGCGGGGCCGACCGCGACAGGCCGTGGCAGGCCGTGACGAGCCGTGGCCGGCCGTGCCAGGCCGTGGCAGACCGCCGGCCGGAACCGGATCAGGGGCGCCCGACGCTCTCCACCTCTCCCCGGCCGCCGTCCTGCCCCGACATGATGATCATCTCCACCAGGTCGGCGAGGGTGGCCAGCTGACGGGCGTTCATCTGCGGGGCACGCGCGGCCAGCCGGACCAGTCCGCACTCGCGCAGCCGCAGCAGCGGGTCCGCCTCCACCTCCAGGCCCTGCAGCACCGGCTGCAACGCCTCGTGGAGCGCCTCCGGTTCGTCCGCGGCGAAGAAGCCCGCCGGCAGACCGAAGAACCTGCGCAGCCGGTCGACGTGTTCGAGGCCCGGCATGCCGCTCTTGCGCCACTCGCTCAGCCACTGCCGGCTGGTTCCGGCGATCCTGGCCAGTTCGTCCAGCGAGTACCGCTTGCCGTCGGGACGGCGCCGGGTCTCCCGGATGAAGTCCAGTCGCTGCCGCACCCGTTGGGCGAGGCAGGCCTCGGGCGCCCGGCCGCCGGAGAGCAGCTCGACGACGACGCCGACGGGGATGCCGGTGCGATGGGAGAGGTCGGCCACGTCCAGGACCTCCGGCAGCCGGCCGGGTCGGCCGGTCAGTTCCCCGAGCCGCTCCAGCGCAGCGGCCAGCGGGGCGTAGGCGTCACTCACCGAGGTCCCCCCTGGGCGTGTCATGCGTTCGGTGGCTGGGCTGACGCGAGGCTACCCGGTCACCCGTGCGCCGACCAGACGGGACAACGCATCCTGCGGAATTAGGCAGTAATCGTTGACAGTTGAGGGCGCGGTGGGTGAGGATCGAGGCACAGAGAGCAAGATCGACCCGCCTCGGGTGCTGCCTATGGGGGAGCAGCATCCGGGGCGTTCCTCTGTCCGCCTTCTCCCGCGTAGGTGAGGCGACCATGCCGCATCCCGTCCTTCTGCTCGGGGCCGGCCGGCCGGCCGCGTACGGCGAGTTCACGCTGGCGCGGATCGCGGCGGCCCACCCGGTGGTCCTGGCCGGCAGCGCCCCGCCCGGCTGGGCACTGCCCTACCTGGCCGGCCATATCGCGGCCGACCCGGGCCAGGGGCCGGCCACGGCCGAGGAGGTCGCGCGGCACGCGGCCCGGCACGGCGTCGGCGGCGTGCTGACCTGGGACCGGGAGCAACTGCCCGCCGCCGCCCGGATCGCCGCCCGGCTGGGGCTGCCCGGCCTCCCGGAGGAGACGGCCCGGGCCTGCGCCGACCCGGCCGCGCTCCGCTCCCTGCTGGCCCGCCGAGCCGCCCCGCCGACCGGCCGGGACGACACCGAGGGACCGCTCGTCTCCGCCGAGGCCGTCGTCCTCGACGACGAGGTCCGCATCGCCGCGCTCACCCGTACGACCCCGGGCCCGCCGCCCGCCCGGCAGCCGCTGCGGCACGCCGTGCACGCCCATGACGGGCTGCTGCACAACCCGTTCCTGCGGCACACGGTGGAGCGGACCGTGCGGGCGCTCGGCCTCGCGCACACGGTGGTGCACATCGGTCTGCGGCTCACCGCCCGCGGCCCCCGTGTCACCGACGTCGTCCCCCACCTGCCCGGCGATCTGATCCCGCTGCTCGTCGAGCGGGCCACCGGCGTCGATCTCGCGCGGGCCGCCGCGGCCCTGGCCACCGGCGCGCCCGCGGACGTGACCCCGACCCGGCAGCGGGCCGCCGCGATCCAGTTCGCCTACCCGGTCGTGACCGGCCGGGTGACCCGGCTGGATCTGGACCCGGCCGCCGCGTACGAGCCGTCGGCCGAGCGCATGGTCCTCACCCGGCAGGCCGGAGACCAGGTCACGGCGGCCTGGCACGCGGGCCCGGCCGACCGGCTCGCCCACTGGGTGGCCGAGGGCGAGGATCCACCGGAGTGCGCCCGCACCCTGCACCGGATGGCGGGCTACCTGGACGTCACCGTCGGCACCCCACGGACACAGGCCGCCTGAACCGGGTGCCGCCCGGGCCCGACCTCGACCATCTCCCGGCGCTCTCCCGGCCGTCTCGCGGCAGCCCTTGTGGCCGTGACCCCGGTCACCGCTCCCGTGTGCGTACAGCCAGCCCTCGTGACCGTGACCCCGGTCACCGCTCCCGTGTGCCCACGGCCACCCCTCGGGCCGCGCGCGGCTGCCGGTAAAGTGGCGGGGTCGTCATCACACCCGTACGGGAGGAAGCCGGTGCAATTCCGGCGCTGACCCGCAACCGTGAACCGTCCGTCCGGACGGTGAGCCGGACCGCTCCGCACGGGACGTTGACCGGCTCGCGCGCGGCGCCCGTCGCGCGGTGCACCGTCGAGGTTTACGGAGCCGAGCCGCCCGGGGGTTCCCGTGCGCTGCCGGTTCCCCGCAGGAGAGGCAGTCGCCGACCATGAACGTCCGCCGCAGTGCCGCGGCTCTCGCCGCCATAGGCGTGCTGGCCGCCGCCGCACCCGCCATGGCCGCCGGCCCGTCCCCCTCCCCGAAGACGCGGCTCCCGTCCGGGCTGTTCGGCAAGGGCGACCCGATGTACGACGGGGTGTGGCGCCAGTCGTTCGCCCTGCTCGCACAGCACACGGTCGGCGAGCGTCCGGCCGCCTCGGCCGTCGACTGGCTGGTCGGGCAGCAGTGCGACGACGGAGGCTTCCCCGCCTTCCGCGCGGACACGGCCAAGCCCTGCCCGGTCAAGGGCGGCACCCAGCCGGACGTCGACGCGACGGCCGTCGCCGTCCAGGCGCTGCAGGCGCTCGGCGGGCACGACGGCGAGGTCCGCAAGGCGGTGACCTGGCTGAAGACGATGCAGAACAAGGACGGCGGCTGGGGCTACGCGGCGGGGCAGCCGAGCGACACCAACCACACCGCCGATGTCGTCGGCGCGCTGACCGCGGCCGGTGAGGACGCCGCCGGACTGCGCACCGGGGGCAAGACCCCCTACGACGCCCTGGCCAAGTGGTCCGTCCCCTGCTCCGCGGACGGCGGCGGCGCGTTCGCCTACCAGCCGGACAAGAAGGGCAAGCTGGCCGCCAACGCGGACGCCACGGCGGCCGGGGTGCTGGGCGCGCTCGGCAAGGGCTTCGCCGCCGGGCCCGGCAAGGCCCGCGACAAGGCCCCCGCCTGCACGGCCTCCGGCAAGCCGACCTCGGCGCAGCTGGCGGACAACGCCACCGCGTACCTCGCCGGCGCCGTCGCCAAGACCGGCCACCTCATGTCCGTCCTGGCGGGCGCCGAGGACCAGCCCGACTACGGCAACACCGCGGACGCGGTCGTCGCGCTCGCGGCGAACGGCTCGGCGGCGCAGGCGAAGAAGCCGTACGCCTGGCTGGAGAAGAACGCGGCGGCGTGGGCACAGCAGAGCGGTCCGGCCGCCTATGCCGAGCTGATCTTCGCCGCACACGCCCTGGGCGAGGACCCGCGCGACTTCGGCGGTACTGACCTGGTGCGGGCGCTCGACGCGACGGGCCCGGCTCCGCAGCCGGCGAAGGCCGCGCACTCCGAGGCGAAGAAGGCCGATCACGACTCGGGCACGAGCGTCTGGTGGATCGTCGGCGTCGGCCTCGTCGGCGGCATCGGCATCGGCATCCTGCTCAGCGGCCGCCGGAAGCGGCAGCCGTGACCGCCGTCCGCCGTGCCGCGGCCCTGCTCGTCGCCGCGCTGCTCCTCGTCGCCGGTGCCGCCCAGGCGCAGGCCGCCGGCTACCGCTACTGGTCGTTCTGGGAGCGGGACGGCGGCCGCTGGACCTACGCCACCGAGGGCCCCTCGACCGCCCGTCCCGACGACGGTGCCGTCCAGGGCTTCCGGTTCGCGGTGAGCGAGGACTCCGCGGACGCGAGCCGGCCGCGCGGCACGGCGGACTTCGCCACGATCTGCGCGAAGACGCCCGCGAAGGCGGGTACGAAGCGCGTGGCTCTCGTCATCGACTCCGGCACGGCGGCGGACGCCCCGTCCGGGGAGGCGCCGCCCGCGCGCCGCACGGCCTGCGCCCGTGTCTCCCCCGACGCGACGACGGCCGAGGCCCTGGCCGCGGTGGCCAGGCCCCTGCGCTACGACACGAACGCCCTGCTGTGCGCGATCGGCGGGTATCCGAAGAAGGGGTGCGGGGAGCAGGTGTCCGCCGACGGCTCGCACCAGCGGGAGAAGGGGAAGCCGACGGCGAAGGGTGCGGACGGCGGGCCTTCGCTGGGGCTGCCGATCGGTGTGGCCGTGGTCGTACTGCTGGGCGGCGCGGCGGTGTGGCAGGCGCGGCGGCGCGGCAATGCGTAGCGGGGGTGGGCCGCGCGGTCGGTCTGCGGGCCGTCGTCCGAGTGCGGGTCCGTGGTGGCTGGTCGCGCAGTTCCCCGCGCCCCTGGGGGGTCGACGTGACGTCGGCAGTGGCGTTGCCGCAACTGGCGGTCGGCGAGAGCGCATGGCTGCGGACCGCCGTCGACTCGCTGCGGGGCCGCGGTGGCTGGTCGCGCAGTTCCCCGCGCCCCTAAGGGGTCGACGTGACGTCGGCAGCAGTGTTGCCGTGGCCGACGGTCGGCGAGAGCGCATAGCTGCTGGCCGTCGTCGTCCGAGTGCGGGTCCGCGGTGGCTGATCGCGCAGTTCCCCGCGCCCCTAAGGGGTCGACGTGACGTCGGCAGTGGCGTTGCCGTGGCTGACGGTCGGCGAGAGCGTGTGGCTGCGGGGCGTCACATGGGTGTGGGGGTGGTCCGTGGGGGTGGGCAGCGGGGCCGCGGGGTGATTCATCCCGGTGCCTGGTGGCTCTGGTCTCTGGGGCTGGGCGCTGCGGCCACCCGGACGACCAACCCCCTCCTCCTCGCCCTCCTCATGGCCGCCGCCGGCTACGTCGTGGCCACCCACCGCTCCGCCGCCCCCTGGTCCCGCTCCTACACCGCCTTCGCCCGACTCGCCGCCGCGGTCCTGCTCGTACGCCTCGCCTTCACGGTCGTGCTCGGCTCCCCCATACCCGGCAGCCACACCCTGTTCACCCTCCCCGAAGTCCCGCTCCCCCACTGGGCCCAGGGCATCCGCCTGGGCGGCGGGGTCACCGCGGAAGCCCTCCTCTTCTCCGGCTACAACGGCCTGAAGCTGGCCGCCCTCCTCATCTGCGTCGGCGCGGCCAACGCCCTCGCCAGCCCGGCCCGCCTCCTCAAGTCACTGCCCGGCGCCCTGTACGAGACGGGCGTGGCCGTCGTCGTCGCGCTCACCTTCGCGCCGCATCTCATCGCGGACGTCCAGCGGCTGCGGGCCGCCCGCCGGCTGCGCGGCCGCCCGGACCGGGGCGTACGGGGCCTGCTGCAGGTGGGACTGCCGGTCCTGGAGGGCGCGTTGGAACGTTCGGTCGCCCTGGCCGCCGCGATGGACGCCCGCGGCTACGGCCGGACCGCCGAGGTCCCCGCCTCCGTGCGCCGTACGACGAGCGCCCTCACCCTCGGCGGCCTGCTGGGCGTGTGCGCGGGAACGTACGGACTGCTGACCGCGGAGGGCGGTACCTACGGGCTGCCGGTGCTGGGCGCCGGGATCGCCGCCGCGCTCGCCGGCCTGCGGCTGGGCGGCCGCCGTACCCCGCGCACCCGGTACCGTCCGGAGCCCTGGGGCACGCACGCCTGGCTGGTCGCGGGCTCGGGCGCCGCCGTCGCCGTGCTGCTCGCGCTGGCCGCCGTACGCGATCCGGACGCGCTGAACCCGGGAGTGGTCCCCCTCGCGGCCCCCGTCCTCCCCCTCTGGCCGGCCGCGGCGGTCCTGCTCGCGCTGCTGCCCGCCTTCGTCGTGCCCAAGACCTCACCCGACCCCGAGGAGCCGTCGTGATCCGCTTCGAGGAGGTCGCCGTCACCTACGAGGGCGCGGCCGGACCGACCGTCCAGGGTGTGGACTTCGAGGTGCCCGAGGGCGAACTCGTGCTGCTCGTCGGCCCGTCGGGGGTCGGCAAGTCGACCGTGCTGGGCGCGGTCAGCGGACTGGTTCCGCACTTCACCGGCGGCACCCTGCGCGGCCGGGTCACGGTGGCCGGCCGGGACACCCGTACCCACAAGCCGCGCGAACTGGCCGACGTGGTCGGCACGGTGGGGCAGGACCCGCTCGCGCACTTCGTGACGGACACGGTGGAGGACGAACTCGCCTACGGCATGGAGTCGTTGGGGCTCGCCCCGGAGGTGATGCGGCGCCGGGTGGAGGAGACCCTGGACCTGCTGGGCCTCGCCGATCTGCGCGACCGGCCCATCGCCACGCTCTCCGGCGGGCAGCGGCAGCGGGTCGCGATCGGTTCGGTCCTCACCCCGCACCCGCGGGTACTGGTGCTCGACGAGCCGACCTCGGCCCTCGACCCGGCCGCGGCGGAGGAGGTGCTGGCCGTCCTGCAGCGCCTGGTCCACGACCTCGGCACGACGGTCCTGCTGGCCGAGCACCGCCTGGAACGCGTGATCCAGTACGCCGACCGGGTCGTCCTGCTGCCCGCCCCCGGCGCCGCCCCGCTGTTCGGCGACCCGGCCGAGGTGATGGCCGTCTCGCCGGTGTACCCGCCGGTGGTGGACCTGGGCCGGCTGGCGGGCTGGTCCCCGCTGCCGCTGACCGTGCGGGATGCCCGCCGTCGCGCCGGCGACCTGCGAGAACGGCTGACGGACAGCCGCCCGAACAGGCCACGGCCCCGGACCGGACCGCCATCCCACCGGCCGACGTCCACCACCGGAGCGTCATCCCACCGGCCGACGTCCAGCATCACGGCCCCGCCGCACGAGCCGACATCCACCACCGACGCGCCGTCCCTCCGGCCGACGTCCGCCGTCACAACGCCGCCGCACGAGCCGACGCCCGCCACCGGAACCCCGCCGCACGAGCCGACATCCACCACCGACGCGCCGTCCCTCCGGCCGACGTCCGCCGTCACAACGCCGCCGCACGAGTCGACGTCCGCCACCGGAACCCCGTCACACGCGCTGGCGTCCACGGCCAAGACTCCGCCCCACCGGCCGACGCCCACGGCCGAAACCCCGCCCCACCGGCCGACGCCCGCCACCGAGACCCCGGCGCACGAGCCGGTCCCCGTCGGCGGGATCCGGCGTCGGCGGCTGTTCCGGCGGGGCGCCGTTCCCGGTGCCGCCGTGGACGCGCAGGTCGCCGAGGTGCGTGCGCTGGCCGTGCGGCGGGGCCGGATCACCGCGCTGCGGCACGTCGACCTGACCGTGGCACCCGGCGAGACGGTCGCACTCATGGGCCGCAACGGCGCGGGAAAGTCCACCCTGCTGGGCTCCCTGGTCGGACTCGTGGAACCGACCTCCGGCACGGTCCGCGTCGGCGGAGCCGTCCCGCACCGCACCCCGCCGCGCGAGCTGGTGCGCCGGGTCGGTCTCGTCCCGCAGGAGCCGCGCGACCTGCTGTACGCGGACACGGTGGCCGCCGAGTGCACGGCCGCCGACCGGGACGCGGGGGCCGCCCCCGGCACCTGCCGGGCCCTGGTGTCCGAACTGCTGCCGGGCATCACGGACGACACGCATCCGCGTGACCTCTCCGAGGGCCAGCGGCTGGCGCTCGCCCTGGCGGTCGTCCTGGCCGCCCGCCCTCCGCTGCTGCTGCTCGACGAGCCGACCCGCGGCCTGGACTACGCGGCCAAGGCCCGCCTGGTCACGGTGTTGCGCGGGCTGGCCGCCGAGGGGCATGCGCTCGTCCTGGCCACGCACGACGTGGAGCTGGCCGCCGAGATCGCGCACCGGGTGGTGCTGCTCGCCGACGGCGAGGTGATCGCCGACGGCCCGACGGCGGAGATCGTGGTCTCCTCGCCGTCCTTCGCCCCGCAGGTCACCAAGATCCTGGCCCCGCAGCAGTGGCTGACGGTGGCCGAGGTCAGAAAGGCCCTGGCATGACCGCCGCACAGGCCCGGGTCCGTGCCGTCCGGCTCGGCCGCCGTTCGATCGCCGCGCTGGTGCTGGTCAGCGCGGTGGGAGTGGTCGCCTTCTGCTGGCCCTTCCTCGCTCCCCCCGCCTCCCGGATCAGCGCGCACGCCCAGGACGCGCCCTGGCTCTTCGCGGCTCTGCTGGTGCTGCTGGTCGCGGTCGTGGCGGCGACGATCTCGGAGTCCGGGCTGGGACCGAAGGCCGTCGCCATGCTGGGCGTGCTGGCGGCGACCGGGGCGGCGCTGCGTCCGATCGGCGCTGGTACGGCCGGGATCGAGCCGATGTTCTTCCTGCTGGTGCTCAGCGGCCGGGTGCTCGGACCCGGGTTCGGCTTCGTCCTCGGCTCGGTGACGATGTTCGCGTCCGCGCTGCTCACGGGCGGGGTGGGCCCCTGGATGCCGTTCCAGATGCTGGCGATGGGCTGGTTCACCATGGGCGCCGGTCTGCTTCCGGGCCCGGTGCGTCTGCGCGGCCGGGGCGAGCTGCTGCTCCTGGCTGTCTACGGCTTTCTCGCGGCCTTCGCCTACGGCACGGTCATGAATCTGGCCGGCTGGCCCTTCATGGGGGCCCTGACCTCGAACATCGCCTTCGACCCGCACGCGGCGGTCCCCGCCAACCTGGCCCGGTTCGCCGCCTACTGCCTGGCCACCTCCATGGGCTGGGACCTGGGCCGGGCGATCTGCACGGTCGTCCTCACCCTGGCCCTCGGCCCGGCGCTGCTGCGCGCGCTGCGCCGGGCCACCCGGCGTGCCGCGTTCGAGACCGCGGTCACATTCGACGCACCCGCTGGGTGAGGGGGCGTATCCGTGCCGTGAGGCGGGCGGTGAAGCACCCCACATGACACAGGTCACCTACGACCGCCGACCGTAGACTCTTATGTCCGATACATCCTCTCGTGCACCCCCTCCGACCTGCACATTGAGACCTAGGCCACACAAACGACCTTTCCCCTCGTTCCGGCCACAACTAGTAAAAGGGGTCATTGCGGACCGGCTGCGGGCCTGGTTCTGTGGACGACGTCGCCAGGCGCCACGAGCCCGAACGGGTCGCGGCGCCACCGTATGGGGGCCATCGCACGAAGCGTGGCCCGGGCATACGGGCGATCCCCTGTCCCCGACGCAAGAGGTTCTCCGTGCCCGTCTCCTTCATCCGCCGCATCGCTTCCCCGAAGAAGGCCCTCACCGCCGCCGCCGTGGCCGCCGCCACCGCCGGTATGGCACTGGCCGCGGCGCCCGCCCAGGCCGCCACGACCTCGGCCTCCTCCGCTCAGGCGATCGCGCACAAGATGATCCCGGACGCCGCGCAGTTCACCGCGTTCAGCAAGATCGTCGAGCACGAGAGCGGCTGGAACCCGGCCGCCACCAACAGCTCCTCCGGCGCCTACGGCCTGGTCCAGGCCCTGCCGGGGTCGAAGATGTCCTCGGCCGGCGCCGACTGGAAGACCAACCCGGCCACCCAGATCAAGTGGGGCCTGGACTACATGAACTCCCGCTACGGCAGCCCGACCCAGGCCTGGAGCTTCTGGCAGGCCAACGGCTGGTACTGAGCCGCTCCGCCGCCGGACCACCGGGTCCCCTTCGGCAGCGCTCCGACGTGCGGCCCCACGTGGCCGGCGTCCCCCTGACGCAGCACGCGCACCCTCGCCCCCTGACCGGCGAGGGTGCGCTCGCATGTCCGGACGCCCGGACGTTGCCGACCGGCACGTCCGTTTCGCCTCCGTGTCCGCCAGGACGTACGGCCCGGCTCCGCACCCGCCAGGGCGTACGGCCCGGCCACCGAGCGGGCCCCCCGCGCAGCGCGACGGCCGCTGCGGCATCCGCCATCCGGATAGGCCGACCGGGCTGCTTTTCCGCCGATGTGCGCGTGTCCTCTGTGATGCCCCGAACGCCAGGGACGCACGCTGCGCCAGGGCATCCGGGCGCCTCCCCGCGCCCGTGGTGGACGTGTCCCGCCCAGCGTGTCCGGCCGACCGGAGGAACGATGACGACACCGACGGCGGACCCGGAGGTGCGCGGGGTGCGGCTGGTGGTCGTGCTCCTGGCGCTGACGATGGTCAGCGGCCTCATCGACGCGGTGAGCTATCTGGGCCTCGGCCGGGTCTTCACGGCCAACATGACCGGCAATGTGGTGGTCCTCGGCTTCGCCGCCGCCGGAGCCCCCGGCTTCTCGGTTCCGCACACGGCGACCTCGCTGGCCTGCTTCCTGCTCGGCGCGGTGGCCGGAGGACGCGTGGCGGCCCGCTGCAACGACGGGTCGCGCCGCAAGTGGACCCGGCTGACCCTGGCGGCCGAAGCGCTCCTGGTCGGCGGCGCGGCCTCGGTCGCCCTCGTCTGGCCGGACACGAACGGCACCCGGTACGCCCTCGTCGCCCTGACCGCGTTCGCGATGGGCCTGCGCAATGCGACGGTCCGCAAGCTGGGCATCCCCGACCTGACGACCACCACCGTTCTGACGATGACCCTGACCGGCCTGGCCGCCGAATCCCGGCTGGGCGACGCCACGGGCCGCCACTCCCCCCGCCGCGCGGCCGCGGTGATCGCCATGTTCGCGGGCGCCTGGCTGGGTGCCTGGCTGGTGCTGCACCACGGTCTCGCCCTCCCCCTGCTCCTGGCGGCCGTGGTCTCGGGGGTGCTGGCGCTGGTGGCTTCGGGGCGCGAGTGAGCGGTGCGGACCTCGGGGGAGGCAGGAACCGGGCATAGGGACGGGAGTGTTCCTGCCTCCCTCGGGGCGGGCCGGCGGTGCCGGGTGCCGTCGGCCCCGATCACGGGTCAGGCCGTGGTGACCCGGAGTTCCTTGACGCCGTTGATCCACGCCGAGCGCAGCCGGCGGGGATCGCCGACCAGGCGCAGGGACGGCATGGCCTCCGCTATCGCGTTGAAGATCAGGTCGATCTCCAGGACCGCGAGGGACTTGCCCAGGCAGAAGTGCGGGCCGCCGCCGCCGAAGCCCAGGTGGGGGTTGGGGTCGCGGGTGATGTCGAAGGCGTCCGGGGACGCGAAGACCTCGGGGTCGTGGTTGGCGGAGGCGTAGAAGAGGCCCACCCGGTCGCCCTTCTTGATGTGCGCGCCGCCGAGTTCCGTGTCCTGGACGGCCGTGCGCTGGAAGGAGTTGACCGGGGTGGCCCAGCGGACGATCTCCTCGGCCGTCGTCGCCGGGCGTTCACGCTTGAAGAGGTCCCACTGCCCGGGGTGGGTGAGGAAGGCGTGCATGCCGTGGGTGATGGCGTTGCGGGTCGTCTCGTTTCCCGCCACCGCCAGCATCAGCACGAAGAAGCCGAACTCGTCGGAGTTCAGGTTGCCCTCGTCCTCCGCGGCCACCAGCGTCGTCACGATGTCCTGGGCCGGGCACTGCTTGCGCTCGGCGGCCATGTTCATCGCGTAGGCGAGGATCTCGGTGGCCGACTCCGCGCCGACCTCCTCGGTGATCGCGTACTCGGGGTCGTCGTAGGCGATCATCTTGTTGGACCAGTCGAAGATCTTGGACCGGTCCTCCTGCGGTACGCCGATCAGCTCGGCGATGGCCTGCAGCGGCAGTTCGCAGGCGACCTCGGTGACGAAGTCGAAGGGGCCCTCGTGGGCGCGGGCGGCCGCGACGATCGCCTCGGCGCGGGCGCGCAGACGCTCCTCCAGGGCGCGTATCGACCGTGGCGTGAAGCCGCGTTGCACGATCTGGCGGACCCTGGTGTGCTCGGGGGGGTCCATGTTCAGCAGGATCAGCCGCTGGGCGTCGATCGCGTCCCGCCGGATGTGCTCGTTGAAGCGGATGATCGCGGTGTTGAGGTTGGAGGAGAACAGCTCGGGGTGGGTGGAGGCGTACTTGACGTCCGCGTGCCGGGTCACGGCCCAGTAGCCGTCGTCGGCGAAGCCCGCCAGCCCGTGCGGCTGGGCGATCCAGCGGACCGGCTCGGTACGGCGCAGCTCGGCGAACTCCGGGAAGGGCACGCGATGGTGCAGCAGGTCGGGGTCGGTGAAGTCGAACCCGTCGGGCAGCGCGGGGCAGTGCATCGGCGGCTCCCGTCGTCCGTGCTGGCGATCTGTCTGACGGTTCATCAGACGTGCAGGCTGCCGTGAAGGTAGTAACGGGTTCTAGAAGTCGCAAGACGTGCGGCGGCCCCAATTGCGTGCGGAATTCGTGCAGATCGCGACTTCCGCGGCTGCACGACCCTTGCGGCAGTGGACACGATGTCAGCAGACTGCAGACAGAACTAGTACGCGTTCTAGTTCTGCGTGGCGGGCGGGCCGGGACGCCTCCGCGCCGCGCGGGCGACCGAGGAGAGGACGCACCCCCATGGCCGCGGAACCCGTGATCGTCGAAGCCGTACGGACCCCGATCGGCAAGCGCGGCGGCGCGCTCGCCCATCTGCACCCCGCCTACCTCCTGGGCGAGACCTACCGTGAACTCCTCGGCCGCACCGGCATCCCCGCCGACGCGGTCGAGCAGATCGTCGGCGGCACGGTGACCCACGCCGGCGAGCAGTCCATGAACCCCGCGCGCACCGCGTGGCTGACCATGGGCCTGCCGTACGAGACGGCGGCGACGACCGTCGACTGCCAGTGCGGCTCCTCGCAGCAGGCCTCGCACATGGTGGCCAACATGGTCGCCGCGGGGGTGATCGACGTCGGGATCAGCTGCGGGGTCGAGGCGATGTCACGGGTGCCGCTCGGCTCGGGCTCCAAGCACGGGCCGGGCAAGCCGTTCCCCGACGAGTGGAACGTCGACCTGCCCAACCAGTTCGAGGCGGCCGAGCGGATCGCCCGGCACCGCGGGCTGACCCGCGAGAACGTGGACGGGCTGGGCCTGCTCTCGCAGGAGCGGGCGGCGAACGCCTGGGCGGAGGAACGCTTCAAGCGAGAGACCTTCGCCGTGCAGGTGCCCACCACCGAGGAGGAGCAGCACGCCGGGCAGGGCATGTGGCGCCTGGTCGACAGGGACGAGGGGCTGCGCGACACGTCGCCGGAGGCGCTGGCGGGCCTGAAGCCCGTGATGCCCACGGCCGTCCACACGGCCGGGAACTCCTCGCAGATCTCCGACGGCGCCGCCGCGCTCCTGTGGGCCTCCAAGCGGATGGCCCGGGCCCTGAAGCTGCGGCCGAGGGCCCGGATCGTCGCCCAGGCCCTGGTCGGTGCCGACCCGCACTTCCATCTGGACGGGCCGATCGACGCCACCAAGGCGGTGCTCGGCAAGGCCGGGATGTCCCTCAAGGACATCGACCTGGTCGAGATCAACGAGGCGTTCGCCTCCGTCGTCCTGAGCTGGGCCCGGGTCTTCGAGCAGGACCTGGAGAAGGTCAACGTGAACGGCGGTGCGATCGCCCTGGGGCACCCGGTCGGGGCGACCGGCGCCCGGCTGATCACCACCGCCCTGCACGAACTGGAGCGCGCCGACAAGGAGTTCGCGCTCATCACCATGTGCGCCGGTGGCGGCCTGGCCACCGGGACGATCATCCAGCGGCTGTAGACGGCCGCGGGTGCGGGCGCCGGTCCGCCCGGAGCACCGGGGCGAGGCGGCCCTGTCAGGTCGGGGCCGCGTCCTTCACGGGCTCCGGCGCGGGCCGGGCCGCCACCGCCGTGACCGTCCGCGCCCGCGGCCCCTGGAAGAGGTACGACAGGCCGAAGCCCGCGGACACCACCACCGCGCCGCCCACCGCGTCCAGCACCCAGTGGTTGCCGGTCGCGACGATGGCCGAGACGGTGAAGAAGGGGTGCAGCAGGCCGAGGGCCTTCATCCACCACTTCGGGGCGATGACCGCGATCACGATGCCGCACCACAGCGCCCAGCCGAAGTGCAGGGACGGCATCGCGGCGTACTGGTTGGTGAGCGCGGTCAGGGTGCCGTAGTCCGGCTTGGAGAAGTCCTGGACGCCGTGGACGGTGTCGATGATGCCGAGGGTGGGCATCAGGCGCGGCGGGGCCAGCGGGAAGAGCCAGAAGCCGATCAGGGCGAGGAAGGTGGCGAAGCCGAGGGAGGCGCGGGCCCAGCGGTAGTCGACCGGGCGGCGCCAGTACAGGATGCCGAGGATGGTCAGCGGGACGACGAAGTGGAACGACTCGTAGTAGAAGTCGAAGAAGTCCCGCAGCCAGTCGATCTTCGCCACGGCGTGGTTGACGGCGTGCTCGATGTCGATGTGCAGGAAGCGTTCGAGGTCGAGGACCAGGTGGCCGTGGTGTTCGGCGGCCGCACGGCCCTCGGAGTTGCTGCCTCCGGTCGCCGCGAGCCGTACCTGCTGGTAGGCGGCGTACACCACGCGGATGAGCAGCAGCTCCAGCAGCAGGTTCGGGCGGGTCAGCACCCGGCGCAGGAACGGCAGCAGGGGGATGCCGCGGAAGCGGGCCGGGACCGGCGGCGCGTACTCCGTGGGGACCGGCGTGCGGTAGTACGGCGAGGTGCGGGACAGGAACGGTACGGCCGTGGCGGCGGCGACGGCCGCGAGCAGCACGATGTTGTCCCGCAGGGGGTACAGCGCCGACATGTTCGGCAGCAGCATCTTCGCCGGGAGGGTGGTGACCAGGACGACCGCGACCGGCCAGACGAAGCGGTCCGAGGCCCGCCTGCCGACCTGGCCGACCACCGCGAACAGCACCCACAGCAGCTGGTGCTGCCAGGTGGTCGGGGAGACGGCGACGGCGGCGCAGCCCGTGAGGGCGACGGCGAGCAGCAGCTGTCCGTCGCGGGCGTAGCGGACGGCCCGGCGCAGGGCGAGGGCCGCGACGGCGGCGCCGAGGACCAGGAAGAGGGCGATCTCCAGGGGGCCGGACAGACCGAGGCGGAGCAGGGCGCCGTGCAGGGACTGGTTGGCGAGGGCGTCGGCCTTGCCGCCGAGGCCGGCGCCGGCCATGTGGTGCACCCAGTAGGTGTACGAGTCGTGCGGCATCGCGGCCCAGGCGAGCGCGGTGCACCCGGCGAAGGCGGCGGCCGTGGTGAGGGCGGCCCGGCGGCGGCCGGTGAACCACAGCAGTGGGGCGAAGAGCAGCACGGTCGGCTGCAGTGCGGCGGCCAGTCCTATGCACAGCCCGCCGGCCCGTTCCCCGCGTACGGCGAAGCAGCCGAGCAGGACCAGCAGGACCGGGATGATGCTGGTCTGGCCGAGCCACAGGGCGTTGCGGACCGGCAGCGACAGCATGAGCAGGCTGATGGCGACCGGAGCGGCCAGCAGCGAGGCGCGGCGGCCGACCGGCCGGGGCAGCGCGCGGGCGGCGACCAGGCCGAGGGCGACGACCAGGAGCAGGCTGCCGAAGGTCCAGCCCCAGCCGAGTGCCTGCTCGGCGGACTTGGTGAGCGGCTTGAGCACGAGCCCGCCGAAGGGAGTGCCGGTGAACCGCGTCGAGTCGTACAGCGAGCCCTTCACGTGCAGGACGCCGTTCGGGCCGACCCAGGTCTCCAGGTCGGTGAGCCGCTCGCCGCTCGGGGTGGTCAGGACGACGGTCATCTGCCGTATCGCGAGGACCGCGGCGACCGCCCACAGCGCGAGCCGGGCCGCACGCAGCCGGGCTCCTGCCGCAGCCGTCCCGAAGGCATCCGTCGCTCGCCCGCTGTGCTCCACGTTCGCCACGCCCGTCGGCCTCCCGCCCCGTTCGTACGCTCTGAGAACCCTAAGAGGCTCCCACCACCGCTGGACAGAGACGCAGGCAACCCCCTCTTCACCTGACGTCCGCCCCGCTTTTGTCCGGAAGACGACAGTGCACGGGGGGTGAGGTTGCCCGGACCGGACGCGAGAAGGATCACAGCGGGGGCCGGGATTGCGCCGCGGAGACGGGGCAGACGTGGCTGCACAGGCACCGTTTAGCTGCAGCATGCATCCACTTGCACACAGGACGTGAGGGAGCGAAGTCCACCTATCGTCGCTTTTCGGCCCGTCGCACGTCACCGCCGACGTCCGGGCCGCGTCCCTGTCCCCGTCGAAAGGTAGGCGAGCCCCGTTTTGGCGACCGCCACAGCCGTCACCCCCCTTCCGAAGACACCGCGGGCCGCACAGGCCCCGGCCGACGTGACCGTCACCGACCCCGCGCTCGTCAGACGCGCCGTGAAGGCGGCAGCGCTGGGCAACGCCATGGAGTGGTTCGACTTCGGTGTCTACAGCTACATCGCGGTCACCCTGGGCAAGGTCTTCTTCCCCTCCGGCAACCCGACCGCGCAGCTGCTGTCCACGTTCGGTGCCTTCGCCGCGGCCTTCCTGGTCCGCCCCCTCGGCGGCATGGTCTTCGGCCCGCTGGGCGACCGCGTGGGCCGCCAGAAGGTCCTCGCCGTCACCATGATCATGATGGCGGTGGGCACCTTCGCGATCGGCCTGATCCCGTCGTACGCGACGATCGGTGTCGGAGCGCCGCTGCTCCTGCTGGCCGCCCGGCTGGTGCAGGGCTTCTCCACCGGCGGTGAGTACGCGGGCGCCTCGACCTTCATCGCCGAGTACGCGCCGGACAAGCGGCGCGGCTTCTTCGGCAGCTGGCTGGAGTTCGGCACGCTCGCCGGCTACATCGGCGGCGCGGGTCTGGTCACGCTGATGACGGCCCTGCTCTCCTCGGACGACCTGCTCTCCTGGGGCTGGCGGATCCCGTTCCTGATCGCGGGCCCGATGGGCATCATCGGCCTGTACCTGCGGATGCGGCTGGAGGAGACCCCGGCGTTCGCGGCCGAGGTCGAGAAGGCGGAGGCGGCCCGGCCGAAGGTGCCGCTGCGCGAGATGGTCGCCGGCCAGTGGAAGGCACTGCTGCTCTGCATGGGCCTGGTGCTGGTCTTCAACGTCACCGACTACATGCTGCTGTCGTACATGCCGAGCTATCTGACCAGTGAGCTGAAGTACGACGAGACACACGGTCTGCTGGTCGTGCTCGGCGTGATGGCGCTGATGATGATCGTGCAGCCGTTCGCCGGTGCGCTGACCGACCGGATCGGCCGCCGTCCGGTGATCGCCGCGGGCTGCGCGGGGTTCCTGTTCCTGTCCGTCCCGGCGCTGCTGCTGATCCGTCAGGGCAGCCTGGTGGCCGTGGCGCTCGGCATGGGGGCGCTGGGCCTGCTGCTGGTCTGCTTCACGGCGGCCATGCCGGCCGCGCTGCCCGCCCTCTTCCCGACCCGGGTCCGCTACGGCTCGCTGTCGATCGGGTTCAACGTGTCGGTGTCCCTGTTCGGCGGGACGACTCCGCTGGTGGTCACGGCGCTGATCGGGGCGACCGGGAACATGATGATGCCCGCGTACTACATGATGGCCGCGGCCGTCGTGGGCGGGTTCGCGGTGTGGCGGATGAGCGAGTCGGCGGGGCGCCCGCTGCCCGGGTCGGCACCGGCGGTGGAGCGCTAGGCCGCAGCGCCTTCGGGCGGCGCGGCCGTCCCCGGGGGCCGTCCCCGGGGGGCGGGTGCGGGGGGGGCGGGACGGGTGCGCGGTGGCCGGCCGCGCCGTCCCGGCTCGGCCGCACGGCGGTACGGCCCCGCGCCCCTCCGGGGCGTTCGGGGCCCGGTCGCCGGAACCGGTCACTCCCCGGTGCCGTCTGTAGCCGCGTGAAACGCGCCCGCATCCTCACCGTCGTTCTCGTGCTCCTCGGCATACAGCTCAGCCGGCTGATCGCGCCGGCCTACGCGTGCGGCTGCGGCGCCATGGTCCCGGACCCCTCCGGGCAGATCTCCGTCGCGAGCGAGCAGTCCGTGCTGCGCTGGGACGGCCGGCAGGAGCAGATCGTGATGCGGCTGACGGTCTACGGCGACGCCCGGGACGCCGCCTGGATCATGCCGGTCCCGCACCGGGCGACGGTCCGTCTGGGCGAGGCGGCCCTCTTCGACCAGCTGGGCAGGGCCGTCGCCCCCGTGCACCGCACCCGGTACCACTTCTGGCCGCGGAACGGGGACTGGCCCTTCGACGGCCACGACGAGGTCGGCGACGCCGCGCCCCCGGCGGCGGGCGGCGTCGGTGTGGTCGGCCGGCAGCGGCTCGGCCCCTTCGACGTGGCCCGGCTGACCGCCACCGACCCGGCCGCCCTGGACACCTGGCTGCACGACCACGGCTTCACGTTCCCGGCGAGGCTGAAGACCGCCCTGCGGCCGTATGTCGACCGGCACTGGGAGTACGTGGCCGTACGGCTCGCCCCGAAGGCCTCGCACACGCCGCTGCGGGGCGCGCTCGACCCGCTCCACCTCACGTTCGCCGCCGGCAGCCCGGTCTACCCGATGCGGCTGTCCCGGCTGGCCCGCACCCCGCAGTCGCTCGGCCTGTACGTACTCGCCGCGCACCGCATGCGGACCCGGACCGCGATCGGCGGACCGCAGCCCCGGGTGGTCTTCGCCGGCCGCCTCGACAGGCCCTCCGGCGCCCTGGGCAGGCTCGCGGCGGGCACGCCGTACCTGACGGCGCTGACCCAGCAGTTCCCGGATCCCGCGCGCATCTCGGGCGACCACGAGCTGCGCCGCGCGGCCTCCGACACTCCGGTGCGCCAGGTGATCTACGACGACCGGCTGCGCGAGGTGGCCGGGATCCCGGCCTGGCTGCTGACCGCCGGTGGCGGCCTGCTGCTGCTCGTCACGGCCGTGGCGCTGGTGGCCGTGCGGCGCTCCCGGCGGCCGGTGACTCCCCCTCCGCCCGTCCAGCCCCCGCCGCCGCTCTCCCCGTCCGCGCCGATCGGCTGAGACCATTCAGGGAGAAGTGCCAAGGAGCCTCGGGAAGAGACCCGGGGAGACACTCGGGAAAGGCAGCAGGCGCATGAGCGGGTCGCAGCTCTGGGACGACGTCGACTTCTACTTCAGCAGCCACCTCACGCCGGACGACGAAGTGCTCCAGGCGGCCCTGCGCGACAGCGAGGCCGCCGGGCTGCCGCACATCAGCGTCACGGCCCCCCAGGGCAAGTTCCTCCAGATGCTCGCCGTGATCCAGGGGGCCAGGAACATCCTGGAGATCGGCACGCTGGGCGGCTACAGCACGATCTGGATGGGCCGCGCCCTGCCCGCCGACGGCAGGCTGATCTCACTGGAGTACGACGCCAAACACGCCGACGTGGCCACCCGCAACATCGCCCGCGCTGGTCTGGACCGGATCACCGAGGTGCGGGTGGGCCCGGCCCTGGAGTCGCTGCCCAAGCTCGCCGACGAGAACCCGGCCCCCTTCGACCTGGTCTTCATCGACGCCGACAAGCCCAACAACGCGCACTACGTCGAGTGGGCGCTGCGGCTCACCCGCACGGGCAGCCTGATCGTCCTGGACAACGTGGTGCGCGGCGGCCGGGTCGCCGACTCCGACAGCAACGATCCGGACATCATCGGCACCCGCGCCGCCATCGAGCTGATCGCCGCCCACCCGAGGCTGACCGGCACGGCGGTCCAGACCGTGGGCAGCAAGGGGTACGACGGCTTCGCGCTGGCCCGGGTGCTGGGCTGAACGGCCCGCCGCGGGCTCACATCTCGTGGTAGAAGCCCACGTTGACGCTGCGCGGGGCGGTGCGGTCCTGGACGACGATCTCGCCGGAGCCGCCGCGCGGCAGCGCCACGGCCGAGCCGTAGCCGACGGTCTGCGCGTACTCGCCGACGATCAGCCGCACCTCGGCGGACGGCTCGGCCTGCGAACCGCGCAGCCAGGTCAGCTGCCAGCCGCCGTCGGGGCCGCACAGGAACTCCAGGTGGACCCGGGAGACGAACAGCCAGTCCTCGGGGGTGACCAGCCGGCACACGGCGGCGTCCCGGCCCACGCGCAGCACGGCGCCCGGCTCGCTGGGTGCCTCGGCCATCGTCATGCCGGCCGTGGCGCCCGCGTCGGCCCCGGAGACGGTGGCCATGGTCAGTTCGAGCACGTGCGTTTCCCCCTGCAGCAGCTGCGACGTCCGGAACGTCCTTGTGCGGTGGCGGGTTTGCCGCACCGCCGCCGAATGATAGAACGCCCGGCCGGGCGGCGTCCGGCACAATGGGTTCATGACCGAGCGAAAGCCACCGGGCCTCCCGTTCGAGTCCTGGGTCGACCATCAGATCCGTGACGCGCAGCAGCGCGGTGAGTTCGACCGGCTGCCGGGCGCGGGCGAGCCGCTGCCCGAGGGTCTCGACTCCGGCTACGACGAACTGTGGTGGATCAAGCGGAAGATGGCGCGCGAGGGGCTGGCGGTACTGCCGCCGGCGCTGGCCCTGCGCAAGGAGGCCGAGGACGCGCTCGCGGCGGCCTGCGCGGCGCCCTCGGAGCGGATCGTCCGGAAGATCATCACCGAGATCAACGTGAAGATCCGCGACATGATGTTCAAGCCGCCGCCCGGCCCGCCGCTGGGCAAGAAGCCGTACGACGTCGAGGAGGTCGTACGCGAGTGGCGGCAGCGCCGGGCCGCCGCCGAGGGGGAGGCGGCGCGGCCGGAGGGGTAGACGCGCCGCCGTCACAGGTGCAGCAGGCGTCCGGCCAGTTCCCGGTAGTCGTGCAGGGCCAGGCGCAGGTGCTCGGTGTCCCGCTCGTCGCCGTCCCGCCAGGACATGCGCAGGTTCCGGCGGCGCCGCGTCACGGCCTCGCCGAACCGCGCGGCGATCTCCTCCAAGGCCCGGTCGGCGTCCTCGACGGCGGCCCGTGGGGTGTCCGCGAAGGCGGCCGCGTCCTGCCGCAGCCGCGCCTCCCACCGCTCCGACTCCTCGCGCGGGAGCAGCGGGATGCCGCCCGCGCCGGCAGGCGCCCAGCCGGGGCCGGCCGGCCAGGCGTCCGGGGCCAGGCCTTCCGTCGTCGCCGCCTCCCGCCCGGACAGCTCACCGGGCGCCGGCACCCCGAGCCCGTCCTCCGGCATCGGATCGTCCGTCCCGGGGTGCTCACCGCCGGATCCGGTCGGGTGGCTCCTGGTGCGGGGTGCGGTGTCCCTCTCCTGTGGCATGGCTCGGCCCTCCTTCGGACGGCCCCGGGTGCCGGGTGACCCGGAGGGCGGGCGGCAAACGGCCGTCAGTCCGCGAAACGGCGCAGTCCGGTCACCGACCACACGGTCGCGATGCGCCCGTCCGCCACCTCCAGCAGGTCGATGCCGCTCTTCCCGCCGCCGTCGGGCAGCGTCACGTTCCAGCGGGACGCGACCTGCGCCGGCCCGCCGTCCACCAGCGGGGTGCCCTCGACGGCGTACCGCAGCCCCGGGGTCGCCGTGCGGAAGGCGGAGATGTAGGAGACGACGCCGGCCGGGCCGTGGATCTCGTCGGTGGACGCGTTCTCGGGGCTGTTGCCGAACCGGATGCGGAAGCCGGGGGCGAGGAAGGCCTCCGGGTCGCTGAAGTCGCCGTTCCACAGGGCGGTCCAGCGGTCGATGAGGGCGATGCCGGCGGCGGGGGCGAGGCGGCCGGTGGTCAGGGGGGCCGTGGTCATGGCTGATGCCTCCGATGAAGGTCGTTGCTGATCGGAACGGGCACCAGCCTCGGCCCCGTCCGCGACATCCCCCTGTCGGTGATTGCCGTCACATTCCCAGCTCGCCCAGGGGCACCACGTCCGAGCCGAGCGTGTCGAGCGCGGTGAGGTCGACGGTGCGGTGCGGGACCCGCTCGTCGAGGGCCGTGACGGCGCGCACGCGGTCGAGGCGGAAGCCGCGCGGCGCCCGGCGGAGCCGGCACCACGCGGCCAGGTACCAGTGCTCCGTGCCGCCGAGAAAGGCGAGCGGCTCGACCTCCCGGGCGGTGACGGCGCCCGCCGCGTCGGCGTACTCCAGGCGCAGCACCCTCCCGGCCGACAGCGCCTCCCGCAGCGCGGCGGGCACCACCGGGCCGGCGGCCCCGGCCGGCCGCGCGGCCGGTACGAGCAGCCCCACCCGCCCGGCCAGCTCCGCGGCCGCCCCCCGCTCCCTGCCGGGCATCACGGCCAGCACCTTGTGCAGGGCGCTGCGCGCGTCGGCCGCGAACGGCGTCCCGGCGAGGGCGTGCAGCGCGACGGCCAGGGCGGTCGCCTCGGCCGGGGTGATGGTCAACGGCGGCAGGGTGCGCTCCTTGTCCAGCACATAGCCGCCGGTGCGGCCCGGTTCGGCGTGGATCGGCACCCCGGACTGCTGCAACGCCGCCAGGTCCCGTTCGACGGTACGGACGCTCACCTCGAAGCGCCGGGCCAGCGCACGGGCGCTGCGGGGCCGGGGGGCGGCGGCGCGCAGCTCCTCGACCAGGGCGTAGAGACGGTCGGTTCGGTTCACGACGCACAGTCTCCGGAATTTTCCCGAACCGGTGTACCGACGCCACGTGCACCGACTCCCCGCAGGCCATCCGAATGCACGCTCACCGACTCCCGCAGGCCATCCGAATCCACGCTCACCGACTCCCCGCGGACCGCCCGAATCCCCGCGCACCGACTCCCCGCGGACCGCCCGAATCCCCGCGCACCGACTCCCCGCGGACCGCCCGAATCCCCGCGCACCGACTCCCCGCGGACCACCGGAATCCTGTTGCGCGGGGGCCGCGGGGGCGCCCGAGAATGACCGGCATGACCTGGACC
Organism: Streptomyces sp. NPDC107581; assembly: GCF_055657175.1. Lineage (NCBI taxonomy): Bacteria > Bacillati > Actinomycetota > Actinomycetes > Kitasatosporales > Streptomycetaceae > Streptomyces > Streptomyces sp. NPDC107581. The sequence goes on from NZ_JBVKBH010000003.1 coordinate 159,504, forward strand.
ATCGCCCCGGAACCGTACGACTCCCCGGCCGCCGCCGCGCTGTGGCGGGCCTACTACACGGAGGTCAGCGACCGCTGGTACCTGCTGCACGAGGGCCACCGCACCGGCCCGGACGAGCTGGAGCGCGAGATCGCGGCCCGGCCGGGTGCCGAACTCGCCCCGCCCACAGGCCGGTTGCTGATCGCCCGGTACGGCGGCGAGCCGGCGGGCTCGGCAGGCGTACGGCTGCTGGCCCCGGACACGGCGGAACTGACCCGGGTGTTCGTGTACGAGGGCATGCGCGGCCGGGGCGGGGCGGCACTGCTGGTCGCCGCCGCCGAGGAGGCCGCCCGCTCGCTGGGGGCGGGGCACCTGGTCCTCGACACCCGCAGCGACCTGGTGGAGGCCCGCGCCCTGTACACCCGCCTCGGCTACACGGAGACCGGGCCGCACAACGACGACGTCCACGCCGAACACTGGTTCCGCAAGAGCCTGGTGGCGGGCGGGATCGTCAACTGAACCTGGTCGGGGTTTCGTCGGTGGGGCGCTCGCGTTCCGTGCCGCACAGTTCGCCGGTGAGCTCCTTGACCAGCTTGACCAGGTCGGTGGACCGGCGCGGCTGCCACCAGTCGCCGAGCAGCCCGGCCAGGGACTCCTCGCGGGCCGTGGCGAGCCGTTCGGCGGCCTCGCGGCCCTGCTCGGTGAGCGTCAGGTCGAGTCCCCGGCGCTCGACGAGGTGCCGCTCCTCGATCTGGCGTTCGGCGGCGAGGATGTTCCGCATCGGGACGTCGGTGCGCTCGGCGAGCACGCCCGGTTCCACCGAGCCGTACTTGCGGATGCGCAGCAGCATCCAGCTGGCGGCGGGCAGCAGGTCGTACCCGGCCCGCTCGGTGATCTCCCGGTAGATCTGCCGGCGCCCCTCACGGGTTCCGAGCACGGACAGCGCACGGCACACCTCGTCGTAGGAGGAGCGCTGGACCGGGTTGGGCGGGATCGTCTCGGAGGCGTCCGGTGCGGTGACCGAGCCGCGCAGCCGGTCCTCCTTCAGGAACCAGGCCAGGAGGAATCCGAGGGCGGCGACCGGGGCGGCGTACAGGAACACGTCGGTGATGGACGACGCGAAGGCGTGCAGGGCCGCCGGGCGCAGGGCGGACGGCAGGGCGGTGATGCCGCGCGGGTCGGACTCGAGGGCGTCCGCCGTGACACCGGGTGGCAGTCGCACGCCCCGGAAGGCCTCGGCGAGCCTGTCGCCGAGGCGGCTCGCGAAGACGGTGCCGAAGATGGCGACGCCGAAGGACGCGCCGATGGAGCGGAAGAAGGTGGCGCCGGAGGTGGCGACGCCCAGGTCCTCGTACGCGACCGCGTTCTGCACGATGAGGACGAGGACCTGCATGACCAGGCCGAGGCCCAGGCCGAAGACGAAGAAGTAGACGCTCATCATGGCGGTCGAGCTGTGCTCGTCGAGCCGGTGCAGCAGGAGCAGTCCGACGGCGGTGACGGCGGTGCCGGTGACCGGGAACACCTTCCAGCGGCCGGTGCGGCTGACGATCTGACCGGAGGCGGTGGAGGACAGCAGCAGGCCGATCACCATCGGCAGCATGTGCACACCGGACAGGGTCGGGGAGATGCCGTGCACCACCTGGAGGAAGGTCGGCAGGTAGGTCATCGCACCGAACATGGCGAAGCCGACGATGAAGCTGATGACGGCGGCGAGGGTGAAGGTGCGGATGCCGAACAGCTTGAGCGGGAGGACGGGCTCGGCGGCCCGGCGCTCCACGGCGACGAACAGGGCGGCGAGGAGGACGCCCAGCACGGCGAGGCCGATGATCTGCGGCGAGCCCCACGCCCAGGTCGTACCGCCGAGGGAGGCGACCAGCACCAGGCAGGTGGCGACCGCGGCGATCAGGAAGGTGCCGAGGTAGTCGATGACGTGGTGGGCGGCCCGGCGCGGGATGTGCAGGGCGGTGGCGATCACGGCGAGCGCGACGACGCCGACGGGCAGGTTGACGTAGAACACCCAGCGCCAGCTCAGGTGCTCGGTGAACAGCCCGCCGAGCAGCGGTCCGAGCACACTGGTCGCGCCGAACACGGCACCGAAGAGGCCCTGGTAGCGCCCGCGTTCACGGGGCGGCACGATGTCGCCGACGATCGCCATCGACAGCACGATCAGCCCGCCGCCGCCCAGGCCCTGCAGCGCCCGGAAGCCGATCAGCTGGGGCATGTTCTGCGCCATGCCGCACAGCGCGGAGCCGACGAGGAAGATGACGATCGCGATCTGGAACAGCTTCTTGCGCCCGTACTGGTCGCCGAGCTTGCCCCACAGCGGGGTCGCCGCGGTCGAGGCCAGCAGGTAGGCGGTGACGACCCAGGACAGGTGCTCCAGGCCGCCGAGGTCGCTGACGATGGTCGGCAGCGCGGTCGAGACGATGGTCTGGTCGAGCGCGGCCAGCAGCAGCCCGAGCAGCAGGGCGCCGATCGAGACGAGCACACCGCCGGAGACGTTCTCGGCGGCGTGCCTCTCCCTCGACGTGCCGTGCGTGTCCAGGGCCATGGAGACCTCCCGGGGCTCGGGTACACCCCTTCCATCCTGGGCGGTGTCACCGTTTATGGCCTGTTGAGTTCCGTGAGTGGCCGGTTTGCCGCGTGTTCCGCCTCGGCGGATGTGGAGGAGGTCTGCATAAACTCTGGAGTTCGCGAGGGGAGGGGACCCGACGCATGACCGGACCGAGGAGCCACACCTGCCCGGAGTGCGGGACACCGCGGCAGCCGGACAACACCCCGTCCTGCGACTGCACCCGGCGCGCGGCCGACGCGCTGCGCGAGACGCGTACGGCGGAGGCGGCCGCGGCGGAGGACTTCGATCCGCTGCGGATACGGCCCTACGTCGAGGTGACCGACGCCTCCGAGGACGGCGCCGCCGCCCCGACCGCGCCGCCGCCGGCCGCCGAGGTCACCCGGCCGCCGGCCCCGGCACCCGGGCCGAGCACGACCGACCTGCGGCTCTTCGCGCCTCGGCCGGCGAGCGAGCCCGGCGCGCAGTCCGGCGATCCGGCGGGGGAACCCCGGCGGCGCTCCCGCCGCACGCTCCTGCTGTCCGTCGCGGGTGCGGGGATCGCGGTCGTGACGGCTGCCGGACTGGCTGGCGGACTGTTCTCGTACCATCCGCCCACGCGGGACCGGGCGGCCCAGGAGGTGCGGGAGAGCGTCCCGGAGGTGACGCCCCCGGGCGCCTCCTCGGCGTCGGCGCCGGCACCACCCCCGAAGGCCGCCCCGCCCCGCCCGGCCACTCCGTCCCGCTCCCCGTCGGCCGACCCGAGTCCGGCCTCGAGCAGCGCGCCCCCTTCCCCGTCCCCCACGGCTTCCCGCAGCGCATCCGCCCGGCCCTCCGTGACGCCCTCGCCGACGGCCGACCGCACCCCGCACACGGCACCCACCGCGCCCCCCGTACTGCGGTGGGGCGACCAGGGCCCGCAGGTCACCGAACTCCAGCTGAGGCTCCGGCAGCTGAACCTCTACGACGATCCGGTCACGGGCATCTTCACCGACTCCGTGGAGGACGCCGTACGCACCTACCAGTGGGCCCGGGGCATCACCGAGGACGAGCCGGGCGTGTACGGCCCGGCCACCCGCACCAGCCTGGAGTCGGAGACGGCGGACCCGTGAGCCGGTCCGGCGGACCCGTGAGCCGGTCCGGCGTCCGAGGACGCGACCGTTCGCAGCGGTCGCGGCCCATGGGACCGATCGGGGGCAACCGGACCGGTCGGAGGCCATCGGACCGGCCGGAGGCCATCGGCGGTCCGGAGTCAGAGGACCGGCCGGGGGCCATCGGCGGTCCGGAGCCAGGGGACCTGTAGGGAGTCTGAGGGGACCGGTAAGGAGTCAGGGAGCACAGCCCTCCCTGGCGGGGCGCTCAGCCCACGTGCAGCCGGATCTCTCCGTCGGCCGCGCCCTCGACCCTCACGTGCGTGAGGTCCGGCACCACGGCATCGGGCCCGTGCACGGCGGCCCGCGGCCCGACGCCCACGACCGTCATCCCCGCGGCGCGCCCCGCCGCGATCCCCGCACCGGAGTCCTCGAAGACGACACAGTCCACCGGATCCGCCCCCAGCTCGGCTGCACCCTTCAGGAACCCCTCGGGGTCGGGCTTGCTCGCGCCGACCGACTCGGCCGTGATCCGCACCTCGGGCAGGCCCAGCCCGGCGGCGGCCATGCGAGCGGTGGACAGCGCGACGTCGGCGGAGGTCACCAGGGCGTGCGGCAGTCCGCGCAGGGAGGCGAGGAAGGCGGCGGCACCGGGCACCTCCACCACGCCGTCCATGTCGGCGGTCTCCGCGGCGAGCATGCGGGCGTTGTCGGCGAGGTTCTGCTCCACGGGCCGGTCGGGCAGCAGCACCGCCATCGAGGCGTGGCCCTGCCGGCCGTGGACGATCTTCATCACCCGGTCGCCGTCCAGCCCGTGGCGCCGCGCCCAGCGCCGCCAGATGCGCTCGACCACGGCGTCCGAGTTGACGAGGGTGCCGTCCATGTCGAGCAGGAGGGCGCGGGTGGTGAGGACGGTGGCCGGCATCGGCAGCTCCAGGTACGAGGTGCGGGACAAGGCGGCCCCGCCCGCCGGTCAGGGGAAACGGGCGGGAGCCACTTTGTTTCTTCACGGTACAAAACCAGGACCCGATCCCGCCACCACCCCCGGCAAGGGTTCACCCGCCGTTCAGCTCAGCCCGCCACGGCCTCGTAGAGGCTCCACACGCCGAGCCCCAGCATCAGCAGGGCCGCGATCTGCGTGATCAGCCGCAGCGGCACCCGCTTCATCAGGGCCTTCCCGCCGACGATGCCGAGCCCGGCCACCGCCCACAGCCCCAGGACCGCGCCGAGGCCGACGGAGACGGGATCGTCGTAGCGGGCGGCGAGGTTGGCGGTCATGATCTGGGTCAGGTCACCGAACTCGGCGACGAGGATGAGCATGAAGCCCGTACCCGCGACCTTCCAGAAGGACTGGTCGGCCGGCCTGCGGACGTCCTCCTCGTCCTCGCCCTTCTTCATCAGGAGCACCGCGGCGCCGCCGAGGAAGAGGACGCCGGTGATCGCGTGCACGATCCGCTGCGGCAGCAGGGTCAGCACGCTGCCGGCCGCGACGGCGAGCACGACGTGCAGCAGAAAGGCGGCGGCGACGCCCGCGAAGACGTACGAGGCGCGGTAGCGGGTACCGAGGACGAGGCCGGCGAGGGCGGTCTTGTCCGGCAGTTCGGCGAGGAAGATGACGCCGAAGACGAGCGCCGTCACGGTGATGCTGATCAAGGTTCCTCAATCGGTCGGGGCTGCCCCGCCGAGAGTGCTGAACCTCACATGAGACACCTCGGCACGGCAGCGCACTGGCCACCCGTGCGATGAGGCACGGGCGTGCACTGCTTGCCGAAGGTCTCGCTGGGCGGTCCTTGCGGAATCCGCCTCCGGGCGCCGGCTCAGGCTTGCTGAGCAGTATGTCGACGGTCCGGCGAAGAGCTACTCCCCTTCTGCGCTCCCCAGTGTAAGGGACGTGAAGGTTCCGCCATGAGGGACGTGAAGGTTCCGCCCCGAATCTTGTCATGTCATGAACACGTCACTAACTTCTCACCGAGCGCTCACTCCACCGCAACACGGCGCCGCGAGCATTCCCTGGCTCGCGCCCAACACCCCCACCCCACAAGGGAGTTCGCATGCCGAAGTTCTACGCGCGTCGACGCCTGAGCATACTCGCCACCCTCACCGGCCTGATAGCCTCCGCCGCCCTGTTCAACTCCCCGAGCGCCTCCGCCGCCCTCCCCACGCCGGTCAGCGCCGCCACCGCCCGCAGCTACCTCTCCCAGCTCACCGTGGCCACCGAGAACCGCACCGGCTACGAGCGCGACCTCTTCCCGACCTGGATCACCATCTCGGGCACCTGCAACACCCGCGAGTGGATCCTCAAGCGGGACGGCTCGAACGTCGTCACCAACTCCGCCTGCACCGCCACCAGCGGCAGCTGGTACTCCCCCTACGACGGCGCCACCTGGACCGCCGCCTCCGACCTGGACATCGACCACCTCGTGCCGCTCGCCGAGGCCTGGGACTCCGGCGCGAGCAAGTGGACCACCGCCCAGCGCCAGGCCTTCGCCAACGACGTCACCCGCCCCCAGCTCCTCGCGGTCACCGACAACGTCAACCAGGCCAAGGGCGATCAGGACCCGGCCACCTGGGTCCCGTCCCGCTCCGCGTACGTCTGCACGTACGTCCGCGCCTGGGTCCAGGTGAAGTACTACTACAACCTCTCGGTCGACTCCGCGGAGAAGACCGCGCTGACGAACTACCTGGCGAACTGCTGACGCCGTCGCCCACGAACCACCTGGCGAACCGCTGACGCCGTCGCCGGGCATCCCCCTCCTCGGTCCGCCGCGTGCGCCAGGCGCCGGACCGGGGAGGCGGTGCGGGGCCGCGCCGGGAGCCGGCACCGGGCCCCGAAAGGCCGGTCCCCAAGAGGCCGGGCCCGGGAGCGGGGCCGCTCCGTCGGGCGCGGCCGTCGAGGCCCCGGAGCCGCTACGCCGGCCGGCGCCGCATCAGGAATCCCGCCGCGGCCCCCGCCCCGAACAGTGCCGCCACCGACACGGCCGTGGCCAGCCAGGTGGCGCCCAGCCAGCGGGCGCCGAAGTAGCCGAGGGCGACGCTGTAGACGGCCCAGGACAGGCCCGCCAGCGCGGACCACGGGACGAAGTCGCGGGGACGGCGGTGGGCGGCGCCCGCACAGAGGGAGACGACCGAGCGGCCGGCGGGGGCGAAGCGGGCCAGGACGACCAGGGCGCCGCCGCCGCGGGACAGCGCCTCGCCGAGACGTTCCTGCGCAGTGCTCAGGCGGCGGGAGCGGGCGATCGCGCGGTCCAGGCGATCGCCGCCCCGCCAGGCCAGGCGGTAGGCGACCAGGTCGCCGAGGACCGAGGCGGTCGCGGCCGAGAAGGTCAGCGCGAGGATGTCCGGCACACCGTGCGGGAACCGTCCGGTCGCCGCGCCGGAACCCGCCGCCGCAGCCGTGGCCGCCGTGATGACGAGCACTCCGCTCGGCAGCACCGGCACGAACACGTCGAGCAGCACCGACAGGGCCACCATGGCGTAGATCCATGGACTGCCCGCCAGTGACCCCACGCTATCCAACACGACGATTCCCCCGCTCCCCCGCGATTCCCCCGATGACAGCCATACAGCGTACGCCGGGGGTGTGACAGGAGGTGCGCGGGGTCCTCATGGGATCCACGCAGGGTGACCATGCCGAGGGGACGCGCGCAGGGCGACCATGCCGTTCCGGGTCCGGCCGCAGCGCGCGGGCGCAGGCGCAGACACGGCGTGCGGGCGGCCCGCACGGCGGCGCCCCTCCCCGTGCGGCAGGGGAGGGGCGCCGTGACGTCGGCGGATCGGTCAGGCCGCTATCGGGGCCTGGTCCACGGCCGGCTGCCGCGTCGCGGCGGTGCGACGGGCGACGAGGCGGTCCAGGCCGAAGGCGCCGGAGCCGGTGAAGACCAGCAGCAGGAACGCCCAGCTGAAGAGGGCCGAGAGTTCGCCGCCGTTCTGGATGGGCCACAGGGCGGCCTGCTGGTGGACGTCGAAGTACGCGTAAGCCATCGAGCCCGAGGCGACCAGCGCGGCGGCACGGGTACCGAGGCCGAGCAGGACGAGGCCGCCGGCGACCAGCTGGATCACGGCCGCGTACCAGCCCGGCCAGGTGCCGGACGGGATCGTGCCGCCGTTGGTGCCCATGGCGCCGCCGAGGACGCCGAAGAGCGAGGCGGCGCCGTGCACGGAGAACAGCAGGCCGATGACGATGCGGAAGAGTCCGAGGACGTACGGCTGGGCGGAGTCGAGACGAGCGGACATGGGGGGTCTCCTCTTCGGTGTCGGCCGGGCCGTTCCGTCCGGTGGAGCCGGACAGGGCGCACCGGGCCGGTCGTGGGGGCGTCGGTACCGAGCGAGGGACCCAGGTTAGGGGGACCTAATCAATGCTTGCAAGTTCAACATCAGGCCACGATGTCGCCCGGGTGTGCGATTCCATATCGGCCACGGCCGCACGTAGGACGGCTCGCGCCACCGCGTCGGCGTCCGAAAGCGTGACCGAATCCACCCCTGGACGGGCGCCCGCCGCGGTCACCCAGTGCACGCCTTCCGTCGGTACTCCGAACGCGAACCGCCTTTCGTGCACCAGTCCTTGACGGTCGATCAGACGGTAGGGGCGCGATGTCACGTCCAGCCCTCCGGTTTCGTAGCCGTCCACGGTGTGCGGCCGGCAGCCGCCGCCGTCCAGCAGCCCGGAAAGCAGGTCGTCCGCCGTCCGGCGCAGATCGGGCTCCGGAAGACGCGCCTCTATGAGGGTCGTCACACGCACCGCCGAGCCCGGCACCCGCGGTGAGCGCGCCACCCACGCCCCGTCCTCGGCGCGCACGTCGAGCCGTGGGCCCAGCACCTCCACCACGCCCGCCTCCAGCAGGGCCGCCAGCTCCTCGATCCGGCGCCGGGGCGGGCCGATGGACAGAAAGGCGTTGAGTGGGGTGTACCAGCGGTCCAGGTGAGCACGCCGGGAGTCGCCGGTCAGGCCGCCGTGGTCCACCACCAGCCGTATCTCGTTGCGCAGGTCGCGCAGCACGTCCAGGGCCGCCTTCAGCGGACCGCGCACATTGCCCAGGGCGGCCTCCGCCGCGTCCTCGCGCAGATACGCCAGCAGCCACGCCCGCCACTGCCCGGCATCCGCGAACTCCCGTTCCCCGTACGGCCGGGAGATCCGCTCCCAGCACCACCGGTCCCCGGCGCCCACCCCGAACTCGTCCAGCAGTGCGGCCTCCCGGGGATCCCCGTGCGGCACGGCGAGGAAGCGGCCGGCGAAGTCGGGCCGGCCGGTCAGCGCGCCGTAGTAGACCGTCTCCACCTCCTTCGCGACCAACGGCCAGACCTCCTGGAGGAAGTCGGGCGCGTCACCGGAGTCGGCTCGCCCGCGGAAGCCCGCCGTCACCTCGGGGGTGAGCACCAGCGGGAGGTGACGGCCGTAGGGACCCTTGGCGTTGTCGCCGCGCGCCCGGTACGGCACCCCGCGCCGCGAACCCGCGTACAGGCGCGGTTCCCGGCCGCAGGCCCGGTACCCGAGGGCACCGTCGGCGCCGCGGACGAAGCGGCCTCCCCGGCCGGTGGTCAACAGGGCCATGTGGTCGAAGAAGTTGAGGCCCAGGCCGCGCAGCAGCACCGGTTCGCCGGGGGCGAGCGCGGAGAGGTCGACGTCGGCCGGATTGGCGGGCGGAACATGGCGCAGACCGTGCCGCCCGGCGTGCCCGGCGGCCCGTCGCTGCTCGTCGTCGGCGGTCGCCGGCAGATGCCCCTGGGCCAGGACCACGGCCGCGAGTCCGGGCAGCACGCCGCCGTCGTCGAGGGTGAGCGCCTGACTGCCGTCCGGGCCGTCGTCCAGCCGCAGGGCACGGGCCCGGTGGGTGTGGACGCGCACCGGCCGCGGGGCCGTCCGGACGGTCCGCGCGAACACCCACTCCATGTAACGGCCGTAGTGGGCGCGGGTGGGGTAGTCGTCCGGGCCGAGTTCGCCCCGCGCCCACTCGTGGAGGCTGGGGCCGGGGCGGACGGGGCCCGAGCAGTCCACGCTGGCGTCGGTGAACAGCGTCACCTGGCTCGCCACGGTGTTCATCAGGAGTTCGGCCGGCTGCGCGGTCCGCCAGACCCGGCCCGGGCCGGGCGGCGCCGGGTCGATCACGTGGACCGCCAGCCGGGCGCCGGACGGCAGGAGTTCCGGTGCGGAGGCGCAGAGGCGCTCCAGGACGCTGGTGCCGCGCGGTCCGGCCCCGACCAGGGCGACGGAGACCGTGGGGGATTCCTGGGTCGGTGCAGACAAAGGTGTGACTCCCGAGCGTATGGGGCGCATGGCAGCAGACCGCCCAGGGGAAGCGGACGGTCCGCCTCATCATGCCCGTCCGGGACCGGCCGGGAGGGGTCACTCCGGACCCGGTCCGCACCAACACCGGTTCACCAGGCCCGAGTTGTCCGCCATGCCGGTCCCGGTGCGCTCAGGACAGGTTCACGCCTCTCGCCCCGCTCCGCGCACGGATGCGCCGCGCACCTCCAGCCCCCCGAGCAGCTCGGCCGTGGCCTGGGCGACGGCCTCCACGGCCCGGTCGAACACCTCGCGGTTGTGGGCGGCGGGCGCCCGGAACCCCGAGACCTTGCGCACGTACTGCAGCGCGGCGGCCCGGATGTCGTCGTCGGTGGCCTCACCGGGCAGCACGGGCGGACGCAGCGTCTTGATACTCCGGCACATGCCCCCAGTCTCACGCACACCGCGCACCCCTGCGAAGATCCCGGCGAAGGCGGCCACCGATCCCCGGGGCCGACCGACGAGAGGAACCTCCTCATGACGAACAAGCACACCACGTCCGTCCCGGGCACGGGCGGCACGAGCGACACCGGCGGTACCAGCGGCACGAGCAGCACCGGCGACACCGGCGGCACGAGCGGTACCGGCGGCACGAGCGGTACCGGCGGCACGGGCGGTACCGGCGGCACGAGCGGTACCGGCGGCACGAGCGGTACCGGCGGCCTCACCGTGGCCGTCCTGGGCCCCGGCGGCACCGGCGGCCTCCTCGCCGCCCTGCTGTCCCGCTCCGGCCACCGCGTCATCTGCCTGGCCCGCACGGCCACGGCCGACGCCCTGCGCGGTACCGGCATCCAGGTCCGCAGCCGCCAGTTCGGCGACTTCACGGCCCCCGTCGAGGCGGACACCGAACTGCGCGAACCCGTGCACGCCTGCCTGATCACCGTCAAGCACACCTCCCTGGACGCCGCCCTCACCCGCGTCCCGCCCGCCGTCCTCGGCGACGCCCTCGTCGTACCGCTCCTGAACGGCGTCGAGCACCCCGCGGCCCTGCGCGCCCGCTACCGCCCCGAGAGCGTCGCCCCGGCCGTGATCCGCGTGGAGTCCACCCGCCTCGCCCCCGGCGTGATCGAGCACGGCAGCCCCTTCACGGAGATCGACCTGACGGGCGACGCGGTCCCCCGCTCCGGCCTCGAATCCCTCGCCGCCACCCTCTCCTCGGCCGGTGCGACCACCCGCGTCCTCGACGACGAGACGGCTGCCCTGTGGGCGAAGATGACCTTCCTCGCCCCCTTCGCCCTGCTCACCACGCGCTACGGCATCCCCCTCGGCGAAGCCCGCACCCGCCACCGCTGGGAACTGGAATCCCTGGTCGCCGAGGCCGCCGCGGTCGGCCGCGCCTGCGGCGCCCCCACGGACCCGGCCCTGGCCCTGTCCCGGTACGACGCCTTCCCGCCCGCCGCCAAGTCCTCCATGCAGCGCGACGCCGAGGCGGGCCGCCCGCTCGAACTCGACGCCATCGGCGGCGCGTTGCTGCGCGCGGCGGACCGGCACGGCGTACCCGTGCCGGTGACGGCGCGCCTGGTCGGCGAAGTACACGCCGCCGGCCGCTGACGGCCCCGTCGGCTCAATGGGTCAGCAGCCACTGGGCCGACACCAGATGCACCGCGGCGAGAGCGGCCGAGGTGATCAGCATCCCCCTGATGCGGCGGGCGGCGCCGATCGCGGCGTCGCCCAGCTGCGCCAGACCCGCGACGATCAGCACGGGACCGAGGGCGTCCCAGGAGCCCGCGGCGAGCAGCACCAGCACGACCGCGCTGAGCGGGACGGCCCGCCCGGCACGGGCCCGCCGCGGCGACGCGGCCTGTTCGTCTCAGCCACACCCGACCAGCTGTACGGCAGGCTGCTCCGCGGCGCCCCCGGCATCCCCGCGGGCGTGCGGGCCCAGGCCGGCCGCATACCGCTTCCGCCGCGGCTGCTTCCAGATCAACCTCGCCCTGTCGGCACGGCCGCACTTCACCGACCGGAGGCTGGACGCGGGCGGCGCCGTCAACCCCGTCCCCGCCCACCGCGGCGGCCACCGCATCCTCGTGCCCGGCGCCTGGCTGATCGGCGCCGCGACCTGGCCCGGGCCCGCGGTCAACGGTGCCTCCGGCCGCGCCGTCGCCCGCGCGGTCATCGACTCCGCGGCCGGCACCCGGCCCGCTCCGGAACCGGCCGGCTGAGGTGCCGTGCGGGTACGGCGCCCGGGCCCACCCGTTCGCGTGAACCCCGCTGCCGAACTCGCCACCCAAAATCGAACAGGCGTAGCATTGCCGCGTGGCTACGACCTATGAATTCCCCAGTGACCTCCTAGCCGGTCAGGAGGAGCTGCATCAGGTCCGGGCCGAGCTGTCGGCCCTGCTCAAGCGGCTGCCCTGGTCGGTCGAGCCGATGGACGGCTTCCTCGACGACAACGGCTGGCGCAAGACGGAGCGGCCCGCGTCCCCCGGCTGGACGGCGGACGAGCAGGCCGAGGTGGAGAAGCTGCGGCAACGGGAGCACGAGCTGGCGGTGTTCGTCAGCGGCCACCGCTTCTGGGCCGAGGTCGCGACGGCGGAGCGGGTCGAGGCCCGCATGAAGCTGAAGCACGCGCGCGAGGAGAAGGCCGGGGAAAGAGCCGGCGAGAAGGAGTGACACGAAAGCCCCCGACCGGCAGCGGTCGAGGGCTTCTCGTTTCTCCTGGTGGGCGCGGACGGTTTCGAACCGCCGACATCCTGCTTGTAAGGCAGGCGCTCTACCCCTGAGCTACGCACCCGGGACGAACCGACAGCCTACATGGCCCGGGGGGCAGTGCCGCAAACCGTGTCCGGGGCGTACGTCCCGGGGCGAGGGCCTCTCCGGCGGACCGGGCCTGCTCCGGCCATCGGTGCCTCATCGGCGCAGGTGGGCGGGGCCTGATGCGTCGCGCCTCGAACCAGCCGCGGTACCCGGCCCCGTGGATGCCGACAGCGACTGCGGGGCCGTGCCGGTCACGCCGCCCCGGGCCGCCCATCGCCTCGAGGCGGGCTCCGACGACGGGGCGGTGTCCGTCCCGGCGCCCCGCGACGACAGGCGTCCGCACGCCGCGCCCTTCCCGGCGCCCCGCGACGACAGGCGTCCGCACACCGTGCCCTTCCCGGCGCCCCGCGACGACAGGCGTCCGCACGCCGAGCCCTTCCCGGTGCCCCGCGACGACAGGCGTCCGCACGCCGAGCCCTTCCCGGTGCCCCGCGACGACAGGCGTCCGCACGCCGCGCCCGTCCGCTCACCGGACGGGAAAGTAACGGTGCGCACAGCGAACTGACCGGCCCGTGTGTTCGTCTTTCACGGGTGGGAGAATGACACCACCCAGGGCGGACCACAGCACGGGAGAGGGATGTGACGGCGACACCGGGCACGCCATCGACGCGGTCGTACCCGCATCCGCCGTCGGCCGTACGGCGCCGGGGCGGGTCCTCGGCTCTGCGCGACACCCTCACACTGATGAGCCTGCCGGTGCTCGCCGCGCTGGCACTGCCCGGCGCGTTCGCCGGCGGCGGCACCCGGCGCTGGTTCGGCGGGCGTGCGGAGGGCCAGCGGGCCGAGGCGCAGGCCGCGAAGGACGCCGCGGCGGCCGCGTTCTACGAACTCGACACCGCTCAGCGGGACCTGCGGATCTCCATCGAGACCATCACGGCCGTCGACGACTCCCCCGCCGCCCGGCGCGCCATCGCCGACTTCGAGGCGCTGGGCCGGCGGATCGACGAGGTCAGCCAGCGCTACATCCAGGCCGTCGACGCCCATGACCTCGACCGGGACGATCTGGAGGCCGCAGCGGCCGCCCGGGCGCGTGGCGAGCTGACCGCCGCCAAGGACGAACTGGTCCGGGTCGGGCAGGAGCTGGAACGCTTCGGCGATGCGCTCGGGCCGCTGCTCGGCAAGGCCGAGACACAGCTCGCCCGGCTCGCCCCCGCCGTGGAGCGGGCCCGGCAGGCGCTGCTGGGCGCGAGCAACGCGCTGGACGCGGCGCGGCAGAGCGGCCTCACGGCCGAGGATCTCGCGGCGCGGCTGGCGGCCCTCTCCCCCGAGCTGACGAAGCTGAACCAGGGGGCCGGGCAGCACGGGCTGGCGCAGACGCTGGAGCGGGCCGAGCGCGTGCAGCGGGAGGCCGGGGCGATCCGGGCGGAGGCCGAGCGGCTGCCGGAGCAGGCGGCCGAGATCGATCACCGGCTGGTGAGTCTGCGGACCCGGGCGCAGGCGCTGACGACCCGGGCGGGACAGGTCGATCCGGTGCTGAGCGAGCTGCGGCGGCGGTTCTCGGCCGCCTGCTGGCAGGACCTGCAGCAGGTGCCCGCGCAGGCCGCGGAGAACGTACGGCAGGCCGAGCTGAAGCTGGGCGAGGCCCGGGCCGCCCGGGACGCCCAGCGCTGGGCGGACGCCGCCTCGCTGCTGTCGACCGTGCGGGCCCTGCTGAACAGCACCGACGAAGCGGTGTCGGCCGCCGGTGACCGGCTCACCCGGCTGAACGCGGTGCAGAAGGACCCGCAGCAGGAGATCGACCGGACCCGGTTCGCCATCCGGGACGCCCAGCGGCTGGCCATGACCGGCCGGACGAACCCTGATCCGCGGCATGCGCGGCCGCTGGACGACGCGGTGGCCCGGCTGGAGCGGGCGGTCGGCACGCTGGAGGGGCGGCACCCCGACTACTGGCACTTCCTGACCGAGACGGAGGCCGTGCGGCAGACCGTGGCCCGGGTGGTGACCCAGATCCGCGAGGAGCGGGGCGGCATTCACTGAGCCGTTTGCCGCCGAGGCGTGGCGGGCGGATATTGGGTCGTACGTATGGCCTCCGCTGGCACACGAAGGAGGCGGATATGGCCACACATTCAGTGCACCAGCAGACGCGGCGGCGGACCCGGCTCGACGACCACCTTCCCGTCGATCACCGCCTGAACAAGGTCTACCGGATCGGCGCGGGCCTGATGGGTCTGTTCCTGCTCGCCTTCGGCATCCTCGGCCTGACCAACAACATCGGTTTCTTCGACACCGGCGGGAACACCGCCATGGGTCTGAACACCAATGGCGCGCTCAGTGTCCTGTCCGTCTGCGTCGGGCTGCTGCTCTTCGTCGGCATGGTGATCGGCGGGAACTTCGCGTCGACGCTGAACATGACCCTCGGGATCCTGTTCATCCTCAGCGGGTTCCTGAACCTGTCCCTGCTCGACACCGACCACAACTTCCTGGCCTTCAAGATCCAGAACGTGCTGTTCAGCTTCGTGGTCGGCGTGCTGCTCATGGTGTTCGGGATGTACGGCAGAGTCGGCTCGACCCTGCCGCACGACAACCCGTACTGGCGGGCCCGCCACCCCGACGCCATGGAGCCGGAGCAGCAGGCCCGTCCGGGCGGGAATCAGGTGCGGTAGGCGTAGAAGGCCGCACCCGGGTACGACGCGACGAGGCTCGCCACCGACCGGTTGTAGGTGTTGGTGGAGTGGTACGTCACGTACGGCACGCCCTGCGGGCTGCGGTAGGTGACGATCATGGAGTGGTCCTTGGACCCGTCCTTGTTGAAGTCCATCTGGAGCACGTCGCCGATGTCCAGCTGGTAGACGTTGGCGAGGCTGGTGACGCGCTTGGAGGACAGGGCGAACCAGGAGAACTCGTTGACGCCGACGAACGAGTCGGACTGGATGTCGGCGTTGCCGAACCACTTGTGGAAGTCGTTCGTGTAACCCGGAACGTGCTTCCAGCCGCCGGCCTTCAGGGACTGGCTGACGAAGTTGGTGCAGTCACCGCCCGCGCCCTGCCCGTTGTAGTCCGGGTAGTCCGGGTTGTAGTTGTTCCAGTACTTCGTCGCGTACGTGACCATGGCCTTGTAGTCGTACGCGCCGCCGGTGAGCTTCTTCGTGTTGGCCGGCGCGGGCCAGGTGGTGGCCGCGCGGGCCGCCGAGGGCGGGCCGTCGTCGGCCGGCGCGGGGCTGGCCTTCACGGCGGTCGGCTGGGCGACCTGGTTGACCGCGAGGTAGCCGTCGTCGGTGTCACGGACGTCGGTCAGCTGCCAGTTGCCGCTCTGGTCGGCCTTGAAGGTCAGCTCGTGGTGGGCCTGGAAACCGGTGGTCTTCGGCTCGGTGCCCTTGACCTTCTCGTAGGTCAGGGTCGTGGTCTCGGTGACGTCCACCGTGGCGCGCCGGCCCTTGACCTGGGTGGCGTCGAGCTTGACCGTGGTGCTGCCCTTGCTGTACTTCTCGCCCGCCTTGGCGAGCCGGGACTTGCGGCCGCGCAGTTCGCTCAGTGCCGAGCTCTGCTGGTGCGACTGGGTGCCGGACAGGCGCACCTTGCCGGAGAAGGCGGACGTGCGCTGGTGGTGCCCGTTCCCGCCGCTCTTGCCGGTGTTGTCCACCAGCGCTTCCGTGCGGTCGGTGAAAACCGCGTCGGCCAGCCGCTGGAAGGTGGCCTTGGTGGCCGCGTCGACGGTCGGGTCGTCGGTGACAGCGGCGCCCGCGCTCCAGTTGGGCACCAGGGCGACGCCCGCGACGACGGCGGCGGCCGACGCCGTGACTATGGCGGTGCGGCTCCGCTTACGGCTCAGTCTTCTGGATTTCAATGATGTTCCCCTCTACGCCGGTACTCCTACCGGGGACGGCATCTTCGCATGGCTCCTGTGGCGGTTGTGAAGAGGGGATGCACAAGTGGAACGGAGCCATTACGAACCTCACTTGACGACCGACGACCACTCCGGTGACTGCGCCGGGTCCAGGCCGCGCAGGGCCTGCAGGGTCGCGGGCTTCTGCACGTCGAGCCAGTCGGCCAGTTCCTTGAAGGAGACGCACTTGACGCCCTTCTTGGTGCACACGTTCTTGACGACCTGGTCGATGGCCTTCATGTAGATGCCGCCGTTCCAGTCCTCGAAGTGGTTGCCGATGAACAGCGGTGCCCGGCTGCCGTAGTAGACGCGGTTGAAGCCGGCCATGTACGAGTCGACGGTCTGCTGTTCCCACAGGGGGTACTTGGCCGGGTCGCCCTTGGTCTCGCCGTTGGACTGGTTGTAGAGGAAGTTGAAGTCCATGGAAAGGCCCTGGTACTTGCCGTTCTCGTACGGCAGCATCTGCAGCGGGAAGTCCCATATGCCGTTCTTCTTCGTCGGCCATATCTGGAAGTCGCCCGGTGAACTGGCGTCATAGCGCCAGCCATAGCTCTTGATCGCTTTCAGCAGGTTCTGCTGGCCTTCCAGGCAGGGCGCGCGCCCGCCGGTGACTTCTTTCTTGAAGTCGAAGGGCAGTGCCGGAATGTCCTTGAAGCCGGTGTTGGTCTTCCACTCCTCCACGAACCGGAAGAACTGGTCGATCTCGCTCTTCCACTCCTCCACGCTCCAGTCGCCGCCGCCCTTCTTGCCGCAGAAGTGGCCGTTGAAGTGGGTGCCGATCTCGTTGCCCTCGTCGTAGGCCTTGCGGAGCTGCTGCAGCGTGGTGCGTATGTGGTCGTCGGTGGCGTAGTCGATCGCGGCGTCGCCCGGGGAGTGCATCGGGCCGTGGTACTGGGCCTTCTTGCTCTTGGGCAGCAGGTAGATGCCGGTGAGGAAGAAGGTCATGTGGGCGTTGTACTGCTTGGCCATCTCCCGGTAGTGGGAGAAGAGGTGGTCGCTGCCCTCCAGCGCGCCGTCCCAGGAGAAGACGACGAACTGGGGCGGTTTCTCGCCGGGTTTGAGCGGTACGGGCTTCAGCTCGCCCTTCTGGGGGCCGGTGTAGGAGGTGGAACCGTCGCCGAGGATCTTCGTCTTGCCGTCCCAGGCGGGCGTGGGCTTCGGCTTGGCGCCGCCCTGTCCCGCGCCGGCGGAGGCCGTGGGCGTGGTGCGGTCCGGCCGCGTCAGGACCAGGTAGCCCGCGACCACGGAGGCCACGACGAGCAGGGCGGCCAGGGTCATGACCTGCGGACGGGTGACGCGGCGGGGGGTACGGGACCTGCGGCGGCGTCCGGTCGGCGGCTTCATGTGGGACATGTGCGGCTCATTCTGCGTGGGAGGCGGGGCAGCAAAGCGGCCGCCGGGTCAGTCCAGACCCAGGGCGGCCGACCAGATGGCGTAGGGGACGTCGTCGGCGGTGGTTCCGGCGAGCCCGTCGAGCGAGAGGGGCTCCAGGGACTTGGCGAGGTCCATGCGGTAGACCACGACCGCGGTGGACACGGACGCGGAGGTGCCGGCGTACCAGGCGGCGGTGTCGTCGTTGGTGGTGCCGGCCTTGCCCGACACCCGGGCCGTGGCGGGCGCGCCGGCCGGGTGGGCGGTGCGGAAGGACTCCGTCAGCGCCTGGTCGACCTGTTCGGCGACGTCCGCGCCGACCGCCCGTCCCGGGCGGGGGGTGGCCAGGGGCACCGTGGCGCCGTTGCGGGTGATGCGGCGCACCGAGTACGGCTCGGTGTGCATGCCGGAGGCGGGGAACGTGGCGTATCCGCTCGCCATCCGGATCGCGCTCGGCGTGGAGTTGCTGCCCAGGGACAGGGCGGGCACCTGCGGACCCAGGCTGGAGGGGAGCAGACCGGCCGCCACCGCGGTCTGGCGCACATTGTCCAGGCCCGTGTCCATGCCGAGCTGCATGAACGGTGTGTTCACCGACTGGGCGAGGGCCTGGTCCAGGGGGATCTGCCCGTAGGACTTCTTGCCGTCGTTGTGGGCGGCGACCTTTTTGCCGCTGCGGTCCCAGTAGGGGCCCTCGGGGGTGGTGACGGGGACGCCGTCGTCGCCGTCGTACACCGTCTGGGGCGTGACGGGCGTGGCGGGTCCGCCGCGGGTCTTGTGGACTCCGTGCTCCAGGCCCGCGGCGTAGACGAAGGGCAGGAACGCCGAGCCGGCCTGGACGGTGGCCGCATTGGACTCGTTGTAGCCCTGCTTGCGGTGGTCGGGGCCGCCGTAGACGGCGAGGATGCGGCCGTCCGCGGCGACCGAGGCGGCACCGTAGTGGGCCGTCTTCGCCGCGTCGGGGCGGTCCCGGACGGCCTGCTTGCGGGCCTTGGCCACGGCGTCGGTCAGTGCGGTCTCCCGCTTGCGGTCGAAGGTCGTGTAGATCTGGTAGCCGCCGAGGTCGAAGTCCCGGTCGGAGATGTGGGCGGTCTTCTTGGCGTACTGCTGGGCCAGTTCCACCAGGTAGTCGCTCTGCTTGCCGGTGTCGTAGACGCGCCCCGCCTTGAGCGGCTCGGGGAACGTCTTGTACGTGGCGCGCTGGGCCGGGGTCAGTTTGCCGATGTCGACCATCCGGTCCAGGATCCAGGACCAGCGTTCGACGGCCCGCTTGTGGTTGGCCTTGCTGAGGGTGGGGTCGTAGAGCGCGGCGCCCTTGAGCATGGAGGCGAGCACGGCCGCCTCACTGGCGTTGAGCTGGCTGACGTCCTTGCCGTAATAGGCCTGGGACGCGCGCTGGATGCCGTAGGTGCCGCGGCCGAACCAGCTGGTGTTGAGATATCCCTCCAGGATGTCGTCCTTGCTCATCTTGTTGTCGAGCTTGAGGGAGATCATCGCCTCGGTGAACTTGCGGCTGACGGTCTGGTTCTGGTTCAGGTAGACGTTCTTGACGTACTGCTGGGTGATGGTGGAGCCGCCCTCGGTGTCCCCTTCTCCGACGGTGCGCCACAGGGCGCGGGTGATGCCTTTGACGGAAATACCGGGATCGGAGTAGAAGCTGGCGTTCTCCGCCGCGAGCACCGCCCAGCGGACCTGCTCGGGTATGTCCTTGAGGGGCATGTCCTGGCGCTGCACCCAGCCGGTGCGGGCCATCGGTGTGCCGTCGGACCAGAAATAGACGTTGTCCTGTTGTGTGGCGAAAGAGTTGAGGTTCTTCGGTATGTCCGTCATCTCGTAGGCGAGGAACAGGAACAGGCTGATCGTCACGAAGCCGGACAGCACGGCGCCGAGCCACTGGCGCCAGGAGGGTATCCAGCGGCGCCAGCCGCTGCGGCCGGGCCGGGGGTACCGCGGCCTGAGGCGGCGGGCGTACGGGGCCAGCCGGGCGAGCCGGGGGCCCAGGACGGCGCGCAGGCGGGCGAGCCCGGAGGCGGCCGCGCTGGTGGCGCGTGCGCGGGCCGGGGGGCGGGCGCTGCGCCGCCGCTGTGCCCGGCCGCCGGTGGCGGCGGGCTCCGGCGGCGGGGGCACGCGCAGTTGCATGGTGGCGTCGGCGCGGAGGGCGTCCACCCGCAGATGCAAAGTGGCGTCCGCCTCCGGCGGCTGCTGCTCCCCGGGCCGGGCGCTGTCGTCGTCGTCGCGGCTGTCCGACCGCCGCCCTGCCTCGGTCAAGGCTGCGTCTCCCCTCGCAGTGGTGCTTGCGCGCGCGGTCAGACTCAGCAGGCGGACACGGCCGCGGTGATCTTCGCGGCGCGGTGGACCCCCCTTTTTTTCCCGGTCTTATGGCTCCTCGCGGCTCAGCCAAGTTATCAGCGATCTTTTCAAAATCTCCGCACAAGTATCGGGCAGATACGAACACTCATGAAACTTTGAGACGCTGTGAGCAGTACCACTCCGGTTAACCTGTGCACATGCCTCGTTATGAGTACCGCTGCCGGACCTGCGGCGACACCTTCGAACTGAGCCGTCCCATGGCGCAGTCCGCCGCCCCCGCCGCCTGCCCCGCGGGCCACGACGACACGGTCAAGCTGCTGTCGACGGTGGCCGTGGGCGGCTCCGCGTCCGCACCGGCCGCGGCGCCCCGGGCGGGCGGCGGCGGTGGCGGGTGCTGCGGCGGGGGCTGCTGCGGCTGAGCCCCCGCACCTGTCCGGCGGTTCATGCCGGACCGACCCTAGAGCACGGCCTGGTCGCCCTGGTGTGCCGCCCGCAGGAACTCGCGCAGGATCCGCTCGCCGGCCAGTACGCCCCGTTCGGGAAGCGCACTGATCCGGGGTGCGCTCCAGCCGGCGTCGGCCAGTTCGCCGTGGCCGGGGCGCCAGCCCCGGTCGGCGGCCAGCAGCAGGTCCGCGTCGAGCAGGGAGTCCCCGGCGGCCAGGGTGAGCCCGGCGCCGGTGCGGCGGGCGACCTCGCGCACGGCCGCGCTCTTGGTGAGCGGCCTGGGGACGGCGTAGATCTTGCGGCCCTGGAGCGAGACCGTCCACCCCCGGTTCTCCGCCCACACCGCCAGCTCCTTCACCCAGTCCTCGGGCAGCAGCTCGCGCTCGACGACCAGATACGCGAACAGGTCCTCGGCGACCCGGTGCTTGCGCACCCAGACGGGATCGGCGGACCTCATCAGGTGCTCGCGGATCTCCTCCAGCGGCGCGCACTCGTCGGCGAGCCGCGCCTGCACCCCGGCATGCCAGTCCTGGTCCGTGACGCCGTCCACCAGCAGATGCCCGCCGTTGGCGCAGATCGCGTACGCCGGCTGGGGGCCGGGCAGGTTGATGCGCTGGTACTGCTTGCGGGTGCGGGTCGTGGTCGGCACGAAGACGGCCGTGTCTCCGACGTCGGCCAGCAGCTGGGCCGCGGTCTCCGTCATGTAGGACAGCGGCCTGCTCTCGTGCACCTCGACGCACAGCAGCCGGGGCGCCCGCGCGTCCGGCATGGTCAGCGCCAGGGCGGCCGCGGAGTAGATCAGCGTACGGTCGAGGTCGCTCGCCACCAGCACCGGCATCAGACGTTCACCGCCGTGCCGTCGGCGCCCGTGGCGCCCCGGGTGTACCGGGGGTGGATGAGGCCCACGCAGGTGTACGGCAGTTCGCCGACCTCCTCCACGGGTACTCCTCTCTGTTCGGCCAGCAGCCGTACGTGGTCGAGGTCGGCGCCCGCGCCGGCCTTGGCGAGGATCTTCCAGGGCACCCGGCGCAGCAGCACCCGGGTGGTCTCGCCGACGCCGGGCTTGACGAGGTTGACGTCGTGGATGCCGTACTCCTCGCTGATCCGCTCGACCGCGTGCCAGCCCTCCCAGGTCGGCGTGCGGTCCTCGGCCATCAGCTCCTTGACCGCCGTGTCGACGGCGCCGTCGACCTCCGGGAAGCGGGCGGAGACGGCGTCGAGGAAGGCCACGGAGACGTCGGCGCCGGCGAGTTCGCGGTAGAACTTGGCGCCGTGGAAGTCGTCCGGCCCGACCAGGTCCGCGCGCAGGACCGTACGGGAGATCAGGCCGGAGACGGTCGAGTTGAGGCAGGCGGACGGGATGAGGAAGTCCTCGCGGGTGCCGTAGGTGCGCACACAGGCACCCGGGTCGGCGAGTACGGCGATCTCCGGGTCGAAGCCCGTGATGCCCTCCTTCTCCTCGAACTCCTCGACGGCCCGGGCGAGTTCGCGGGTGATCGCGCCCTTGCCGGTCCAGCCGTCGACGAAGACGACGTCCCGGGGGTCGTGGTGGGCGGCCAGCCAGCGCAGCGCGTTGGCGTCGATGCCGCGGCCGCGGACGATCGAGACGGCGTAGTGCGCGAGGTCGAGGCCGTGCCGGTGCTGGGCCCAGCGGCGCATCAGCACGCCGACCGGGGTGCCCGCGCGGGCCAGCGAGACCAGCACCGGGCGGGGCGACCGCTCGGCGAGGACCGTCTCGGTGACGACGCCGACGGCCTGCGCGATCCGGTCGGCGGAGGCGTCCAGGGCCGTGCGGAACAGCTCCTGGTACTGCGCGCTGGGCTGGTACTCCACCGGCAGCGACTCGGCGTAGTGCGCCCCGCCGCTCTGGATGGCCTCCTCGCGCTCCTCGGTCGGTGCCTCCAGGGTCACGTCCGAGAGGTCCTGCAGCAGCCAGCCGACCTCGTCGGGCGGGTACGAGGAGAAGGCGGGGCCGCGGAGGGGCTCGGGCAGCATGGCCGGCCTTTCGGGAGAGGAGAGGGGTTCGGGGGCGCGGGAGGGGGCGCTGGAAGGGCCGTACAAGGGAACGTGCGGGGGGACGTACGAGGGGACGACCGCCAGCAGGACGTGCGGGGTGTGGGCCGCGAGGCGGGCCGCCAGCCCGTCGGGGCCGTGCAGCAGGGGGGTGTCGGCGACCGAGTCGACCACGGCGACGACGGCGTCGAAGCCGGCGCCCGCGACGTTGTAGGCGTAGCGCTCGCCGGGGCCGTCGGCCGGGTCGTCGT
Organism: Streptomyces sp. NPDC107581; assembly: GCF_055657175.1. Lineage (NCBI taxonomy): Bacteria > Bacillati > Actinomycetota > Actinomycetes > Kitasatosporales > Streptomycetaceae > Streptomyces > Streptomyces sp. NPDC107581. Next base: position 182,371 of record NZ_JBVKBH010000003.1, read on the forward strand.
GGGCGGGGAAGACCAGGCGGGTGCGTATCGCGTAACCGGGGTCGTCGACCGCGAGGACGGGCGAGCGGGTGGTGGTGGAGTAGCGCACCTCGGCGGGTATGAGCCGCTCCAGCTCGCGGGCCAGGCGCAGCGGGGCGTACATCAGCTCCTCGAAGCCGAGGACGAGGACGCGTCGGGCCCCGGTGGGCAGGGCGTCGGCCATGCGGGCGGCCATCCCGGGGAGCGCGGCCTCCAGCCGGGCGCGATGCTCCGGCGTGAACCCGTGGCGACCGCCGTCGGGGAGGCCGGCCGGCCAGTGGAGGTCGACGCGCGCGATGTCCCCGCCGGGACGGTCCGTGGGCGCCGATGCCGCCCGCTCCGGCCGGTGCGCCCCTTCAGGGGCGCGGGGAACCGCGCGACCGGCCACGGCGGACCCGTCCGCGGACGACGGCCCGCCGTCGTCCGCCGTGTACCGCGCGACCAGCTCCTGCCCCTTCTCCAGCACGCCGTCCGGCAACCGCACGGTCCCGGACGCCGTGGCGATCACGTCCACCCGCGCCCCGATGTCCTCGGCGAACCGCCTCAGGCGCCCCGCGTCCTCGGGCGAGCGCATGTCGATCAGGGCGACCACCACGTAGCGCCCGCGCGGATAGCGTTCATGCAGGTCACGAATGGTGTTGAGGACCGTGTTGCCGGTGGAGAACTCGTCGTCGACCAGCACCAGCGGACCGTCGCCGGCCAGCAGGGCCGGGTCCTGCGGGAGCAGCAGGTGGGAGGTGGCGTGGGAGTGGGACTCCTCGAAGCCGCCCGCCCGGGCGACCCCGGCGACCGGGCGGCGGGTGGAGTGCAGGTACGGGGCGAGGCCCAGGCCGTCGGCGACCGCGTGGCCGAGGCCGGTGGCGGTCTCCGCGTAGCCGAGGACGACCGCCCGGGCGGCCTCCGGCTCGCCGAGCAGCTCGCGGACCCGGCGGCCCAGGCGGAATCCATGGCCGTAGACCACGGACGGCGACTGCGGCACGTGCTTGCCGAGCACGTTCGAGACCAGCAGGTGGGCCCGCTTGGGGTTGCGGCGCAGCGCGAGCCCCAGCAGGGCCGGGAGCCCGTCGTCGCCCTCCAGTTCGACCCCGAGCCGCTCGGCGACCCAGCTGCCGGACCAGACGCCGTCGTTCACTGCGTGATTCATGCGTTCCTTGGGTTGGGAAGGGTCAGCCGGGTATTCCGGCGGCGAGCAGCTCCACGAAACCGACGTCCTCGTGGGCCACGCCGAACGCGTCGGCGCGGAGCAGGGTCCGTTCGGCCCACGCGCGGTGCGGCTTCACTTCGTTCATCTTGTTCGTGTAGGCCGACCGGAGTACACCCCCGCCGCCCCGTTCCGGCCTCAGGATGTCCTGGGCGTCGCTGAACTCCTCGTGGCTGACCACGGACAGCGCGTGCACGGGCAGGACGTGGGAGGGGTGGATGCAGGTCTTGCCGAGCAGGCCGTTGGCCTGGTCCAGGGAGATCTCCCGCAGCAGCCCGTCCATCGCGTGCTCGATGAGCTTCTCGCGCAGCTCGACGGCCTGCACCTCGAGGAAGGGGCTCTGCCGCAGCTGGGGTTTGAACATGCGCTCCGAGACCCGGAAGTACTCCCACACCGGCCCGGTCACGGTGAACCCGGTGCCGTCGGCCCGGCCCAGCATGTTGACCACGTCGGCGATCACCGAGGCGACGATCTGCACGTCGTAGGCGGTCATGTCGGGGGCGCGGCGCAGGCCGTAGGAGGAGCAGAAGTCCGTGACGCCGAGGCGCAGGGCGAGGACACGGTCGCGGAACTTGTCGACCGCGCGGGCGATGCCCTCCAGGGTGTCCACGCGGGACTCCCGGTACAGCAGCTCGGGCGACTCCAGGACGGGCATGGCGAACAGCCGGCGTCCGCTGCGGGCCTCCGCCGAGGCCAGGGCCTCCAGGAACGGGATGCCCCGCTCCTCGGTGAACTTGGGGAGGACGAACCCGGACAGCAGCCGCACGGAGGCGCCGAGGCGCTCCACGAGGTCGGGGATCTGCTCGGGGGCGCGCACCCGGATGAACAGCAGGGGCGGCTCCACGCCCGCCCGCGAGTCGAGGTCGGCGAACTGCCTGACCAGGTTCTCCTCGCCCTCGGCGACATCCGCGTCGTCGATCGAGTCCTCCAGGCACAGCACCATCGAGACCACGCCGTTGCCGGCCTGCTTGACGATGTCGTCGGCGAGCCGCGGCCTGGTCGCCGGGCTGTACAGCGTGGCCCCCAGGGCCGCGGAGAGCAGCCGGGCCGGAGAATCGGCGGTGAATGCGCACGGCTCCCGGTGGAAGAGGCGCTGCCGCACCTCGGGGGCGATCTGCCCGAAATGACGCATAGGACTCCTCAGTGCGCAAGCCGAGCCTGTGGATTCGGTAAAGGGTGGCCGGTAATAGTACGTAGGGACCCATGTCAGGGGTTCCCCGCGGGCATGAATTTCCGGTAACTCGGCCGTGTCGGCGACACCACCCCCCGCATTGTCGTGGCCAGGACGGAGAGGGCAGGATGACGGCATGACGCACGCGATGCTGAAGGGGTCGAACGTCCCGCTGGAAGCCACCACGGTGCGCGCCGTGGTGCGCTGGACACCCGGGCAGGGGGTCCCGGACGTGGATGCCTCGGCGCTGCTGCTGGGCCCCGAGGGCCGTGTGCGCTCCGACGAGGACTTCGTCTTCTACAACCAGCCCCGGCACCCGTCCGGACAGGTGTGGCGCCTCGGCAAGAAGCGGATCACCGAGGGCCTGACCGACACGATCCAGTCGGATCTTTCCGGCGTCGAGCCCAGTGTGGGCCGCATCCTGCTGGTCGCCTCCGCCGACGGCGTCTCCTTCGACCGCGTGCCGGCCCTGTGCGTCCTGCTCTACGACGCGGCCGTCGCCGACGGCGAGCCGCTGGCCCGCTTCGAGATCAAGCCGGAGACCGGCGCGGAGACGGCGATGATCTGCGGCGAGCTGTACCGGCGTGGGGAGGGCTGGAAGTTCCGCGCGCTGGGCGAGGGCTACTCGAACGGCCTGAAGGGCCTCGCCACAGACTTCGGCATCTCCGTGGACGAGTCGGAGGCGCAGGAGGAGCCGCGCCAGGCGCTGCCCGAGACCACGTCCCAGCCCCTGCCGCCCGAGCAGCCGCCGGCGGTCCCGGCCCAGCCCGCCTACGGCTACCCGCAGCCGACGTCCGCGCAGCAGCCGTCGTACGGCTACCCGCAGCCCGCCTCGGCCCAGCCCTCCTACGGCTATCCCCAGCCGCAGCCGGCCCTGGCGGCGGCACCGCTGGACCCGGACTTCCGGCTGCCGCCGCAGGGGCCGCAGTTCATCGGCCGGTAGGGATCACTTGTCCGCCTTCGACTTGTAGCCCCGGCCCCACGACAGCCCCCACCCGTACAGCCGGTCCAGCTCGCCCTGGAAGCCGTAGACGAACTTCACCTCACGCCGGACCACCAGCTCGCCCCGAACGTTCTCGATCATCACGACCGCACACGAGCGGGCCTGTGGGTGCCGCTCGTCCAGGCCTATCGCGATACGAGGACCGTTGCTGGGGTAAAGAGTCACGATCGCATGCGTACGGTCGAAGGCCGGCGTCTGGTCGTAGATGTACACGAAGACCAGCAGCCGCTTGATCGCGTCCCGGTGGTCCAGGTTGACGTACATCGTCTCGCCGGACGCCGACCCGAAGCGGTCGTCCCCGCTGAGCTTGATGTACGGCGGTGCGTTGACGTCCCCGAGATAGCCGCCGAGCGGCTGGACGACCCCCTTGCTGCCGTCGGTCAGCTCGTACAGGCAGCCCAGGTCGAGGTCGACGTTGACCATGCTCTGACCGTGCCCGAGCACCTCCGGCGGCTTCAGCGCCTTGAAGGGGTGCCGGAAGAGGCTGGTGCGCTGGGTGCTGTCGAAGTCGGAGGTGCGCATCCGCCAGGTCAGGTTGACGCGCAGATGGCCGGTGGCCGCGTCCTGCTTGGTGAGCGACACCTGCTGGTGCCGCCGGGTCAGCTCGATCGCGTTGGTCGAGGCACTGCCCGAGTCGAACTCGGCGCGTCCGCCCCGCAGCCCGTCGAAGAATCCCATTCCCGCCCCCAGGTCCGCCAGGTACTCGTCTCGACGCCGTCGGGGCGGCCGACCACGTCGGCCGCCCCGAACGAAGCGTTCCTCACCGCGGGGGGTGTCACACCCCGGAGGAGATCTCGGCCTTCTCGCCGGAGCCGGCCTCCTCGGCCGCCAGGGCACGGTTGCGGCGCACGGAGGACCAGAAGGACCAGGCGATCAGGACGACGCCGACGAGACCGGTGACGACCTCGTTGATCTCGTGCTGGATGGTGACCATGAGGATCACGGCCAGGGCACCGATCGCGTAGTGGGCGCCGTGCTCCAGGAAGACGTAGTCGTCGAGGGTGCCCTGGCGGACCAGGTAGACCGTCAGCGAACGGACGTACATCGCGCCGATGCCGAGACCCAGCGCCATCAGGACGATGTCGTTGGTGATGGCGAAGGCACCGATCACCCCGTCGAAGGAGAAGGACGCGTCCAGGACCTCCAGGTAGAGGAACATGAAGAACGCGGCCTGGCCGGCCAGGACCACCGCCGAGCGCTGCTTTCCGCTGCGGGCGGCCTCTTCCTCCTCCTCGTGCTCGCGCTCCTCCTCTTCCTCCAGCCGGTCCTCGAAGAACCCGGAGAGACCGCCGACGATCATGTACGTGATCAGGCCGGCGATACCGGCGATCAGGACCGTCTGCGCCTTGTCGACGTGGGCGCCGCCGTGCTGGTGGGCGTGGGTGGCGAAGGTGAAGGAGGTGATGAGCAGGACGATCAGGGCGATGCAGACCGACAGCATGTCGACCTTGCCGAGCTTGGCCAGCGGGCGCTCGATCCAGCGCAGCCACTGGATGTCCCGGTCCTCGAAGATGAAGTCGAGGAAGATCATCAGCAGGAACATGCCACCGAAGGCGGCGATCGCCGGGTGGGCGTCGGTGACCAGCTGCTGGTAGCGGTCCTTGTTGTTGAGGGCGAGGTCGACCGCGTCGATCGGGCCGATCTTGGCGGTGATGGCGACGATGACGACGGGGAAGACCAGCCGCATCCCGAAGACCGCGATGAGCACGCCGACCGTGAGGAAGATCTTCTGCCAGAAGGCATTCATCTTCTTCAGGATCCCGGCGTTGACCACCGCGTTGTCGAAGGACAGCGAGATCTCCAGGACGGCCAGGATCGCCACGATGCCGAAAGCGGTCCACCCCCCGTAGAACGCCGCAGCGACCAGACCGACCGCGGTGACCGCGAACGACCAGCCGAAGGTTTTGAGAAGCACTGGCTACCCCATCGTGTTGGTACGGGTCTCCCCCGCGCCGTACTCAGCTTTGCTAAACGTTGACCACGAGTGTAGAGGGGCACTCCGTCTGGGGCGGCGGGCAGGGCGACCTGCACGGAAACGCCACAGATCGCGCTGGTCAGCGCCCCTCGGCCTGGATCGCCGCATCCTGCTTCACGAGACGTTGACCCCGAAGTCCAGGGCGATGCCCCGCAGGCCCGACGCGTAGCCCTGGCCCACCGCCCGGAACTTCCACTCGCCCTGGTAGCGGTAGAGCTCGCCGAAGATCATCGCCGTTTCGGTGGAGGCGTCCTCGCTGAGGTCGTAGCGCGCGAGCTCCTGGCCGTCGGCCTGGTTGACCACGCGGATGAACGCGTTGGAGACCTGTCCGAAGGTCTGGGCGCGCTCGTCGGCCATGTGGATGGAGACCGGGAAGATGATCTTCTCGCAGGAGGCCGGCACCTTCGGCAGGTCCACCAGGATCGACTCGTCGTCGCCCTCGCCCTCGCCGGTGAGGTTGTCGCCGGTGTGCTCGACCGAGCCGTCGGGGCTGGTGAGCTGGTTGTAGAACACGAACCACTCATCGCCCAGCACCCGGTTCCCGGCACCGCACAGCAGGGCGCTGGCGTCCAGGTCGAAGGGGGCGCCGGTGGTCGAGCGCGCGTCCCAGCCGAGCCCGATCATGACGTTGGTGAGGTTCGGTGCGGCCTTGGAGAGGGAGACATTGCCTCCCTTGGCGAGCGTGACGCCCATGATGCTGGTCCTCCCCTTGTGGTGCTTCCCTGGTTGTCCTGCACGTCCGGCGCCGACCGTAAACGGTGCGGCGCCGGACGTCGGCGGAGCTGTCGGGCGTCAGACGTTGACGCCGAAGTCCTGGGCGATGCCGCGCAGGCCCGAGGCGTAGCCCTGCCCGATGGCGCGGAACTTCCACTCCGGGCCGTTCCGGTACAGCTCGCCGAAGACCATCGCGGTCTCGGTGGAGGCGTCCTCGCTCAGGTCGTAGCGGGCGATCTCCTGCTCGTTGGCCTGGTTGACCACGCGGATGAACGCGTTGCGGACCTGGCCGAAGGACTGCTGGCGGTTCTCGGCGTCGTAGATCGACACCGGGAACACGATCTTGTCCACGTCGGCCGGGACGCCGGCCAGATTGACCTTGATCTGCTCGTCGTCGCCCTCGCCCTCACCGGTGATGTTGTCACCGGTGTGCTCGACCGAGCCGTCGGGGCTCTTGAGGTTGTTGAAGAAGACGAAGTGCTGGTCGCTTGCGACCTTGCCGGAGTTGTTCAGCAGCAGCGCGCTGGCGTCGAGGTCGAAGTCGGTGCCGGTCGTGGTGCGCACGTCCCAGCCCAGACCGACGATGACGGCGGTCAGGCCCGGGGCCTCCTTCGTCAGCGATACGTTGCCGCCCTTGCTGAGGCTGACTCCCACGGGTCCTCCATGTGGTCTCCAGGGGCGGGGAGCCCCGTCGTGCTTCGGATATGGGATCAACGTGCCGATCCTAGTGACGGGTTCCCGCCCCCCGCAGACCCTGGACCCGATGCATCACAGGTGTCGGCCGCGAGGCCCGGTCACAGGGTGTCGAGCGCCTTCACGTAGTCGTTCAGGTCACGGGCGTCCGGCAGGCCGTTGACCACGGTCCACCGCACGACGCCCTCCTTGTCGATGATGAAGGTGCCGCGGACGGCGCAGCCCTTGTCCTCGTCGAAGACGCCGTACGCGCGCGAGACGTTGCCGTGCGGCCAGAAGTCGCTGAGCAGCGGGTACTCCAGGCCCTCCTGCTCGGCGAAGACGCGCAGGGTGTGGATGGAGTCGTTGGAGACGGCGAGCAGCTGGGTGTCGCGGTCCGAGAACGTCGGCAGGTTGTCCCGCAGCTCGCACAGCTCGCCGGTGCACACGCCGGTGAAGGCGAAGGGGTAGAAGAGCAGCACCACGTTCTTCTCGCCGCGGAAGTCGGAGAGCTTCACGGGGCGGCCGTGGTTGTCCTTGAGCTCAAAATCGGGCGCCTTGTCGCCGACCTGGATCGCCATCGTCGTGCATCCCTTCGGTGGGCCGTTCGGGTGAGAGCACAGCTAGCGCTCGGAACCACCCTACGCAGCGATCACCGCGGAGCCACCACAGGCTTCCGGACGGGCCGGGGTGCTCCCGGCCCGTCCGACGTCCCGAGGACGAGGCTGTTTACTTCTTGCCGGACTTCGCGGCCTTCGGCGTCGCCAGGCGCGAGCCGCTCCAGTCCTTGCCGACGCTGACGCTCTTGGACGCCGTCAGGCCTGCGGTCGTCGCGGCCTCCGAGATGTCACTCGGCTCCACGTACCCCGTACGGCCGGTCTTCGGCGTGAGCAGCAGGATGGCGCCGCCCTCTTCGATGTACGTGGTGGCATCGACGAGTACATCGGTCAGGTCGCCGTCCTCGTCACGGAACCACAGCACGACGGCGTCGGCCACATCGTCGTAGTCCTCGTCCATGAGGTCGCTCTCGATGGCTTCCTCAATGGCCTCACGGAGTTCCTGATCGACGTCGTCGTCGTAGCCGATCTCCTGGACCACCTGCCCGGGCTGGAACCCCAGCCTGGCGGCAGGGTTCGTCCGCTCCTCCGCGTGGTCCGCGGTCGCGCTCACGGGTTGCCTCCTGATCATGTGTCTTGGTGAGTATCTCAGCCACGCGCGTGCGCGAAGCATTGGCCGTAGTCCACACGGGCGGGACGGATCGCGCAAGTACCCGGCCGTCCAGACCGCCGAAACGGTGACGATCCCGGCCGTGTCGTCGCAACTCCTGGCACCGTATCCCGATTCATCGTGGCCCACATCACACCGATGTGCCCGCTTTGTGCGGTTCGGAATCATCCGGCGATACGGCCATCGAACAACTTTGCCATGCCCGTCACACCCCGAGCGTATCGTTGCGTTTTGACCGACCCGGGCCTCGGTTACCCCACAGTAGAGATGACGTAGGCCCTGCCGAGGTACACGATGGGGATCGGTGTAGGCACGAGTAAAAAAGTTGCCCTCTGACAGGTAAGGAACAGCGTGGCTTCCGGATCCGATCGCAATCCGATCATCATTGGCGGCCTTCCGAGTCAGGTTCCTGACTTCGATCCCGAAGAGACCAAGGAGTGGCTCGACTCCCTCGACGCCGCCGTGGACGAGCGCGGCCGGGAGCGGGCCCGTTATCTCATGCTGCGCCTGATCGAGCGGGCCCGCGAGAAGCGGGTGGCCGTGCCCGAGATGCGCAGCACGGACTACGTCAACACGATCCCCACCCGGGCCGAGCCCTTCTTCCCCGGCAACGAGGAGATCGAGCGCAGGATCCTCAACGCGACCCGCTGGAACGCGGCCGTGATGGTCTCGCGCGCGCAGCGCCCCGGCATCGGCGTCGGCGGCCACATCGCCACCTTCGCCTCCTCCGCCTCCCTGTACGACGTGGGCTTCAACCACTTCTTCCGCGGCAAGGACGAGGGCGACGGCGGCGACCAGGTCTTCTTCCAGGGGCACGCCTCCCCCGGCATCTACGCACGCGCCTACCTGCTCGACCGGCTCTCCGAGGAGCAGCTCGACGGCTTCCGGCAGGAGAAGTCGAAGTACCCGAACGGACTCTCCAGCTACCCGCACCCGCGCTCCATGCCGGACTTCTGGGAGTTCCCGACGGTCTCCATGGGCCTCGGCCCGCTCGGCGCGATCTACCAGGCGCGGATGAACCGCTACATGCAGGCGCGCGACATCGCCGACACCTCGAAGTCACACGTGTGGGCGTTCCTCGGCGACGGCGAGATGGACGAGCCGGAGTCGCTCGGCCAGCTGTCCATCGCCGCGCGCGAGGGCCTGGACAACCTGACCTTCGTGGTCAACTGCAACCTCCAGCGGCTCGACGGCCCGGTGCGCGGCAACGGCAAGATCATCCAGGAGCTGGAGTCCGTCTTCCGGGGCGCCGGCTGGAACGTGATCAAGCTGGTCTGGGACCGCACCTGGGACCCGCTGCTCGCCCAGGACCGCGACGGCGTGCTGGTCAACAAGATGAACACGACCCCGGACGGCCAGTTCCAGACGTACGCCACCGAGTCCGGCGCCTACATCCGCCGGCACTTCTTCGGCGACGACCACCGGCTGCGCGCGATGGTCGAGAACATGACCGACGACCAGATCCTGCACCTGGGCCGCGGCGGTCACGACCACCGCAAGATCTACGCGGCGTTCAAGGCGGCCAAGGAGCACAAGGGCCAGCCGACGGTCATCCTGGCCAAGACGATCAAGGGCTGGACGCTGGGCCCGAACTTCGAGGGCCGCAACGCCACGCACCAGATGAAGAAGCTGACGGTCGCGGACCTCAAGGGCTTCCGGGACCGGCTGCACCTGCCGATCTCCGACAAGGAGCTGGAGTCCGGCGTGCCGCCGTACTACCACCCGGGCCGGGACACGGAAGAGATCCAGTACATGCACGACCGGCGCAAGGGGCTCGGCGGGTACGTCCCGACGCGCGTCGTGCGCTCCGAGCCGCTCGCCCTGCCGGACGACAAGACGTACGCGACCGTGAAGAAGGGCACCGGCCAGCAGTCCATCGCCACGACCATGGCGTTCGTACGACTGCTCAAGGACCTCATGCGGGACAAGGAGATCGGCAGGCGGTTCGTGCTGATCGCGCCGGACGAGTACCGCACGTTCGGCATGGACTCCTTCTTCCCGAGCGCGAAGATCTACAACCCGCTCGGCCAGCAGTACGAGGCGGTCGACCGCGATCTGCTGCTCGCGTACAAGGAGTCGCCGACCGGCCAGATGCTGCACGACGGCATCTCGGAGGCGGGCTGCACGGCCTCGCTGATCGCGGCCGGCTCGGCCTACGCGACACACGGCGAGCCGCTGATCCCGGTCTACGTCTTCTATTCGATGTTCGGATTCCAGCGCACGGGTGACCAGTTCTGGCAGATGGCCGACCAGTTGTCGCGCGGCTTCGTGCTGGGTGCGACCGCCGGCCGTACGACCCTGACCGGTGAGGGTCTGCAGCACGCGGACGGCCACTCGCAGCTGCTCGCCTCGACCAACCCGGCGTGCGTGGCCTACGACCCGGCGTACGCCTACGAGATCGCGCACATCGTCCAGGACGGCCTGCGCCGGATGTACGGCGGCGACGCCGGGCATCCGCACGGCGAGGACGTCTTCTACTACCTCACCGTCTACAACGAGCCCCTCCAGCACCCGGCCGAGCCGGCCGACGTGGACGTCGAGGGCATCCTCAAGGGCGTCCACCGGATCAGCGCGGGCACGAGCGGCGCGGTCCCGGCGCAGATCATGGCGTCCGGCGTCGCGGTTCCGTGGGCGCTGGAGGCGCAGCGGCTCCTCGCCGAGGACTGGAACGTGAAGGCCGACGTCTGGTCGGCGACCTCCTGGAACGAGCTGCGGCGCGAGGCCGTGGCCGTGGAGGAGCACAACCTGCTGCACCCGGAGGAGGAGCAGCGGGTGCCGTACGTGACGCAGAAACTGAGCGGGTCCGAGGGTCCGTTCGTGGCCGTGTCCGACTGGATGCGATCGGTTCCGGACCAGATCGCGCGGTGGGTGCCGGGCACGTACCAGTCCCTCGGCGCGGACGGCTTCGGCTTCGCCGACACCCGGGGTGCGGCCCGCCGCTTCTTCCACATCGACGCCCAGTCGATCGTGGTGGCGGTGCTGACCGAACTGGCCAGGGAGGGCAAGGTCGACCGGTCCGTACTGAAGCAGGCCATCGACCGCTACCAGCTGCTGGACGTCTCGGCGGCGGATCCGGGCGCGGCCGGCGGCGACGCATAGGCACTACGGGACAGACGCGCCACCGGACGGGCGCTGCCGGACGGCCGCCACGGGACGGGCGCCACGGGACGGGCGCCACCGGGCAGTCGGCGTAAGGGCGACGGGGCTCATGCCTCCGCCGCCCTTGCGGTCTCTTTACGATTCCGGCATGAAGGGCATGCGGGAACAGCCGGCGCAGCAGCGCTGGGAACGGCTCAGCCAACGGCCGCTGCTGGCGCTCGCGGTGGCCTTCGCCATCGCCTACGCGGTGCCGATCGTGGACGGTTCGGCGGGGTACTCCCTGACGTCCGTGTGCACGGTCGTGGAATGGGTGGTGTGGGGGGCGTTCGCGGCGGACTACCTCGTACGGCTGACCCTCGCGCCCCGGCGCAAGGAGTTCGTGCGGACGCACTGGCCCGATCTGTGCGCGGTGGTGCTGCCGGTGCTCCAGCCGTTGCGGCTGCTGCGGCTGGTGTCGACGCTGCTGCTGGTGGGGCGGCGGGCCCGGATGGCTCCGCAGATCCGGCTGACGACATATGTCGTGGGGTCGGTGATCGGGCTGCTGATGTTCGGGTCGCTCGCGGTGCTGTCGGTGGAGCGGGCCTCGCCGAACGGGAACATCCGGACGCTGGGTGATGCGGTGTGGTGGTCGTTCACGACGATGACGACCGTGGGGTACGGCGATCATGCGCCGACCACCGGGCTGGGGCGGATGATCGCGGTCGGGCTGATGCTGTCCGGGATCGCGTTGCTGGGTGTGGTGACGGCGAACATCGCGGCCTGGTTCATCTCCCGGTTCGAGAAGGACGACGTGGAGGAGCGGCGCCAGACGGAGGCGATCGCCGCCCTGACCGAGGAAGTCCGGTTGCTGCGGGCCGAAGTGGCGAGGCTCACCAGGGACCGGGAGGAGCAGCGCAGTTGAGCCGGCGCCCGGCGCGGGGGCCGCTCGTGGCCCCGAACGCTCCGCGGGGGCAAGGGGACTGCGCGACCGGTCACGGCACGGCCGCATGCACAGCGGTACGGCGGCGCACCCCGGCCGGGCGTCCCGCGGACGCGGACACGCTGCCCCCCTCCGGCAGCGCGTACCGCGGTCCGACGGTCCTCCCCCGGCCCTGCGGAGGACTTGACCCACTGTGACCTGCGGCACGTACCGCGGGCGAGGAATCTTTAGCGGAGTCACCCTGATAGGCGAACCTCGCGGAGACTCGCCGGAATCCACACAGATCCGCGGAGATTCACGGAGGAATGAGAGCTCGGACACGCCCCGCGCGTCCACCGCGCCGCGCCTCGATCCGGCGGGCCGGGCTCTCGCGGGGGAAACGGCGCCGCGACCGAGATCGTTCACGGATCGTTCGGCACCTGACGAAACGTGATACCAGTCACTCGGTTACCGCGAGACCCTCTCGTTCTCCTAGTGTGTCCTCCCAGTGACTTCCTTCGACACCTCTCCGCAACTCAACGTCTGGCGCGCACTGCTCGCGCTGGGCGTCGTTTTCGTGATGCTCGCGACCACCGGCTGGACCGCCCTGCACACCCACCGGGAGTCGACTGCGCTGCAGGCCTCTCTCACCAAGTGGGAGCACGGCAGCATCCACGGCCGCCACCTGCCTGCCGCCGACTCCTCGGCGGCACGGCTCACCCGCTTCTTCACCTCGCTCACCCCGCACGAGCGCGACCGTCTCGCCCACCGCTACCCCCTCGCGGTCGGCAACATGAACGGCGCACCCGTCTCCCTGCGCTACCGCGCCAACCACATCGCGCTGGACCAGGCGCGCAAGGTCGAGAAGAAGCGCATGCACGACGGCCGGCTCAGCTCGGCCGGCCAGCAGGACGCCGGCCGCCGCATGCACCGCTACGAAGCGCTGATGCAGCCCGGCCGCCAGATCCTCGCCTTCGACCCCGAGGGCTCGGGCCGGGTCGCCGAGGTGTTCGGGAGTCTCACCGATGCCGAGCGGATCTCCGTCGTCGTCCCCGGCGTCGACACCGACGTGCTCACCTTCCAGAAGACGAACCGCCGGTACACCGCCACGGTCGGCATGGCCGAGGCCCTGTACGCGGCGGAGCGCAGGCAGAGCCCCTCGACGCGTACGGCCGTGATCGCCTGGGCCGACTACACCGCCCCCGACGGGCTCGGTGTGGACGCGGCCACGGGACTGCGCGCCGAGGAGGGCGCCGTACGCCTGAACGCACTGCTCGGGGCCCTGCCCGGCCGGGCGCCGGTGTCGATGTTCTGCCACAGCTACGGCTCGGTGGTCTGCGGGGTCGCCGCGCACGGCATGCCCGGCCGGGTGGCCGACATAGCGGTGGCCGCGAGCCCCGGCATGCGGGTCACCAAGGCCTCCCGTCTGGGCACCTCGGCCCGGGTGTGGGCGATGCGGGACGCCACCGACTGGGTGCAGGACGTGCCGTACCTGGAGGTCGGCGGGCTCGGGCACGGAGCGGACCCGGTGTCCTCGGGGTTCGGTGCACGGGTGCTGTCGGCGCGGGACGCACAGGGCCATGCCGGCTATTTCCAGCCAGGCACGGACAGCCTGCGCAACCTCGCCGACGTCGGGGTGGGCGCGTACGACGAGGTGACGTGTGCGCACGAGAACGAGGGGTGCCGGGCCGGTCTGCCCGGCACGACGACGGCCGGACGCGCGTAGAAGCAGCAGGAAGTGCGGTCTGCGCGGGTGGCGACGGAGGAGCACGTGCCGCATACGATGAGCCGCATGGGTGACGTACTGGCGGGATTTCATGCCGTCTGGGAGTTCGAGTCCGACTCCGTGCTCATCCGTTACGAACGGGGGATTCGGACACCGAAGCTGTTCCAGGCGCTGGGCGAGCGGCGGATCCCGCTGTCCGCGCTGGAGGAGGTGACCCTCACCACGGGCAAGCGCGGCACGGTCGCCCTGCGGCTGCGTCCGCGCCCAGGCGCGGATCCGCTGACCGAGGCGGCGGCCGGGCAGCTGCGTGAGGGCTCCGACCCGTACCGGCTGGTCGTGCCGGCCGAGCGGTCGACGCTCGCCGAGTACTACGCCGACGAGCTGAAGGGACTCCTGACGGAGTCCGGCTCAGGGCCCGCCGACCGGTACCTGGTGGCCGCGCCCGAGGCGCCTCTCCAGTTCAAGGCGTACGACGGGAAGGCCTCCTTCGACGGGACGTCGGTGCAGTTCCGGTGGTCCTGGACGGGGGCGTCCTCGACGAAGTGGAAGGCCGGGGACCAGAGTTTCGCGGTCAGCGACCTCAGCGGGGTGGAGTGGCGCTCGCCCGAGGTCTTCGAGGGGCATCTGCGGCTGCTGCGGCGCTCCGCCGACCCGGCACGGTCCGTGCAGCCCGACCAGGATCCGGCGACCGTCGTCTTCGGGCTGGGGTACGGGCCGGTGCACGAGTCGCTGCCGTTCGCGGCGGCCGTGCTGGCGGCCGTACGCACCCGAGGGCCGGTACCGGTGGTACCGGCCCCTTCGCGGCGGGACCCGGCCGACATCGCCGAGCGGATCCGGCACCTCGGGGAGCTGCATCAGGCGGGGCTGGTGACCGACGAGGAGTTCTCTTCCAAGAAGGCGGAGTTGCTGGCCGAGCTCTAGCGATCCGGCGCCCGCCGAGCGCCCGGCCTGCCGGGATCCGGCGCCCGCCGAGTTCCGGCGTCTGCCGGACGTGGCGGACGGGCGACTGCGGCCGGTCGTCGGCTGTGCGCGCAGTTCCCCGCGCCCCCCTCGGGGCGCGCTACTGCTCCCGTGCGTAGAAGCTGATCTTCCGGTCCAGCACGGCGAGTGTGTCGTGCAGCTCCGCGATCCTGGCCAGGACGTCGCGGCGGGTCGACTCCAGCAGTTGCTGCCGCTCCCCGTAGGTCTGCTCGCCCTCCCGCACCAGCTCCGCGTACCTGACCATGTCCGCCACCGGCATGCCGGTCAGGCGCAGCTTGTTCACGAAGTCCAGCCAGTCCAGGTCGCGGTTGGTGTAGCGGCGCTGGCCGGTGTGGGAGCGGTCGACGTGCGGCATCAGCCCGATCCGCTCGTACCAGCGCAGCGTGTGCGCGGTCAGGCCGGTGAAGGCGACGACCTCGCTGATCGTGTAGTGGTCCTGGCCGTCGGGGCGGGGATGGCGCCGGGGTGGGGCGGAGCAGATGTCGGCGCGGGTGGCCTGCTCGGTGTCCGCTGGCGTGGTCTGCATCACCGTCATACCCCCAACGCTATGGCCTTGGAGTGCACTCCAAGCAAGCGGAACCGGTAAGAATTCCGTGGGACGGACCGGGGCGCGACCGTTAGCGTGCGGGCATGAATCTTGTACGCCGAGCCGTGGCCGAGGACGCGCCGGAAGTACTGCGCCTGCGCCAGGTGATGATCGATTCGATGGCCGACGCGGACCGCTCCACCGACTGGCACGGGGAGTCCCTGCCCGGGCTGCGGGCCCGGCTGGACGAGCCGGACGGCACCTTCGCGGCCTTCGTGGTGGACCACCCGGAGCGGCCGGGGGCGCTGGCCGCGCTGGTGGCCGGGACGGTCGACTACCGGATCGGGAAGGCGGGCGATCCGTCCGGGACGGTCGGGTTCGTCTTCAGCGTCGCCACCGACCCGGGCACGCGCCGTCGCGGGTATGCGCGCGCGTGCATGGACACACTGCTGGACTGGTTCCGCGAGCACGGCGCCCACCGCGTCCACCTCACCGCGTCCGCCGAGGCGGCGCCGCTCTACGCCGACCTCGGCTTCGTGCCCAAGCCCGACCCTTTGATGGAGCTCAGGCTCTGAGCGCCTAGGCTCGGGGCATGTCGCTGAAGAGCCTCGCACTGATCGAGAACTGGCCCGTCCCGACCGCCGCCGCGGGTGTCGTACGGGCCGACGGGACCGTCCTCGGGACCCACGGGCCCGCCGGGCACCGCTTCGCGCTGGCCTCGGTGACCAAGCCGCTGGCGGCGTACGCGGCGCTCCTCGCGTACGAGGAGGGTGCCGTCGAGCTGGACGAGCCGGCCGGACCGCCCGGGGCGACCGTGCGTCATCTGCTCGCGCACACCTCCGGGCTCGCCTTCGACGAGCACCGCGTGACGGCTCCTCCCGGGGAGCGGCGGCTGTACTCCAACGCCGGTTTCGAGCAGCTCGGGGACCACATCGCCAAGGCGACGGACATCCCGTTCGCGGAGTATCTGCGGCAGGGCGTGCTGGAGCCGCTGGGGATGACCTCGACGTCGCTGGAGGGTTCGCCGGCGAAGGACGGCGTGTCGACGGTGGAGGACCTGCTGCGGTTCGCGGCGGAGGTGCAGGCGCCGCGGCTGCTGGATCCGCGGACGGTGGCCGAGGCGATGACGGTGCAGTACCCGGGGACGAAGGGGGTGCTGCCCGGTTACGGTCACCAGAACCCGAACGACTGGGGGCTGGGCTTCGAGATCCGGGACTCCAAGTCGCCGCACTGGACGGGGAGTTCGTCGTCGCCGCGTACGTTCGGGCACTTCGGGCAGTCCGGTACGTTCCTGTGGATCGACCCGGACGCGGGGGTCGCGGCCGTCGCGCTCGCGGACCGGGCGTTCGGACCCTGGGCGAGCGAGGCGTGGCCGCCCTTCACCGACGCGGTGCTCGGAGAGCTGCGGGGCTGAGCAGTCCTGCTCGAAGAGCCGAGGGGTGAGCGGACCTGCTCGAAGAGCCGCGGGCTGAGCGGACCCGCTCTGGAGAGCTGCGAGGTGAACGGGCCCGCTCGAAGAGCCGCGAGGCGGAACGGACCCGCTCGGAGAGCCGCGGGGCTGAGCAGTCCTGCTCGAAGAGCCGCGGGGTGAACGGACCTGCTCGAAGAGCCGCGGGGTGAACGGACCTGCTCGAAGAGCCGCGGGCTGAGCGGACCTGCTCGAAGAGCCGCGAGGCGGAACGGACCCGCTCGGAGAGCCGCGGGGCTGAGCAGTCCTGCTCGGAGAGCCGCGGGGTGAGCGGGTCTACCCCGCCATCTCCCACAGCAGCAGCTCCGCCGCCGTGCCCCCCACCGCCTCCAGGCCCCGCGCCCCCGTGATCCGTGCGGAATCCCCCGGGCCCAGGGTCTCCCCGGCCAGGCCCACCTCTCCGTGGGTCACGTGCACGTAGACGTACGCCGCGTCCGGGACCGCCGTGCGCTCCCCCGCGGCCAGACGGCGCACGTGGAGCATCGCGCCCGCGCCCGGGACGGCGTACGGAGTGGAGTCGGCGATGCCCGGGACGATCTCGTAGGACGGGTCACCGCCGGGGCTCAGCGGCGCCAGCCACATCTGGACGAAGGTCAGCGGCACCGAGGCGTCGTTGCGTTCCACGTGACGGACGCCCGCGGCCGCGCTCAGGTGCTGGACGTCCCCGGGGCGGACCCGGCTCTCGTGCCCCGTGGAGTCGCGGTGGGTCAGCTCGCCCTCGACGACCCAGGTGACGATCTCGGTGTGGCTGTGCGGATGTTCGTCGAAACCGGCCCCGGGCGCCAGCCGCTCCTCGTTGCAGGCGATCACCGCGCCGAACCGCAGGTTGTCGGGGTCGTAGTGCGGACCGAAGGAAAAGGCGTGGCGGGAGTCGATCCCGGCCTGTGGATCCCCTCCGCGATAGCGCTCGCCGGCGCGCCGTACGTGCATCACGGGCACCACCGTAGACCTCACCCCTGACCCGGCGGCGCACGGTCCCGTCCGGATAAGGCAGTCTTGTCCCGTGCCCGAACCCGAATCCCACCCCAGAGAACCCGCAGCACAGCACGTCCACCCGCACTCCGCGACCCTGAAGCGGCTGGAGAAGTCCTCCGGGAGTCTCGCCGCGCAGGCCATCGCACGCATGGACGAGACCCTGTCGTGGTACCGGGCCATGCCCCCGGAGAACCGTTCCTGGATCGGGCTCGTGGCCCAGGCGGGCATCGCCGCCTTCACCGAGTGGTTCCGGTACCCGGACGCGCCCCAGGCGATCTCCACGGACGTCTTCGGGACGGCGCCGCGCGAGCTGACCCGGGCCATCACGCTGCGGCAGACCGTGGAGATGGTGCGGACCACCATCGAGGTCATGGAGAGCGCGATCGACGAGGTCGCGGCTCCCGGGGACGAGCGCGTGCTGCGCGAGGCCCTGCTCGTGTACGCGCGCGAGATCGCCTTCGCCACCGCCCAGGTGTACGCCCAGGCAGCCGAGGCACGCGGTGCCTGGGACGCACGGCTGGAGTCGCTGGTCGTCAACGCCGTGCTCAGCGGGGAGGCCGACGAGGGCGCCGTGAGCCGGGCCGCCGCGCTCGGCTGGAACTCGCCGGAGCATGTGTGCGTCGTGCTCGGGACCGCGCCCGACGGGGACAGCGAGCTGACCGTCGAGGCCATCCGGCGGGCCTCCCGCCATGCCAAGGTCCAGGTGCTCACGGGCGTGCTCGGGGACCGGCTCGTCGTCATCGCCGGTGGCAGCACCAACCCGCTCGCCGTCGCCAAGTCGCTGATCGGGCCGTTCGCGGCCGGACCGGTCGTCGCCGGTCCCGTCGTCCCCGATCTGCTGGCCGCGACCCGGTCCGCGCAGGCCGCCGCCGCGGGGCTCAAGGCGTGTTCCGCCTGGCAGGACGCACCGCGGCCGGTGCTGGCGGACGATCTGCTGCCGGAGCGGGCCATGGCGGGCGATCCGAGCGCCCGCGAGCAGTTGGTGGAGGAGATCTACAGACCGCTGGAGGAGGCGGGCTCGGCGCTCCTGGAAACCCTGAGTGTCTACCTGGAGCAGGCGAGCAGTCTCGAAGGCGCGGCCCGCATGCTCTTCGTTCACCCGAACACCGTGCGCTACCGGCTCCGACGTGTGACAGACGTCACCGGCTGGTCGCCGTCGGATGTACGATCCGCGTTCACACTGCGAATCGCGCTGATCCTGGGGCGTCTGGCCGATGGAGACCCCCAACTCTAGGCTTTTGTGGGGTGCCCACAAAAGCCCCCCGCGTTCTTCGTCCCTGTCCCCACGGGCGGCCATGACCGTCCCCAAGAGAGAGTGTGAGAGTGCTCGTACTCGTCGCTCCCGGCCAGGGCGCCCAGACGCCCGGCTTCCTGACCCCCTGGCTCGACCTCCCCGGTGTCGCGGACCGCGTCGCCGCATGGTCGGACGCCATCGGACTGGACCTGATCCACTACGGCACCCAGGCCGACGCGGACGCCATCCGGGACACCGCGGTGGCGCAGCCGCTGCTGGTCGCCGCCGGGCTCCTGTCCGCCGCGGCACTCGGTGACATCACGCCGGGCGCCGTCGCCGGCCACAGCGTCGGCGAGTTCACCGCCGCCGCGGTCGCGGGGGTGCTGGACGACGCCGCCGCGCTCGGCCTGGTCCGCAAGCGGGGTCTGGCCATGGCCGACGCCGCCGCGATCACCGAGACCGGTATGGCGGCGCTGCTCGGCGGCGACCCCGAGGTCACTCTCCCGCACCTGGAGAAGCTGGGCCTGACCCCCGCGAACATCAACGGCGCGGGCCAGATCGTCGCCGCCGGAACGCGGGAGCAGATCGCCGCGCTGGTCGAGGACATGCCCGAGGGCGTCCGCAAGGTCGTTCCGCTGGCGGTCGCCGGCGCCTTCCACACCCAGCACATGGCCCCCGCCGTAGAGGCGCTGGCCAAGGCTGCCGTGGAGGTCGCACCGGCCGACCCGAAGGTCACCTACGTCTCCAACAAGGACGGCAGGACCGTCGCGAGCGGCGCCGAGGTCCTTGAGCGGCTGGTCGGCCAGGTCGCCAGCCCCGTGCGCTGGGACCTGTGCATGGACACCTTCCAGGGACTGGGTGTCACCGCGCTCATCGAGGTGTGCCCGGGCGGCACGCTGACCAACCTGGCCAAGCGCGCCATGCCCGGCGTCCGGCGGCTGGCGCTGAAGACCCCCGACGACCTCGACGCTGCCCGCGAGCTGATCGCCGAGGCGTCGACACCTGCCGCTGACGCGGCGGGCGTCTGACGAAGGAGCCCCAGAGCATGTCGAAGATCAGGCCCAGCAAGGGTGCCCCGTACGCGCGCATCCTCGGCGTCGGCGGCTACCGGCCGACCCGCGTCGTGCCCAACGAGGTGATCCTCGAGAAGATCGACTCGTCCGACGAGTGGATCCGTTCGCGCTCCGGCATCGAGACCCGGCACTGGGCGGGCCCCGACGAGACGGTCGCCGCGATGGCCATCGAGGCCTCCGGCAAGGCCATCGCCGACGCGGGCATCGACGCCGAGCAGATCGGCGCCGTCGTCGTCTCGACCGTTTCGCACTTCAGCCAGACCCCCGCCGTCGCCACCGAGATCGCCGACAAGCTCGGCACGGCCAAGGCCGCCGCCTTCGACATCTCGGCCGGCTGCGCGGGCTTCGGCTACGGCCTGACCCTCGCCAAGGGCATGGTGGTGGAGGGGTCCGCCGAGTACGTGCTCGTCATCGGCGTGGAGCGGCTGAGTGACCTGACCGACCTGGAGGACCGGGCGACGGCCTTCCTGTTCGGCGACGGCGCCGGCGCGGTCGTGGTCGGCCCCTCCAAGGAGCCGGCGATCGGCCCGACCGTGTGGGGCTCCGAGGGCGACAAGTCCGAGACCATCAAGCAGACCGTCTCGTGGGACCGGTTCCGGATC
Organism: Streptomyces sp. NPDC107581; assembly: GCF_055657175.1. NCBI lineage: Bacteria > Bacillati > Actinomycetota > Actinomycetes > Kitasatosporales > Streptomycetaceae > Streptomyces > Streptomyces sp. NPDC107581. The sequence continues at coordinate 202,934 of NZ_JBVKBH010000003.1, forward strand.
GGTGATCTGTCCGAGCTGCCCGTCGACAGCGAGGGCAACGTCAAGTTCCCTGCGATCACGCAGGAGGGCCAGGCGGTGTTCCGCTGGGCCGTGTTCGAGATGGCGAAGGTCGCCCAGCAGGCGCTGGACGCGGCCGGAATCAGCCCGGACGACCTGGACGTCTTCATCCCGCACCAGGCCAACGTGCGGATCATCGACTCGATGGTGAAGACGCTGAAGCTGCCGGAGCATGTCATGGTCGCCCGTGACATCCGCACCACCGGCAACACCTCGGCCGCCTCGATCCCGCTCGCGATGGAGCGGCTCCTGGCGACCGGCGAGGCGAAGAGCGGCGACACCGCACTCGTCATCGGATTCGGGGCGGGTCTCGTCTACGCCGCCACGGTCGTTACCCTCCCCTAGGCACTCCGTGCCGGGTCTGCGATCCGGTGCGGACGTCGTACCACCCCTGCCGCTGTCGCGGCGGGCGCCGTAATACCGTCTGGAAATCAAGAAGGAGCGCCTGACATGGCCGCCACTCAGGAAGAGATCGTCGCCGGTCTCGCCGAGATCGTGAACGAGATCGCCGGGATCCCCACCGAGGACGTCCAGCTGGACAAGTCCTTCACCGACGACCTGGACGTCGACTCGCTGTCCATGGTCGAGGTCGTCGTCGCCGCCGAGGAGCGCTTCGACGTGAAGATCCCGGACGACGACGTCAAGAACCTGAAGACCGTCGGTGACGCCACCGACTACATCCTCAAGCACCAGGCCTGATCCACCCCTCAGGCCTGAGGCTGCAAGGCCCCGCCACCCGGCGGTGGCGCCGTAGATTCCCGCATCCGTTGGAGAAAGAATTCCCGTGAGCCCGACCAATCGCACCGTGGTCGTCACCGGTATCGGCGCAACCACACCGCTGGGTGGCGACGCAGCTTCGTTCTGGGAGGCCCTCGTCGCCGGCACGTCCGGCGTCCGTCTCCTGGAGCAGGACTGGGCGGCCGAGCTGCCCGTCCGCATCGCCGCGCAGATCGCCGTCGAGCCGGGCGAGATCCTGCCCCGCCCGCAGGCCCGCAAGCTGGACCGGTCGGCGCAGTTCGCGCTGATCGCCGCTCAGGAAGCCTGGAAGGACGCCGGTTTCACCGCCAAGGCCGGTGAGGACCCGTCCGTGAACCCCGACCGTCTGGGTGCGGTCATCGCCTCCGGCATCGGCGGTGTGACCACGCTCCTGGACCAGTACGACGTACTCAGGGAGAAGGGCGTACGCCGGGTCTCCCCGCACACCGTGCCGATGCTGATGCCCAACTCCCCGGCGGCCAACGTCGGTATCGAGCTGGGTGCCCGCGCCGGTGTGCACACCCCGGTCTCGGCCTGCGCCTCGGGCGCGGAGGCCATCGGGTACGCGATCGAGATGATCCGCACCGGGCGTGCGGACGTGGTCGTGGCCGGTGGTACCGAGGCCGCCATCCACCCGCTGCCGATCGCCGCGTTCGGCAACATGATGGCGATGTCCAAGAACAACGACGACCCGCAGGGCGCCTCGCGTCCCTACGACGCCGATCGCAACGGCTTCGTGCTCGGCGAGGGCGCCGGTGCCATCGTCCTGGAGTCCGAGGAGCACGCGAAGGCCCGCGGCGCCCGGATCTACGTCGAGGCGGTCGGCCAGGGCATCTCCGCCGACAGCCACCACATCACGCAGCCCGAGCCGTCCGGCAACGGCATCGCGCACGCGCTGCAGAACCTGCTGGACAACACCGACCTGAAGCCGGCCGAGATCGTGCACGTGAACGCGCACGCCACGTCGACCCCGCAGGGTGACGTCGCCGAGATCAAGGCGCTGCGCAAGGTGTTCGGGGACGACGTCGACCACATGGCCATCTCGGCCACCAAGTCGATGACGGGTCATCTGCTGGGTGGTGCCGGCGGCATCGAGACCGTCGCGTCGATCCTGGCGCTGGTGAACCGTACGGCTCCGCCGACCATCAACCTGGAGAACCTCGACCCCGAGGTCAACGCGGACGTGGTGGTCGGTGAGGCCCGTCAGCTGCCCGAGGGCCGGATCGCCGTGCTGAACGACTCGTTCGGCTTCGGCGGGCACAACGTGGTGCTGGCGTTCCGGACGATCTGAGTCCTGTGACGCCGAATGGCCCGGTCTCCTGTGAGGGAGGCCGGGCCATTCGCCGTCCGGTGCCTCTTCCGGTCGCCGGGCGCGGGTCGTCCCGGGCCCGCCGCGCCGTTCCCCGTGCCCGTTCAGGTCGGCTACACCACCTGGTGCAGCCAGCGCACCGGGGCGCCCTCGCCCGCGTACCTGAACGGCTCCAGTTCGTCGTCCCACGGCTTGCCCAGCAGCTTGGACAACTCGGCTTCCAGGTCGGTCTCGCCGCGCCGGCTGCGGAGCAGGGCCGCGCGCAGCCGGTCCTCGGGGATGAGGATGTCGCCGTGGATGCCGGTGACGGCGTGGAAGATGCCCAGGTCGGGGGTGCAGCTGTAGCGCTCGCCCTCGGCGGTGGGACAGGGCTCCGCGGTGACCTCGAAGCGCAGCAGGTGCCAGCCGCGCAGGGCGGAGGCGAGCTTGGAGGCCGTACCGACCTCGCCCTGCCAGGAGAACTCCGAGCGCCAGGTGCCCGGGGCCGCGGGCTGTCGGATCCAGTCCAGGCTGACGCGCGTGCCGAGCACCCCGGCGACGGCCCACTCAACGTGCGGGCACAGCGCGCGCGGCGCGGAGTGCACGTACAGAACTCCACGTGTCGTCACCGGAACCTCCGGGCAGAGCGGGACATCTTGCGGACTGGCTGGGCGGCAGTGGCACGACGGCCGCGTTGATGGCGAGGCTACCCTGCGGCGGCGCAAGGAGGGTGACGTACCGTCGGTCCTGGTGCCAGGAAACCCCTGCCATTCACCCATGGGGACGCTTGTACGGGTGTGAGCCGTTCCATCGAGCCGGGGCGGGAACTCCCGCGCGTTGTTATGGGAGGGAGCAGTGCACCGTCGAACGAGGGGATCACCAGGGATGCGGAAGCGAAGGCACGGTGCACGAGCCGCCCTTGCCATGGTGGTGACGGCCATCCTGGCGACGGCGGGCTGTGACGCCTTCGGCGGGGGCGGCGGCACGGACTCCGGCGCGGGCGCGTCGCGGTCGGCGGCCAGGCCCGCGCCGGTGTGGAACCGCAGCCCGGACTCGGTCGCCGCGGTGGGCGACTCCATCACCCGCGGGTTCGACGCGTGCTCGGTGCTCTCCGACTGTCCCGAGGTGTCGTGGGCGACGGGCAGTGACGCCAAGGTGGACAGCCTGGCGGTGCGGCTGCTCGGGGTGACGGGGGCGGCGGAGCACAGCTGGAACTTCGCGGTGACCGGCGCCCGGGTGGCCGACCTGCCGGAGCAGATGGCGCAGGCGGCCGCCCGAAGCCCCGAGCTGGTCACGGTGATGGTCGGTGCCAACGACGCCTGCCGCTCGTCGGCGCGGGCGATGACCTCGGTGGCCGGCTTCCGCGCGGACTTCGAGGAGGCGATGAGCACCCTGCGCTCGGCGCTGCCGAAGACGCAGGTGTACGTGTCGAGCGTGCCGAACCTGAAGCGGCTGTGGTCCGAGGGCCGGGAGAATCCGCTGGGCAAGCAGGTGTGGAAGCTGGGGATCTGCCCGTCGATGCTGCGCGACGCGGACGACCTCACCAGCGCGGCCGCCGTGCGCCGGGACAAGGTGCAGAAGCGGGTGGAGGCCTACAACACGGTGCTGAAGGACGTGTGCGCCAAGGACCGCCGCTGCCGCTTCGACGGCAACGCCGTCTACGACTACCGCTTCGACACGGAACAGCTCAGCCACTGGGACTGGTTCCACCCGAGCCGCAACGGCCAGGCGAGACTCGCCGAGATCGCCTACCGCACGGTCACCGCGGAGCGGCCGTGACCGCCGGATCGTGAACCACCGCGGAGCGGCCGTGAGCGCCGGATCGTGAGCCACCGCGGAGCCGCCGTGAGCGCCAGCATGCGGGCCACCGTAGAGCGGCCGTGACCGCCGGTCCGTGAGCCACCGCAGAGCCACCGTGGAGCGGCCGTGACCCGCCGGTCCGTGAGGCCCTGCGCGCGCGGCTAGCCGGTCTCGCCGCGCATCCGCTTGGCCGCCTTGCCCAGCAGGGCCATCGCGCCGCCGCAGATCAGCAGCGTGCTGCCGCCCGCCACGATCGGGGGCAGTGTGCCGCCCTTGATGCCCTCGCCGGTCACGGTCGTGGCCAGCACGAAGATGATCGAGTACAGGCTCCGGCCGACCTTCGCGCCGGCCGGGATCACCTGGAGCAGCTGCGGGATCGTGGTCGCGGCGGCCAGGGCCATGCCGAACGGCAGGGACGCGGCGAGCACCAGCGCCCCGAAGCCGAAGGAGTTGCCGTACGCGCCCCAGCCGGCGCCCTTGTGGAGCAGATAGCCGGTCGCGGCGAGGGACAGCAGGACGAGCAGGCCGTTGAGGTAGGCGGCCTGTGTCGCGGCCTTGCGGGCGCCGGGCAGATGTGCGGCCGGGGAGCGCCAGGCGTCCGGGGTGATCAGCCGCAGCTGCCGTTTGAGGGCCTGCATCCGCAGCAGCGAGAGGACGCCGAAGGCGAGCAGGGCCAGTCCGGCGACCGCGCCGGCGAAGCCGACGGGGCTGTGGGTGAGGCCGTAGTGGACGCCGCCGAAGGTGAGCGGGATGCCGAGCACGAGGCCGTACGCCATGGGCTTGGCCTTCTGCTGGATCTTCAGTGCCAGGTCGCGCTGGTCGGGGGTGAGGCTGGGGTCCAGCCGCATCCGGCCCTCGCCGAGGTGCCGGCCGGCCGGCGGCGGCTGGTTCGCGGCCGGCTGCTGGTGGGGGTTGTACGGGTGGGGCGGGTACGGCTGCTGGGCCTGGTGGGGCGGGTACGGCTGCTGGGCCTGGGCTTGCTGCGGCGGGTACGGCTGCTGGGGCTGCTGGGGCGCGTACGGCTGCTGGTACTGGGGCTGCTGGTACTGGGGCTGCTGATAGTGCGGCTGCTGCCCGTACGCTCCCGGCTGTCCGGCCTGTTGTCCGTACGCTCCCGGCTGCTGCCCGTACGCTCCCGGCTGTCCCGCCTGTTGTCCGTACGGTCCCGGCTGCTGTGGTTGCTGCCCTGGATGCATCGTGTCTCTTCCCCGTGCCCGTTTTCCGCGGTGTGCGCGGCCCGGGAGTCTGCCACACCCGTCCGGACGTCATGAGCCCCGGTCCAGGGGTCAGGTCCCGGACCGGGGCTGTTCGAGGGGGACTTGTCCCGGATCAGACGTTAATCGGCGCCGTCAGCCTGTGGTCGGCGATCGAGCGGCTCGCGGTGATCTCGTACGAACCCTTCACAAACGCCCATGACTTCGCCGTCTCGTCCCAGACCTCGAAGGTGCGCCGGGGCAGTTCGACGCTCACCTCGACGCTCTCGCCGGGCCCGGCCTCCGCGCCGGCGAACGCGGCCAGCCAGCGGGCCGGGCGTTCGGCGGCGGGCTCGGCCGGGGCGACATAGATCTGGACGACCTCGCGGCCGGCCCGGTCGCCGGTGTTGCGGAGGCGGATGCGCGCGGTGGTGCCGTCCAGCTCCAGGGACTCGTAGGCCCAGTCGGTGTAGCCGAGGCCGTGCCCGAAGGGGTACGACGGGGTGCGCCCGGCCCGCTCCCAGGCGCGGTAGCCGATGAAGACGCCCTCGGTGTAGGGCAGTTCTCCCCGGGCGGGGGCGACCTCGCGGACCGGGGCGTCGCCGAGGGAGCCCCAGGTGGTGGGGAGCCGGCCGCCGGGCTCGTGGGCGCCGGTCAGTACGTCGGCGAGGGCGGCTCCGCCCTCCTGTCCGGGGAACCAGCCGAGCAGGACGGCGGCGACCTCGTCCCGCCAGGGCAGTTCGACCGGGGAGCCGGAGTTGACGACCACGATGGTGTTCGGGTTGGCGGCGGCGACGGCGCGGACCAGGTCGTCCTGACGGCCGGGGAGGCGGAGGTCGGCGCGGTCGAAGCCCTCGGACTCGACGCGGTCGGTGGTGGCGACCATGACGACGGCCGTGTCGGCGGCGCGGGCGGCCTCGACGGCCTCGGCGATCAGCTCGTCGGCGTCGCGCTGGGGGGCGGAGTGGGCGAGGGCGAAGGTGATGACCTTCATGGGGATGTTCTCGGGGAACTGGACGACGTGGGTGAGGCGGACGTCGACCGGTTCGCCCGCGGTGAGTTCGGCCCGGGCGCGGGGGGCGGGGGCGGCGAAGAGGGTCTCGAAGGGGTCCTCGCTCTCGGGGCGCTGGACGTCGTCGTAGTACGTCGTCCCGTCGACGGTGAGTGTGAAGGCGCCCATGCCCTTGATGCCGAAGACGTGCGGGCCGGACTCGCGCGGGGTGAAGGTGCCGGTCAGTTCGACGGTGTGCAGCCGGTCGTGGGTGACGCCGTCGGGGAGGTCGGAGCCCATCCACTGGATCTGGCCGCCCGGTGCGGAGCGGGTGCCGATGACGGTGCCGTCGGCGGCCCGGCACACGGCGCGCAGGGTGAAGCCCTGGTCGGCGAGGGCCAGTTCGGTGGTCGGGTCGGCGCCGACCGCGTAGCTGAGGGTGCCGTCGGGGAGGGCGGCGGTGAGGCCGTCCAGCGGCGAGACGATCCGGGCCGGGAAGACGGTGGCGGAGCCGCCGCCGAGCACGCGGGCGTCACGGGCGGCGGCGCCGATCAGGGCCACCGTGCCCGGCTTCAGCGGGAGTGCGCCGCGTTCGTTGCGGACGAGGACGAAGGAGCGGCGGGCGATCTCGCGGGCCAGGGCCTCGCCGTCGAGGGGCGCGGGCGGCTCGGTGACGACGGGTTCGGCGCCGTCCAGGATGCCGACGCGGGCCGCCAGGCGCAGCACCCGGCGTACGGCGGCGTCGACGGTGGCCTCGGCCACCTCGCCGTCGCGGACCGCCCGGGCGAGGGCCTCGCCGTAGACGGTCTGCGGGCCGGGCATGGCGACGTCGAGGCCGCCTTCGATGGCGCCGACGGTGTCCCGGGCGGCCATCCAGTCGGAGACGTTGAAGCCGTCGAAGCCCCACTCGCCCCGCAGGACCTCGTTGACCAGGTGGTGGTGCTCGGTCATCGTCGTGCCGTTGACCTTGTTGTAGGCGGTCATGATGCCCCAGGGGCGGGCGTTCTCGACGATCGCCTCGAAGGGGGCCAGGTACAGCTCGCGCAGGGCCCGTTCGGGGACCAGGTTGTTCACGGTGAAGCGGTCGGTCTCGGCGTCGTTGGCGACGAAGTGCTTGACGGTGGTGCCGACTCCGCCGGACTGGACGCCGGTCACATAGCCGGTGCCGATGGCGCCGGTGAGGTACGGGTCCTCGCTGTAGCACTCGAAGTGGCGGCCGCCGAGCGGTGAGCGGTGCAGGTTGACGGTGGGCGCGAGCAGGACGTGGACACCCTTGCGGCGGGCCTCCTGGGCGAGCAGCCGGCCGGCCCGGCGGGCGAGCGCGGGGTCCCAGGTGGCGGCGAGCGCGGTCGGCGAGGGCAGGGCGACGGAGGGGTCGTCCGCGGTCCAGCGCACGCCCCGCACGCCGATCGGGCCGTCGGACATGACCAGGGACCCCAGGCCGATCTCCGGCAGGGCGGGCAGGGTCCACATGTCCTGCCCGGCCAGCAGCCGTGCCTTGGCGTCGAGATCGAGCCGCCCGAGGGCCGCCGCCACGACCGCCTCGCGGGCCTCGTCTGTGCGCGCCTTGTCTGTCTCCGCCACGGCGGTGCCTCCTCGCTGAAGTCCCTTGGATCCCTCTCATCCTGCATCCGCTCCCTGTAGAGCGGTAGGTGTTGTTATTCTGCCGTTATATTTTGGCCGGCGATGCCGTACGGTGACGTCATGAACGCGAGGGTGAGGAGCGAGGAGCGGCGCGCGGAGATCGTCGGGGCGGCCCTGGAGGTGATCGCGGCGCGCGGCTACCGGGGGGCGAGCCTGGCCGCCGTGGCCGAACGGGTCGGGCTTACCCAGCAGGGGCTGCTGCACTACTTCCCGACGAAGGACGCCCTGCTGGTGGCGGTGCTCCAGGAGCGGGACCGGTGGGACGCGGTGCCGGACACCCGGTGGCGGGTCGATCTGCTGGCCTCGCTGGTCGAGTACAACGCGATGCGCCCCGCCATCGTCCAGACCTTCTCGGCACTGCTCGGCGAGAGCGTGACGGAAGGGCACCCGGCCCGCGCCTACTTCACCGAGCGCTACGCCCAGGTCCGCGAGACCATGACGGACGCGCTGCGCGCCGAGTACGGCGACCTGCTGCCCAACGGGCTCACCCCCGAGCGCACCGCCCCGCTCCTGACCGCGGTGATGGACGGCCTGCAGTACCAGTGGCTGCTGGACCCGGAGTCGGTCGACATGCCGGGCGCGTTCCGCGACTTCCTGCGACTGCTGGGCGAGCCGGTGGGCTGAGGGCCACCGGCCCCGGACCCGGCCCCGGCCCTGGTCCCGGGTGCAGGCGTGGTCCCGGGCGTGGGCGTGGGTGGCAGTGTCACCTGCCGGCCGGCACCGCCGCCACGATCTCGATCTCCACCTTCGCCTCGGGTCTGAAGAGGCGCGGCACCTCGAAGGTCATGCTCGTCGGCGGGGTCCCGGTGAGGAACTGGCGCCGTACGGCACCGTACTGGTCGAGTTCGCTGATGTCGGTGAGGCAGGTGCGGATGTTGATGACGTCCGCGAGGGTCGCGCCGTGTGCCCGGAGCAGCGCGTCGATCGCCTCGAAGACACCCCTGGTCTGCTCGGCGAGGGTGGCGCCCTCGGCGATCTGCCCGGAGAGGTACAACAGGGCGCTGCCGTCGGCGTGTTCGACCCGGGCGACCTGGGAGTAGTAGGGACTGAGCGGCTGGGGCGCCGAGGCGGGGCTGCCTATCGTGATCTGCATGCCGTCGACGCTAGGCGGAGCCTCTCCATGCGACAAGCGATTGTCTAGCATGGCTGCCATGCGCATCCCGCATCAGCAGCGAACCCGCGCCGTCCCCGACCTGTCCACCGTCTGGCTGCGCGCCTTCCTGGAGGTGGCCCGCACCGGCTCGTTCACGACGGCCGCGCGGGCACTGGGCTGGACCCAGTCGGCGGTGTCCCGGCAGGTGGCCTCGCTGGAGTCGGTGCTCGACGGCGGGCCGCTGTTCGACCGGCTGCCGCGCGGGGTGCGGCTGACGGAGGCGGGCCGGGCGCTGGTGCCGTACGCGGAGGCGGTCACCGAGTCACTGCACGGCGCCGTCCGCGACCTTGCGGCGCTGCGGGAAGCGGCGGGCGGGCGGCTGCGGTTCGGGGCGTTCGCCACGGCGGACGCGGCCCTCGTCCCGCACGCTCTGGCCGCCTTCCGGACCCGGCACCCCGCCGTCCGGGTCGAGCGCGAGGAGGGGCTCACGCCCGGCCTGCTGGACCGGCTGGCCGCCGGGCAGCTGGACCTCGCCGTGGTCTCCACGACGGGCCGCGGCCCGCTGGACGCCTACGACCTGCACCATCTGCTGGACGAGCCCCTCTACGTCGCCGTCCCCGCCGCCCATCCGCTGGCCGGCGCGCACGGCGTGCGGCTCGCCCGGTTCGCCGACGCCGACTGGATCTCCGGCAGCGCGCGGCCCGAGGGCACCCTGCTGGACGCGGCCTCGCGGGAGGGGTTCCGGCCGCGCGTGGCCCATGTGGTCGCCGAATGGACCGCCAAGCAGGGCTATGTGGCCGCGGGCCTCGGCGTGACCCTGGTGCCGGGGCTGGCCGCCGGGTCGGTGCGCCCGGACGTCGTGCTGCTCCCGGTGCGCGACGAGCAGGCTCCGGCGCGGGCGGTGTACGCGGCGACCGTGCGGGGGCGGACGCCGTCGCCGGCGGTGCGGGCGTTCCTCGCGGTGCTGCGCGAGGAGGCGGCACGGCTTGTTCGCACCATGGCGTAGACCACCGCGCCCACGCGATACTTCCGCCGTCCCCCGCACCACGCACCCCACAGCGACGGAAGGACCCGAACTCCCTTGACCTCCCTGCGCATACGGGCCGCCGTGCTCGGCACGGCCCTGCTGGCCGGCCTGTCGGCACCCGCGACGGCGGCCACCGCCGTCCCGGCGGCCCTCTCCCCCACCGCCGAGGAACAGCGGCTCGACCGGGCCGTTCCGCAGGAGATCCTCGCGCGCTCCGGATTCGCCGACGTGGCCCCGGAGTTCACCCGCGAGCTGGCGGGCGCCCGCTCCTACGCGCAGGCCCGCCGCATCGTCGTGCACGAAGGCTCGGCGCTGTGGCGGCGGGCCGTGGACCGGGCGCAGGGACGGGGGCCCGCCGGCGGCGACCTCAGCCGGGACGACGACCGGCCGCTGTACTGGGCGCGGCTCGGGATGACCCGGGAAGTACGCACCTGGGAGCCGGGGTTCGCGCTCACCGGCACCCGGCGTTCGGCCCTGCTGGACGATCTGGAACGCAGCTCGCGCGGCGGGACCGACCTCCGCTACCCCCGGCAGCCGCACCTCAGGCGCATCCTGCTCACCGGATTCGACCCGTTCACCCTGGACCGGGACATCCGCATCTCCAACCCGTCCGGGGCGAGCGCGCTCGCGCTCGACGGCACGGTCGTCGAGACGGCCGAGGGTCCCGCCCGCGTCGAGACGGCCGTGTTCCCCGTGCGCTGGCAGGACTTCGCGGACGGCACCGTCGAACGGACACTGCGGCCGTACCTGCCCCGGGTCGATCTGTTCACCACGGTGAGCCAGGGCCGGATCGGGCGCTTCGACGTCGAGCGCACCAACGGGGCCTGGCGGGGCGGCTTCCCCGACAACGACGACGTCTCCCGCACCGGGACCGTGCCCGTCACGGATCCGGCCACACAGCCCCAGTGGACGGCGACGACCCTGCCGTACGCCGCGATCACGGCCGCGCACACGGGCCGGTTCCCCGTGTACGACCACACGGAGGTGACCGAGATCCCGGCGGGAGGCACCGACCCGGTCGTACGGCCCGACGGCCCGACCCCCGGTTCCACGGCCCGGGCCGGGGGCGGCGGCGACTACCTCTCCAACGAGATCGCCTACCGCGCGACCCTGCTGCGGGACCGGCTCGGCCTGCACGACACCCTGCCGGGCGGCCATGTGCACACACCCGTCCTGCAGTTCGCGGCGGACAACACCGATCCGGCGACGGGGACGGTGACCGACCCCGAGTTCGTGCGCAACCGGCTCGACATCATCGGCCAGCTGCGGGCGATCGTGACGGTGGCGGCCGGGGCCGCGTTCAGGAAGTGACCCGCACCGCGTCCCCGGACACCGCGTCCCCGGACTCCGCGTCCCCGGACTCCGCGTCCCCGGACTCCTCCTGCGTCGCGTTCTCCTCGCCCAGCAGGTCACGGGCGAGGAGGGTGGCGCCCGCGACCGCGCCCGGCATCAGGAACACCGCGACGAAGGGGACCAGGAAGGCCAGCCCGAGGGGGGTGCCGAAGCCCCAGACCAGGCTTTTGCGGGAGCGGAGCAGGGCCAGGCGGACACGGAGTTCGACACCGCGGCGCTGCAGGGCCACGGCGGTCAGTTCCTCGGTGAGGAAGAACCCGGTGACGAAGAAGCCGATCACCGGGACGGCCGTCTGGCCGACGAAGGGCAGCAGGCCGAGGGCGAAGAGCAGCACGCCCCACAGACAGGCCCGGACGAGGATGCGCAGGCTGTCGCGGGCGGAGATCCACAGCTCGCGCCAGAGCGGCAGGCCGGACTGCGGCGCCGTGCCGTCGGGCGAGACGTCGGCGTCGACCTTCTCCGACAGGTTCTCGTAGAAGGGCTGGCCGACCAGCAGGGTCACGGCCGTGAAGGTGAGCACGGCCAGGAGCAGGCCGAGGGCGAAGAGGACGGCGGTGAGCAAGCCGCGGAACAGGCCCCGCCAGGGACTCGCCCAGTGGTCCGCGAACGGGGTCGCCCAGGAGACGGCGTCCTCGCCCCACACCGCGAGCGCGACCAGCGCCGCCGTGTACAGGACCAGCGTGATCAGCCCGGGCAGCAGGCCGAAGCCGTACCGACGGCCGTGCCGGCCCACCCACCGCTGGCCCTTCAGGAGATATCCGAAGCCCGCCCCGAGATCGCGCATGGCGAAGACCTTACTGCGAGCCGCAGGTGCCTCAGGCGTCGAGCATCCGCCGCAGCAGGTCCCGGAGGGAGCCGCGCTCCTCTTCGGAGAGGCCGGCCAGCGGTTCGCGGGCGAAGCGCAGGCCCTCGCGCAGATCGCGGGCGACCCTGAGGCCCTCGTCGGTGGCGACGGCCAGCTTCACCCGGCGGTCGGCGGGGTCGGGGCGGCGCTCGACCAGGTCACGGACCTCCAGCCGGTCCACGATCCCGGTCACGTTCGACGGCTCGCACTTCAGCTTCTGCGCCAGTTTGCGCATCGGCAGCGGCTCCAGCGACAGCAGGCTGAGCAGGCGCGCCTGCGGGCCGGTCAGCGCGTGCCGGCCCGCCGCGAGCTCGTAGTCCGCGTAGAAGCGGGCCACGACATCACCGATCAGCTCGACGACCTCCATGGTCAGGGCGTCGGGACGGCGGGTCTTCTCTGGAGTGGACATGCTCTCCAGAATACCGCGTTACTTGACATCCTGAAATATTCAGGAGCATGGTTGTTTCAGGTACTGAAGTAAATCTGGAAAGGCACCGTCATGATCAACCGCGAATGGCACCTGCTCAGCCGCCCGGTCGGCTGGCCCGAGCCCGGCGACTTCGGCCTCGTCGAGGCGCCCGTCCCGGCCATCGGCGAGGGTCAGGTGCTGGTACGGAACAAGTACCTCTCCGTGGACCCGTACATGCGCGGCCGAATGAGTGCCGCGAAGTCGTACGCCGCCCCGTACGAGCTGGGCAAGGTCATGCAGGGCGGAGCGGTCGGCGAGGTCGTCGAGTCCAACGCCGAGGGCATCGCGGTCGGCGACCACGTGCTGCACTTCTTCGGCTGGCGCGAGTACGCGGCCCTGGACGCGCAGCACGCCGTCAAGGTCGACCCCGCGGCCGCGCCGCTGTCGACGTACCTCGGCGTGCTCGGCATGACCGGCCTGACCGCCTACGCGGGGCTGCTGCGCACCGCCTCCTTCAAGGAGGGCGACGTGGTGTTCGTCTCCGGCGCCGCGGGTGCCGTGGGCAGCCAGGTCGGACAGATCGCCAAGCTCAAGGGCGCCTCCCGGGTCATCGGCTCGGCCGGGTCCGACGAGAAGGTCAAGCTCCTGGTGGAGGAGTACGGCTTCGACGCCGCGTTCAACTACAAGAACGGGCCGGTGGGCGAGCAGCTGCGCGAGGCCGCCCCCGACGGCATCGACGTGTACTTCGACAACGTGGGCGGCGACCACCTGGAGGCGGCCGTGGGCTCGCTCAACCAGGGCGGCCGGATCGCGATCTGCGGCATGATCTCGGTCTACAACAACACCGAGCCCGCCCCCGGCCCGAGGAACCTCGCCCGGCTGATCCAGACCCGCGGCCGCATGGAGGGCTTCCTGGTCGGCGACCACTACGACCTGCAGCCTCAGTTCGTCCAGGAGGTCGGCCCCTGGGTCGCCTCGGGCGCGCTGAAGTACCGCGAGACGGTCGTCGAGGGCGTGGAGAACACCCTGGAGGCGTTCCTCGGGGTCCTGCGCGGCGACAACACCGGGAAGATGATCGTCAAGCTCTGACCGGTCCAGGACTTCTGCCGGCTTTCCGGCATGCGGTAACTTCTTTCCGAAATCTGCCGTCGATCGTGGGCGCGAGTCGCGGCGGACCGAGGAGGAAGACACCGGCATGGCCATCCAGCAATCCGACGTCCTGTACACCGCCGTCGCCACCGCGGAGAACGGCCGCGACGGACGCGTCGCCACCGACGACGGCAAGCTCGACGTCGTCGTGAACCCGCCCAAGGAAATGGGCGGCAGCGGCGCCGGCACCAACCCCGAGCAGCTGTTCGCCGCCGGGTACAGCGCCTGCTTCCAGGGCGCGCTGGGCGTCGTCGCCCGCCAGGAGGGCGTCGACGTCTCCGGCTCGACCGTCACCGCGAAGGTCGGGATCGGAAAGAACGACGACGGCTTCGGGATCATCGTGGAGATCTCCGCGAACATCCCGGCCGTCGGCGAGGCCGCCGCGCGGGAGCTGATAGAGAAGGCGCACCAGGTGTGCCCCTACTCGAAGGCGACCCGGGGCAACATCACCGTGACGCTGGCCTGAGCACCGTCGTTGCGTACAACGGCAGCCGCATCCTTGGACGTGGGGTGCGGCTGCTTTTGCGTCGGTCGCCCCGGCGAGGTGCGGTCCGGTCCCGAGGGCGGGCCGTCGGGGGGCGCTCGCGCAGCCCCCTGCGCGCCTAGGGCGTTGCCAGCGCCGCCCTGTGCACCGCTTGCACCAGTCTGTCGTTCTCCTCGGCCGCGCCCCCCGGGAACGCGAACCTGCGCCGGGTGTAGCCGTAGGCCAGGCCGCTGCGCGGGTCGGCGAAGGCCTGGGAGCCGCCCGCACCGCTGTGGCCGATCGCACCCGCGCCGAGGAAGGGGTGCCGCACGTCGGCCGTGGCCTGGAAGCCGAGCCCGAACGATCTGTGGTCGCGGGCCACGAGGTCGTACCCGACGGAATGCGGCTGGCCGAACTCGGCGACCGTGTCCCCCTTCAGCAGCGGTGCCTTGCCGCGTACCTCGCTGATCGCCGCCGCGTACATCGCGGCCAGCCCGCGCGCCGAGGCGACGCCGCCCACCGAGGCGGGACCCTTGGCGCGGACCGCGCGGTCGTTCGGCAGCGACTCCAGCGCGGTCGGCTCGGCCGCGTGCCGGTTGAAGGCGATGGACGCGAGCGTGTGCGGTCCGGACGGCTGCGCGGCCAGCAGCTCGGCCTGCTCGGCCGTCGGCAGCATCGGCTGGGTACTGCGGAAGCGCGGCTCCCCGGAGAGCGGCAGACCGAGGAAGAAGTCCAGGCCGTACGGGGCACGGACCCGCTCCTCGTACAGCTCCTGGAGCGTGCGGCCCGTCGCCCGCCGGACGATCTCGCCGGTCAGCGCTCCGATCACCAGGGCGTGGTAGCCGAAGGCGGTCCCGGGGCGCCAGAACGGCCGCTGGTCGGCGAGGCGTTCGGCCATCGCCCGGTCGTCGGCCAGCTCCGCCGGGCCGAAGCCGGCGTCGGTGCCGATCAGCCCCGCACGGTGCGCGAGCAGGTCGCGCAGGGTCAGCGCACCCTTGCCCTCGGCACCGAACTCCGGCCAGTAGTAGGTGACTTTACGGTCCAGCTCCAGCGTGCCGTCCTGCACCAGCAGGGCCACCACGAGGTGGGCGGCGCCCTTGGTGGACGAGAACACGCCGTACAGCGAGTCCCCGTCGACGCCCTCGCCCGCCCACAGGTCGACGACCTTCCGGCCGTGGACGTAGGCACACACCTGTCCCTCGTAGTCGTGCCGTTCCTCCGCGACGAAGGCGGCGAACTCCTCGCGCACCGTTTCGAAGCCCTCGCCGACCGTGCCGTGGACGGTGATCCCCTGCGTCATCCGCTCTCCTCAACCGAGCCGCTGCCCGCTGCTCCCTCTGTGCACAACGCCCCTTCCGCCGCCGGGCGTTCCCGAGATCGGTACGGCGAGGTGTGCCTGTTCGACTCAACCGCCCCACCGGCGGGTCGGTGTCACCGATACCCCGAATGGCGGGGTGCACGGGGTGGTACGGGGGCACGCGGGGGGCGGAGGCGCGCACGACCGGCTCGGGCGGGCCGGTCAGCCCGCCCGGAACGCTTCACGGCGACCCGGCTGCGCCCTTACGTGCACCACCACAGGAACCGGTTGCACGTCTTCGTCGGCGACGGCTGCGGAGTCGGGTCCGAGGTCGTCGGGTCCGAGGTCGGAGTGGACGTCGGCCCGGACGTCGTCGGCGCGGTGGGGGCCGAGGCGCCCGAACCCGAGCCCGGTCCCGAGCCCGTCGTGGCGGACTGCTCGGCGTTGCCGGTGTCCTTGGCGGACGGGGAAGCGGAGACCTTGTCCTTCGGGGACTCGGAGGCGGAGGCGGAGGCCGACGCGTCCGGGGAGGCGGAGGCGCCCGGGCCGTCCGTGCCGCCCGAGGTGGCGTCCAGGGGGGCGGCCGTACGGTCAGGGGAGGCGGACGAGGTGCCGCCGTCCACCGAGGCGTCCCCGGTCGCCGCCGGCTTGTTGCCGGAGAAGGGGGCGTCCATGCCGAGTTCGGCGAGGCTGAGACCGCCGGCCGCCAGGACGAAGCCGGCGGTGATCAGCACGGTGCGGCGCCGGCGGCGGCGGTGCGCGGCCGCCTTGCGGTCACGGCGGCTGGCGTCGGGGGCGACGGGGCCGTCGACGTCCTCCTCCGGGCCGGGGGCACCGCCGCGGCCCCGCGACTGGCGCCGGGCGGCCCGGCCGCCGGGCTCGTCCGTGCCGGGCTCGTGACCGTGCCGGTCGGCGGCACCGTCCGCGTCCGCGTGGTCGTCGTGGTCCGCGTGGTCGGCGTCGTCCGCGTAGCCATCGTGGTCCGCGTAGCCGTCACGGTCGGCGTATCCGGCGTGGTCGGCGTAGTCGTCACGGTCGGCGTAACCGTCACGGTCGGCGTAGCCGTCGTGGTCCGGGTGGGGGTCGTAGCCCGCGAACCCGTCGGTCGGCTGCGGGGCGTAGTAGGCGGTTCCGCCGGACAGGCCCGTGTGGCCGGCGTACGGGTCGCCGGACGGGCCGGTGGCGGCCTGTTGTCCGTACGGAGCCGCCACCGTGCCCGCATATCCGTGTGCGACGGGCGCGTCCGCGTGCGCGGCGACGGACCGCGCCGGCGCGCCGCACCCCGGGCAGGCCAGGGCGCCGTTGAGGTGCCGTTGGCACGGGTGGCAGAAGTCCATGACGCCGGAAGACTAGATTCCCCGTCGGTCACGTTCCTAGGCGCCCTTGTGAAGGTTTCGTGCGGGACCGAAAACGTTGTCGAAAGCCTTGTCGAAACCGTTACCCGTTCGCCCCATTGACACCCCTGCCGCACCATCCTTACTGTCACGCCAACATTTCGAACGTGTGACGAAATCTCGAACAGCTGAGGGGCAACTGCTGTGCGCATCACCGGAATCAGCACACACGTGGTCGGGACTCCGTGGCGCAACCTGACCTACGTCCAGGTGCACACCGACGAGGGCATCACGGGAGTCGGCGAGACCCGGATGCTGGGTCGCACCGACGCGCTGATCGGCTATCTGCGGGAGGCCGAGGCCCATCACATCCTGGGATCCGACCCGTTCGCCGTGGAGGACCTCGTACGCCGTATGAAGTACGGCGACTACGGCCGGGCCGGCGAGATCGTCATGTCCGGCATCGCCGTCGTCGAGATGGCGTGCTGGGACATCAAGGGCAAGGCCCTGGGCGTTCCCGTCTGGCAGTTGCTGGGCGGCAGGGTGACGGACAGGGTCAAGGCGTACGCCAACGGGTGGTACACGACCGAGCGAACGCCCGAGGCCTACCACAAGGCCGCCCAGGGGGTGGTCGAGCGCGGCTACCGCGCCCTGAAGATCGACCCCTTCGGCACCGGACGCCTGGAGCTGGACCACGACGAGACCCTGTACGCCGTCTCCCTCATCGAGGCGGTGCGCGACGCCATCGGACCCGACACCGAGCTGATGCTGGAGATGCACGGCCGCTTCTCCCCCGCCACCGCCGTCCGGCTGGCCGGGGAGATGGCCCCCTTCAAGCCGGCCTGGCTGGAGGAGCCGGTGCCGCCGGAGAACCTGAAGGCGCTGGAGAAGGTCGCCGCCAAGGTGGACATCCCGGTCGCCACCGGCGAGCGGATCCACGACCGCATCGAGTTCCGCGAGCTGCTGGAGAGCCAGGCCGCCGACATCCTCCAACCCGACGTGGGCCACCTGGGCGGCATCTGGGAGACCCGGAAGCTCGCCGCCACCGCCGAGACCCACTACCTGCTGGTCGCCCCGCACAACGTGGGCGGGTCCGTGCTCACCGCCGCCTCCCTCCAGATCGGCTTCAGCACGCCGAACTTCAAGATCCTCGAACACTTCAACGACTTCGCGGACGCGGAGATCAAGAAGGTGGTCAGGGGTGCCCCCGAGGTCGTCGACGGGTACTTCCACCTCTCCGACGCGCCCGGCCTCGGCGTCGAGCTGGACACCGACGCGGCCGCCGAGTTCCCGCAGCAGAAGGCCCGGTTCGACCTGTGGGCCGACGGCTGGGAGCAGCGCAGGCCGAGGGGCGCGAAGTGAGTTCCCAGGTTCTGGTCGAGGCGCCGGGCGTGCACCGGATCGAGGAGCACACGCCCCGGGATCCCGGTCCCGGCGAGGCGCTGGTGGACGTGCACGCGGTGGGTATCTGCGGCAGCGACCGCGAGGTGTACGGGGGCAACCGCCCCGAGGGGTACGTCCGCTACCCGCTCACACCCGGCCACGAGTGGTCGGGGACGGTGCGCACGGTGGGCCCGGGCGTGCCCGCGGGCCTCGTCGGACGCAAGGTGGTCGGCGAGGGCTTCCGCAACTGCCAGGTGTGCGACCGCTGCCACGCGGGCGAGACCACACTGTGCAGCGCGGGGTACGAGGAGACCGGATTCACCCGGCCGGGCGCCATGGCCGCCACCCTCACGCTGCCCGCCCGGCTGCTGCATCCGCTGCCGGACGACGCCGATCTCACCGCCGCCGCCCTGCTGGAGCCGGCCGCCTGCGTCGCGGCCGCCGCGCTGAAGGCGGGCGCGCGGCCGGGCGAGCGGGTCGCGGTGGTCGGAACGGGCACCCTCGGCATGTTCGCCGTGCAGTTCCTGAAGGCGAACTCGCCGGCGGAGCTGCTGGTGGTGGGCACCAGCGGCGAGCGGGAGGCGCTCTCCCGGCGGTTCGGGGCCACCGGTTTCCGGCTCAGGGACCGGGAACTGCCCGACGGCTTCGACGTGGTGATCGAGACCGCCGGCTCCGCGTCCGCCGCGCGCACCGCCGCCGCCCTGCTCAGGCGCGGCGGACGGCTGGTCCTGACCGGTATCCCCGCGCCGGGCGCGGACGGGCTCGACCCGACGGACCTGGTCGTACGACAGCTGGAGGTGCACACGGTCTTCGGGGCGCCGCCGGGCGCCTGGGCGCACACCGTGCGGGTGTTCGCCGCGGGACTGCTGGACCCGCTGCCGCTGGTCACGCACGAGCTGCCGCTGACCGAGTTCCCGCGCGCCATCGAGCTGGTGGGGGCCGGCGATCCGAAGGTGGGCAAGGTGCTGCTCCGTCCCCAGCCGTACGCCGGCCGGGGCGTGACCTGACGGCGCCCCGGCCGGCGTACCACCGAGGCACCTTCCGTGCCCGGCGCCGGACCTCTCGCACACCGCGACGCCAGGCCCCTTCCGTACGTGCAGCCGAGCCCCTTCCGCACGCGGAGCCGAGCCCCTTCTGTACCCGCAGCCAAGCCCCTTCCGTCCCAGCAGCCAAGCCCCTTCCGCCCCCGCAGCCAAACCTCTTCCGTCCCCGGCGCCAGGCCGCGCCCGTCCCCGTAGCCAAGCCCCTTCCGTCCCCGGAGCCAGGCCCTTCCCGTACTCAGGGACTCGAACCTTGTCCGAAATACCGAACACGAAGGACAGCTTGTGACCGACGCTCCCGCCTCGGCGGCCCGCAGGCCGGGTGAGCAGGTGCTCGCCGCACTCGGCCTGGGCGCGCCCGCCCTCGACCCCGCCGACGCCTCGCCCCACGGCTTCCCGGGCGGCGGCCGCTGGCGCACCGAGATCCCCTCGTGCGAGGGACCCGAAGCGCTCGCGGTCGTACTGAAGGAGGCCGCACGCCTCGACGTGCCGGTGCACCGCATCAGCCAGGGCAGCGGCGTGTGGATGCTCACCGACGCCGAGATCACCGAGATGGTGGAGGCGACGGGCGAACGGGACATCGAGCTGTGCCTGTTCACCGGCCCGCGCGGCACCTGGGACACCGGCGGCTCGGTCCGCTCCGACTCCCGCGGCGCGGGCCCGCGCGCCCGCGGCCACGACGCCGTCGCCGGGTGCGTCGAGGACGCCGTACGGGCCACCGGGCTGGGTGTCGGCTGCCTGCTCGTGGCCGACGAGGGCGTGCTGTGGACCCTGCACCGGGCGCGGCGGCAGGGAATCATCCCGCCGGACACGACCCTGAAGGTCTCGGCGCTGATCGGCCCGGTCAACCCCGCCTCGTACGCGGTGTACGAGGGGCTGGGCGCCGACTCCGTCAACGTGCCCAGCGATCTGACGCTGGCCCACCTCACCGAGATCCGCCGGGTGTCGGCCGCCCCCATGGACATGTACATCGAGGCCCCGGACGACCTCGGCGGCTATGTGCGGATGTACGAGGTCGCCGAGCTGATCCGGCGCGGCGCACCGCTCTACCTGAAGTTCGGCCTGTCCAGGGCGCCCGGCATCTACCCGTGGGGCACCCATCTGCGGGACGTGGCCCTGGACACCGCCCGGGAGCGGGTGCGGCGCGGCCGGCTCGCCCTGGACCTGCTCGCCCGGCACGGCGCGGACGGCGACATGGCGCCGCTCGGCTCCCGGCTCCCCGGCCCGCTCCACCGCTTCCGCACCACGCCGTGACCCCTCGCCATCACCACATGCCCCCTCGCCACCACCGCAAGCCCCCGCGCCAGCACCGCAAGCCCCTTCGCCACCACCGCAGGACCCTTCGCCACCACCGCAAGCCCCCGCGCCAGCACCGCAGGACCCTTCGCCCCGACGAGACGACCCCAGAAGGACAAGGACGGATCACCATGCGCAACCGCAGAGCCGCACTCGCCGCGATAGCCGGAGCCGCCTCGCTCGCCCTCACGCTGACCGCCTGCGGCCAGAGCGGCGAGGGCGGCAGCAAGGAGAAGTCGGGCGACGCCGAGGGCGGGACCATCGGCATCGCGATGCCGACCAAGTCCTCCGAGCGCTGGATCAACGACGGCGACAACGTCGTCAAGGACCTCAAGGCCAAGGGCTACAAGACCAAGCTGGTGTACGGCGAGGACGACCCGGACACCCAGGTCTCGCAGATCGAGAACCTGATCACCCAGGGCGTCAAGGGCCTGATCGTCGCGGCCATCGACAACAAGTCCCTGAGCAACGTGCTCCAGGAGGCCGCGGACGCGGACATCCCGGTCATCGCCTACGACCGCCTCATCCTCGGCACCAAGAACGTCGACTACTACGCGTCCTTCGACAACGAGAAGGTCGGCCGGCTGCAGGGCACGTACATCGTGCACAAGCTGGGGCTGGACAGCGGCAGGAAGGGCCCGTTCAACATCGAGCTGTTCGCCGGCTCCAACGACGACAACAACACCCGGTACTTCTTCGACGGCGCGATGAGCGTCCTGAAGCCGTACCTGGACAGGAAACAGCTGGTCGTCCGCTCCGGCCAGAGGGCGCTGAACCAGGTCACCACCCTGCGCTGGGACGGCGCGACCGCGCAGAAGCGCATGGACGACGTCCTGACCTCGTCCTACAAGTCGCAGCGGGTCGACGCGGTCCTCTCCCCGTACGACGGCATCTCCATCGGCGTCCTGTCCTCCCTCAAGTCGGACGGCTACGGCTCGGGGAGCAAGCCGCTGCCGGTCATCACCGGCCAGGACGCCGAGCTGGCCTCGGTGAAGTCGATCATCGCCGGTCAGCAGACGCAGACCGTCTACAAGGACACCCGCAAGCTCGCGGAGGTGGCCGCGACCATGGTCGACGACGTCCTCAGAGGAAAGAAGCCGCAGGTCAACGACGCCAAGTCGTACGACAACGGCACCAAGGTCGTGCCCGCCTACCTGCTCCAGCCGGTGAGCGTCGACAAGGCCGACTACCGGCAGGTGCTGGTCGACGGCGGCTACTACACCGAGTCCGAGCTCAAGTAAGCGCCCGCCCCTACGGATTGGAAGGCACGACCATGGCGGGACCCGTCCTGGAAATGCGCTCGATCGTCAAGACCTTTCCCGGTGTCACGGCGCTGTCGGACGTCACCCTGACCGTCCGGCAGGGCGAGGTCCACGCCATCTGCGGGGAGAACGGCGCCGGCAAGTCCACCCTGATGAAGGTGCTCTCCGGCGTCCACCCGTACGGCAGTTACCAGGGAGACGTCCTCTTCGAGGGAGAGGTCTCCCGGTTCAGGGACATCCGGGCGAGCGAGCAGCACGGCATCGTCATCATCCACCAGGAGCTGGCGCTGGTGCCCCATCTCTCGGTCGCGGAGAACATCTTCCTCGGCAACGAGCACGCCCGGCGCGGGCTCATCGACTGGAACGACACCCTCGAGCACGCCACCGAACTGCTGCGCCGGGTCGGTCTGGACGAGCACCCGCAGACCCGCGTCGCCGACATCGGCGTGGGAAAGCAGCAGCTCGTGGAGATCGCCAAGGCGCTCTCGAAGCAGGTGAAGCTGCTGATCCTGGACGAGCCGACCGCGGCCCTGAACGACGAGGACAGCGGCAAACTGCTCGGCCTGATCCTGGAGCTGAAGAACCAGGGCATCACCTCGATCATCATCTCCCACAAGCTGAACGAGATCCGCAAGGTCGCCGACTCGGTGACGATCATCCGGGACGGCCGGTCGGTCGAGACCCTCGATGTGAGGGCGCCGGGGACGACCGAGGAGCGGATCATCGCCGGCATGGTCGGCCGCGACCTCGACCACCGCTTCCCCGAACGCACCCCGCACCGGCCCGAGGAGGGCGCCGCCCCGGCCCTGGAGATCCGGGGCTGGACCGTGCACCACCCGATCGACCGGCAGCGCAGGGTCGTGGACGACGTGTCGCTCCATGTGCGCCGGGGGGAGATCGTCGGCATCGCGGGCCTGATGGGCGCCGGCCGCACCGAACTCGCGATGAGCGTCTTCGGCCGCACCTACGGCCGGTACGCGGGCGGCACGGTCCTGAAGGACGGCAGGGAGATCCGGACCAGGACCGTCGCCGAGGCGGTCCGGCACGGCATCGCCTACGTCACCGAGGACCGCAAGCACTACGGCCTCAACCTCATCGACACCGTCAACCGCAACATCTCGCTGACCGCGCTGCACAAGGTCGCCAGGCGGGGCGTGGTGGACGAGCACGAGGAACGGAAGGTCGCCGAGGGCTTCCGGACGTCCATGAACATCAAGACGCCGACCGTCTTCGAGCCGGTGGGCAGGCTGTCGGGCGGCAACCAGCAGAAGGTCGTCCTCAGCAAGTGGATCTTCGCCGGACCCGAGGTGCTGATCCTGGACGAGCCGACCCGCGGCATCGACGTGGGCGCCAAGTACGAGATCTACACGGTCATCGACCGGCTCGCCGCCCAGGGCAGGGCGGTCGTCTTCATCTCCTCCG
Organism: Streptomyces sp. NPDC107581; assembly: GCF_055657175.1. Taxonomy (NCBI): domain Bacteria; kingdom Bacillati; phylum Actinomycetota; class Actinomycetes; order Kitasatosporales; family Streptomycetaceae; genus Streptomyces; species Streptomyces sp. NPDC107581. Next base: position 226,035 of record NZ_JBVKBH010000003.1, read on the forward strand.
AGCTGCCGGAACTGCTCGGCATGTGCGACCGCATCTACACCATGGCCGCGGGCCGGCTGACCGCGGAGGTGCCGCGGTCCGAGGCCACCCAGGAAGTGCTGATGCGCCACATGACGAAGGACGAGAAGGCCCGGAACGGCACGGCGGACGAGAAGGACGAAGAGGTGACGCGATGAGCGCCGATGTGACCGCCAAGAGCCCGGCCCCCGCGCCGCCGGGCGGGAGCGGCCCGGCCGCCGTGGGGGGACTGCTCCGGCTGATGCTCGACGGCCTGCGCCGCAACATGCGCCAGTACGGCATGCTGATCGCGCTCGGTCTGATCGTGGTCCTCTTCGCGATCTGGACCGACGGGGACCTGCTGCTGCCGCGCAACGTCTCCAACCTGGTGCTGCAGAACAGCTACATCCTGATCCTCGCGATCGGCATGATGCTGGTGATCATCGCCGGGCACATCGACCTCTCGGTCGGCTCGCTCACCGCGTTCGTCGGTGCCTTCGCGGCCGTGCTCACCGTGCAGCACGGGGTGGCCTGGCCGCTCGCGCTGGTGCTGTGCCTGCTGGTGGGCGCGGTGGCCGGGGCGATGCAGGGCTTCCTGATCGCCTATCTGGGCATCCCCTCCTTCATCGTCACCCTCGCCGGGATGCTTCTCTTCCGGGGCCTGACGGAGATCCTGCTCAAGGGCCAGACGCTCGGCCCGTTCCCGGGCGGTCTGCAGAAGATGGGCAACGGCTTTCTGCCGGAGGCCGGTCCGGACACCAACTACCACAACCTCACCCTGCTGCTCGGTCTCGTGCTGATCGCGGCCGTGGTGTGGCAGGAGGTCCGCGACCGCCGCCGCCAGCAGGAGTTCGCCCTGGACGTCCTGCCGGTGCGCCTCTTCCTGCTCAAGCTGACCGCGCTGGTCGCCGCGGTCCTCGTGCTGACCCTGCTGCTCGCCAGCTACAAGGGCGCCCCGATCGTGCTGATCGTCCTGGGCGCGCTGGTGGTCGGTTACGGCTATGTGATGCGCAACGCGGTGTTCGGCCGGCACATCTACGCGATCGGCGGCAATCTGCCGGCGGCCAAGCTGTCCGGTGTGAAGGACAGGAAGGTCACCTTCCAGGTCTTCCTCAACATGGGCGTGCTCGCGGCCCTGGCGGGACTGGTCGTCGCCGCCCGTCTGAACGCGGCCTCTCCGAAGGCGGGCGTCAACTTCGAGCTGGAGGCCATCGCCTCGTCGTTCATCGGCGGCGCGTCGATGAGCGGCGGTGTCGGCACCGTCCTCGGCGCGATCATCGGCGGTCTCGTCCTCGGCGTGCTGAACAACGGCATGAACCTCCTCAGCGTCGGCACCGACTGGCAGCAGGTCATCAAGGGCATCGCCCTGCTGGTGGCGGTCGGATTCGATGTGTGGAACAAGCGCAAGTCCGGTTCGTAGGCACCCGGAGACCGAAGAGGGAGCTCCCATGGAACTGAACAGACGCACGGTCATCGCCAAAGCCGCGGCCGCGGGCCTCGCCGCGACCGCGCTCGGCGGCACCGCCGAGGCCGCCCAGGGAAGGAAGCCGGTGAAGGAACTCTTCGGCACACTGGCCGACGGCACGAAGGTGTACCGCTGGTCGCTGGAGAACGGCGGCACCCGGATGAAGGTCCTCTCCTACGGCGGCATCGTCCAGTCCCTGGAGATCCCGGACCGGCACGGACGGTACGCGAACGTCTCGCTCAGCTACGACAACCTCGCCGCGTACGCCGCCGGGACCACCTACTTCGGCGCCACCATCGGCCGCTACGGCAACCGCATCGCCAAGGGCCGCTTCAGCCTGGACGGCACGGCCTACCAGCTGTCGGTGAACGACGGCGTCAACAGCCTGCACGGGGGCGCCAAGGGCTTCAACACCAAGGTGTGGGACGTCGAGGGCTTCACCGCCGGCTCCGACGTGGGGCTGCACCTGTACCGCACCAGCCCCGACGGGGAGATGGGCTACCCCGGAACCCTCCGCACCGAGGTGACCTTCACCCTCACCCGGCACGGCGACTGGCGGATCGACTACGAGGCCACCACCGACAGGCCGACGGTCGTCAATCTCACCAACCACACCTACTACAACCTCGCGGGCGAGGGCAGCGGCAGCATCTACGACCACGAACTCCAGCTGGCCGCGGGACGGTTCACTCCCACCGACGCGGGCCTGATACCCACCGGCGAGCTGGCCGAGGTCACGGGCACCCCGTTCGACTTCACCCGGCCCAAGCCGATCGGGCGGGACCTGCGCACCGGTCACCGGCAGCTGGTCACCGCCAAGGGCTACGACCACAACTTCGTGCTCGACAAGGGCGTGACCGCGGAGCCGGAGCACGTGGTGACACTGCGCGACCCCGGGTCCGGCCGCACCCTGAAGATCCTCACCGACCAGCCGGGGGTGCAGTTCTACTCGGGCAACTTCCTCGACGGCACACTGGTCGGCCCGTCCGGGCGCACCTACCGCCAGGGCGACGGCCTGGCCCTGGAGACCCAGCACTTCCCGGACTCGCCGAACGAGCCGTCGTTCCCCTCCACCGTGCTCCGGCCCGGCCGGACCTACCGTACGACGACGGTCCACACCTTCGGCGTCTGAGATCACCGCTGCTCAGCGCGGAGTGAACTGGCTCACGTGTCTCATGAGTTGAACGCCACCTGGGCCGCCTCCGTATCCATGGGCGGCCCGTGCTCCCCCGCACGGGCCGCCCTTCGACGGAGGTTCCCTTGCCTGACAACGTCACCTCGTTGTTCCGCAACACCGCCGCGCACAGCCCTTCGATGGCGGCGCTGACGCGGGAGAGCGACGGGTCGGGCCCGGTGGACTTCTGCATCCCGTGCAACCCCTACTTCCCCACCCCCGCCATGTTCGAGGAGCTGGCGGCCCGGCTGCGCGAGATCGTCACGTACTACCCGAGCGGCGCCGACACCATCACGGCCGAGCTGTGCAGCCTGCTCCAGCTGCCCCCGCAGTGCGTGGCGATGGGCAACGGCTCGACGGAACTCATCACCTGGATCGACCACCTGCTGGTCCGCGAATCGCTGGCGGTCCCCGTCCCCACCTTCGGCCGCTGGACCGACCAGCCGATGGAGACCGGCAAGCGGGTCGACATGTTCCCGCTCCAGGAGGCGAACGGCTTCGCACTGGACCTGGCCCGGTACGCGGAGTTCATCCGGGCGCGGGGGACCCGGGTGGCGGTGATCTGCAACCCGAACAATCCGGACGGGGGCTATCTGCGCAGGCAGTCCGTCGTGCAGTTCATGGACGCGATGGCGGACCTGGACCTGGTGGTCGTGGACGAGTCGTTCCTGGAGTTCGCCGACGCGGAGACGGAGCCGAGCGTCGTGCAGGAGGCGATGCTGCGGCCCAACGTCGTCGTCCTGCGCAGCCTCGGCAAGAACTTCGGTCTGCACGGCATACGCTTCGGCTACCTGGTCGCGAACCCGGCGCTGGCCGGCCGCGTCCGCTCGATGCTGCCGAAGTGGAACCTCAACTCCTTCGCCGAGCACGTGGTGTTCATGCTGAAGGAGCACGGGGCGGAGTACGCGCAGAGCCTGCTGCAGGTGCGGCGCGACCGGCTGGAGATGGCCAGCCATCTCTCCGCCCTGCCCGGTCTGACGGTCTACCCCTCCCAGGGCAACTTCCTCTTCGTGCGCCTTCCCGTCGGCGCCGAGGGCACGGTGGTCCGGGACCGGATGCTCACCGAGCACCGGATCCTGGTCCGCGAGTGCGGCAACAAGATCGGTTCGTCCAGCCGCTTCCTGAGACTCGTGGTGCGCCCCCAGGTCGACGTGCGTCGCCTGGTGTCCGGCCTGGAGCAGGTGCTCTACGGGTCCAGGAGGGGAGTCGCCGTACCCGAGCTGAGCAACGGGACCAGCTACAGCTCGGGTACGGCGGCCGTCGACCGGCTGATGAGCGAGACCAACGGGTCCGGCCTGCGCCTCACCGCGGCCGCACCCGCCCCGGCCGTCGGCACCGGCATGCCGCTCCCCGCCGCCGTACCCCCACCCGGCGGCGGGATGCCGATGCCGGCGGCAGCCCAGGCCGTACCGGTGCAACAGCCGGTGGCGGCTCAGGCCGTACCGGTGCAACAGCCGACGGCGGCCCAGGCCGTACCGGTGCAACAGCCGACGGCGGCCCAGGCCGTACCGGTGCAACAGACGACGGCAGCACCACCGGTACAGCAGCCCATGGCCCCCGTGGCCGTCTCCGTCCCGGTCCCCGCGCCCGTCCCGGTCCCCGTCCCGGCACCGGCCCCCGTCCCGGCGCCCCCGCCGGTGACGGCCCCCTTCACCGCACCGGTACCCGCGCCCCCACCAGTACCTGCGCCCGCGCCTGCCCCCGCGGCCCCTGCCGCCTTCCCGGCTCCTGCCCCCGTGCCCGCCCCCGTCCTGGCGCCTGCCGCCGTGGCCGGTCCCACCCCGCCGGGCGTGCCGGCCCGCGGGGGTCTCACCGCCGCCCAGGTGCGCGGCATGACGGCGCCGGGAACCCCGGTCCCCGGTCTGACCCCGGCGCCGCCTCCCGGTCTGACTCCGGCGCCGCCTCCCGGTCTGACCCCGGCGCCGCCTCCCGGTCTGACCCCGGCGCCGGCCACCGGCTGGCCCAACGCCCAGAGCTGGCCGAACGCGGCGGGGATGGGGCAGGCGGGGTAGGGCGGCCCGGGTCAGCTCCCGTTCGTGCGGGCGATCTCGACGTTCTCCAGGACACCGAGGGCGTCCGGCACCAGCACGGCCGCCGAGTAGTAGGTGCTGACCAGGTAGGAGATGATCGCCTTCTCGTCGATGCCCATGAACCGCACGTTCAGGCCCGGCTCCACCTCGTCCGGGATCCCGGTCTGGTACAGGCCGATGACGCCCTGGTCGTCCTCGCCGGTGCGCATGGCGATGATCGACGACGTGCCCTGCTCACTGATCGGGATCTTGCTGCACGGCAGCAGCGGCACCCCGCGCCAGGCGGGCAGGTGGTTGCCGTGCAGTTCGACGCCGCCGAAGTAGATGCCCCGCTTGTTGCACTGGCGGGCGAACGCGGCGATCGCCTTGGGGTGGGCGAGGAAGCAGCGGGTCTTGCGCCGCATGCTCAGCAGCTCGTCCAGGTCGTCCGGGGTCGGCGGGCCGGTGTAGGTGGAGATCCGCTGATCGAAGTCGGCGTTGTGGAGCAGGCCGAACTCCGCGTTGTTGATCAGCTCGTGCTCCTGCCGCTCGCGCAGCGCCTCGATGGTCAGCCGCAGCTGCTGCTGCGTCTGGTTCATCGGCTCGTTGTAGAGGTCGGCGACCCGGCTGTGCACGCGCAGCACGGTCTGCGCCACGCTCAGCTCGTACTCGCGCGGGGCGAGTTCGTAGTCGGCGAAGGTCTGCGGCAGGGTCTCCTCGCCCGTGTGCCCCGAACTGAGCACGATCGCCGCCTCGCCGGACCGGTTCAGCCTGCGGTGCCCGTTGGAACTGATCTGCTGCACATGCGTGCGCAGCGCCTCGTGCCGGTCGGCGACCGCCTTGTAGGCGGCCAGCGGCAGCGCGAGAACCGTGGTGGCGGTCGCGGCGCGGGCCGTGAAGTCCCACTTCTTGACCTGCCCGGCCAGCACCCGGCCGCCGAAGGTGTCCCCGTCGGCCAGCAGTCCGATCATGGCCTCGTCGCCGTACGGCCCCTCGCCGATCTTCTCGACCTTGCCGTGCGCGATCAGGTACACGTGGTCGGCCTTGCGACCCTCCTCCACGATGACCTGGCCCGGCGCGAACTCCCGCTGCACGAACCGGTCGGCCAGCGCACCGAGCACATCGCCGTCGAAGAAGCCGCGCAGCAACGGCAGTTCGCCCAGCTCGGCGGGGACGACCTTGACCTTCGAGCCGGTCTTCACGAAGGACACCCGGCCGTCGCCCACGGTGTACGACATCCGGCGGTTGACCCGGTACGTGGCTCCGGGCACGTTCACCCACGGAAGCATGCGGATCGCCCAGCGGGAACTGATGCCCTGCATCTGGGGTTCGGACTTGGTGGTCGTGGCGAGATTGCGCGCCGCCGCGGTGCTGAGGCTCTGCTGCCCCCGCTGCTGGGCCGGCCCCGCGTCCGGGCCCGCTGCCGGTGCTGTCGCCGTGTCGAGTGGCATGACTCTTCCTCGTCTCCCGTGGCACAAGCGGTCGCGACGACCGGTCGTCGTCGTCACACTGCGTGCACAGAACTATCAGAGGTGTCATTACGTTGAGTGAGGGAAACGACAGGCGCGCGAAGGAACCCCCGTCCATGCCCTGCGCTCCCGCGCGCCCCAACTCTCAAGAGTTGCTGATCAGATCGATCACGGGTCAACCGAACAGCCATCGACACTCTTGAAGGTGCCTAACACTCACAGTAGTCGACTGGGCGGACGTACATACCGCGGCACCCACCGGCCCCGCGGGCACCGTCACCCCGGGCGCCGACGGCAACCGGGCCGGGACACAGGCGAATTCGCCCCGGCACGGCACGGTCCTGTCCGCCGGATCCCGCCCGGCCCCCGCCACTATGCTCCACGGCATGACCATCAACGAGGACCTCGCCGACATCCTCGACCGCGGCGCCGCGACGACGGAGTCGCAGCAACTGCTCGCCGCCCTCGCCGACCACGGAGTCCATGTCCCCGTACAGGGGAATGGATCCGTCCTGTTCCTGCAGAACAGCGAGGACGGCAGCCCCGTCCTCCCCGGCTACGTCAGCGAAGCCTGCTGTGCCGCGCGGCTGCCGCAGGCCGCAGGAACGGTTCACTGCGATGCCCTGCGGCTCCTGGACATCTCCCAGCAGACCGGTGTCGGCGTCCTCGCGCTCCACTCGGACGCGAACTGGGCGCGGGTACCGCTGCCGTTGCTGTCCCGGACGCTGCGCGAGCGAGGCCAGCGGGCGGGAGGCCAGCAGCTGAGGCTCACCTGGTCGACGGACCCCGTCGCCGTGGCGCTGCGGGACGCCCTCGCCCGGCGGATCAGGGAGTTCACGGCCGTCCGTACGGTCTGGGTGTCGCAGGCGCGCCGCATGGACACCGGCTTCGAGCACCTGATGCTGCACATGGCCGTCGACGAGCCGCTGCCGTCGGCCTCGGCACACCGGCTGATGGAGACGCTGCTCGCCGAGGAGGTCGCACTCGGCGACGGCGCGCCCCAGGTCGGCCTGATCGCCCTGCACACCGAGACGCACGCGGCGACGATCGCCGAACTGGAGCGCATGGGCCTGGACACCGTGCGGTCCGATGCCGCCACCGGGCGCGTCGACGTGATCTCCAGGGAGTTCGACGCGCCGCGGCAGTGATCGGCTACGTCACGTGCTCGGGCACTGCTTCCACGCGAGGTGGTACACGGTGCTGATGTCCCCGTCGGTCGAGTCCATCGTCATGAAGCTGACCTTGCTCGGGGAGCTGCCCGCGCTCACCCGCAGCTCGGTGTTGATGTTGAAGTTGCGGAGCACTCCGCAGGGGGCCCAGACCAGTTGGGCCCAGTCGGTGCTGTCGCTGGCCTGCCAGTCGTCGTTGTAGGCGCCCCTGAACGGGTGGGTGATGGACGCCGTGTTCGGGGAGCCCTGGAAGTAGTACGACGCCTTCTGCGTGGCGGACGCGCCCGGCTGGAGCGAGAGGAAGCCCCGGTAGTCCGCCTCGGCGATGGCGTAGGTGAAGCCCTGCGGGACGTGGACGACCAGGTTGAGCTGGCAGTTCTTGCGGAAGGCCGTGGGGTCGGAGTTGCCGCCGGCCTGGGCCAGGTAGTTGCTGTAGGTCACCGTGAAGGCGGTGTTGTCCGGGGAGACGGCCACCGCGGCCGTACCCGCGGGGCAGCCCGAGCCGTTCACCGTGGCGACGTCGATGACGATCTTGTCCGGGGGCGGGTCGTCGAAGACGGGGGAGGAGGTCGAAGCGGGTAGCGCGGTGGTGAGGAGAGCGGCTAAGGCGCCGCTCAGCAGAAGTCCACCAGCCATGGTTTCTCCCGGTTGTCGAGTGGGGGGTTTCGGCCTCCGATCCGCCCGTTCAACTTTGAAGAATCTGTGCGGAAACTGTGAAGGACGGGGAGGCGAGGGAATCGTAGGAAGCCCCGTCCCGGCCGGGGAGGGTGAACTCCGGCCATTCACTCCGGGCCGTTCACACGTCCCGGGGCATCAGGGGTTCTCCCAGGCCGCCGGTTCCGCCGCCAGCGCCCGCACCGGCTCCGGCAGCGCGTCCGCCGCCAGGTCGGCGACGGTGACGCCCTCCAGGATGCGGCGCACATTGGCGCGCAGGGCGATCCACAGGGGCAGCAGCGGCTGCGCGGTTCCCGTGTACGACAGGCCCGTGGGGCGTTCTCCGCGGACCGACACGATCGGACCGTCCACGCCCCGGATGACGTCCGCCACCGTGATCGCGGCGGCGGCCCGGGCCAGCCGGTAGCCGCCGCCCCCGCCACGCCGGCTGTCGACGATTCCGGCACGTCGCAGGTCCCCCAGGATGCCTTCCAGGAACTTGTGCGGAATGTCCTGCACGGCAGCGATTTCCTCTGCCTTCACCGGGCCGTCACCCTGCCGTACGGCCAGCTCCAGTACCGCCCGTACCGCGTAATCCGCCCGCGCCGAGATCCTCATGTGTCCATTGTGGGGCGTGTGTCCATGGAGAATGGCCGGACCGCGCCCCCGTAAGATCGCCCGGGAGGATCCACCTTGGCGCTCAGCAGACGTACCTTCAGTGCCCTGGCCGGCTCGGCCGCGCTCGGCTTCGCCCTGGGCGGCAGCGGCGGCCCCGGGGCCTCCTCGGCGTACGCCGCGCACAGTGTGCCGACCGGCCCCCCGCCGGCCCCGCCGCGCGCCGACGGACGGCGGCACACCATCGGGTACGACCCGTACTCGCTGCTGGTCGACGGGCGGCGGCTGGTCGTGTGGTCCGGCGAGATGCATCCCTTCCGGCTGCCCAGCCCCTCCCTGTGGCGCGATGTGCTGCAGAAGATGCGGGCGCACGGGTACAACGCCGTGAGCATCTACGTGTCGTGGAACTACCACTCCCCCGCGCCCGGGCAGTACGACTTCTCCGGCGTCCGGGACCTCGACCTGTTCCTGCGCACGGCCGCCGAGACCGGGCTGTACGTCATTCTGCGGCCCGGCCCGTACATCAACGCCGAGATCGACGGCGGCGGCTTCCCGGGCTGGCTGACGGCCACCAGGGGGACGGCGCGCACCGCCGACCCGACCTATCTGTCGCACGTCGACGAGTGGCTGACCCAGGTGAACCGGATCGCCGCCCGGCATCTGTTCACCCAGGGCCGGGGCACGGTCCTGCTCTACCAGATCGAGAACGAGTACGACGCCCACGTCCGGGAGGCGACCGGCCGGGACTACATGTCCCACCTGTACAAGAAGGTCAGGGGCGACGGGATCGACGTGCCCCTCTTCCACAACGACAAGGGCCGCAACGGCTACTGGGCCCCGGGCTCCTTCGACACCGGCGGGGAGCGGGGCGGCTGGCTGTACGGCTTCGACGGGTACCCGTCGCCGGCGCAGACGCCACCGGACTGGGGGCACTTCGGGCCCGGCGGGCTCACCGGCGGGGCCACCGCCTCGCCGCGCACGCCCGGGTTCGTGCCCGAGTTCGGGGGCGGCTGGTTCGACCCGTGGGGCGGGGCGGAGTTCGACGGCAAGGGGTACGCCGAGTCGCGGCGCACCCGGGACGCGGCCTACGAGCGCCGCTTCTACCTGACCAACCTCGCCAACGGCCTCACCCTGCACAACGTGTACATGACCTTCGGCGGGACCTCGTGGGGCTGGCTCCCCGCGCCCGTCGTCTACACGTCGTACGACTACGGTGCCGCCATCGACGAGGGCCGCAACGTCACCGACAAGATCGCCCCGATGCACCAGCTCGGGCATCTGCTCCAGCGCGTGCCCGACTTCGCCCGGCTGGACCGGGCGGCGGAGGTGAAGGCCGAGGGGCTGAAGGTCTACCACCTGACCAACCCCGACACCGGCACCCATGTGTACGTGGCCCGCAACGACGGCGCGGAGCCGGTCACCACCGACCTGCCCACGGACGCCGGGGACCTGCCGGTCACCGTGCCCGCGCGCGACGCCCGCATGCTGACCACCGGGCTCCCGCTCGGCAAGCGGACGCTGAAGTACTGCACCGCGCAGCCCATGCTGCACCTGGCGGTGGGGCGGCAGGAGATCGCGGCGTTCGCGGGACGCCGGGGCGACATGGCGGACCTGGTCCTCAAGTGCCCCCAGGAGCCCACCGTCGTCCGCCTCGACCCGGAGGCCGCCTGGGCGTACGACGGCAACGAACTGCATGTCAACGCGCCCCTGGGACAGGGCGGTCTCACCCGTGTGCTGGTCGACAAGGGCGAGAGCGACACTCCGCTGCTGCTGCTCTTCGCCGACGACGCCACCGCCGTGCGCATCTTCCCGTACGACACCCCCTCCGGCACCCTGCTGGTGTACGGCCCGGCCCTGCTGCGCCACGCCGAGGTGCGCGGTTCCGAGGTGCATCTGACGGGTGACGTCATCGGGACCACCGGCGTGGAGGTGTGGGGGCCGCGCGGCATCGCGAGCCTGGTGTGGAACGGGCGCAGGGTGCCGACCCGGGTCACCATGTCCGGCAGCCTGATGACCACCGGGCTGCTGCCGGCCGTGCCCGAGGTGCGGCTGCCCCGGCTGGACGGCTGGCGGATGCGGACGGAGAACCCGGAGGCCGGGCCGGGCTTCGACGACTCGTCCTGGAAGACCGCCGACAAGACGTCCTCGTACAGCGTCACCCCGGTCCCGAAGGGCCGGCCGGTGCTGTTCGCCGACGACTACGGCTTCCACTACGGGGACGTCTGGTACCGGGGGTCGTTCACGGACGCCTCCGGCATCGAGGAGGTCTCGCTCGCCTACAGCACCGGTACGCAGGGCCTGCTGATGGCATGGCTGGACGGGGAGCCGCTGGGCACCCACCGGATGCCGGTGCCGGACAAGAAGACCACCCTCCGCAAGGGCAGCTGGGACGCCACCGCCGCCTTCCCCGTGCGCGAACGGCTGCGCTCGCCCGGCCGGCACGTGCTGTCGGTCCTCGTCCGGCGCATGCAGCGGGACATGGACGGCAAGGCGCTCGACACCCACAAGGCGGCCCGCGGGCTGACCGCCGCCCTCTTCAAGGGGGCCTCGCCCGAGGTGACGTGGCGGATCCAGGGCGAGGCCGCGCCGGATCCGGTGCGCGGGCCGCAGAACAACGGCGGCCTGTACGGGGAGCGCCAGGGCTGGCACCTGTCCGGCTTCCCCGACCGGGACTGGGAGGCGGTGACCTTCCCGCGGGCCGAGCGGCGCCAGGGCGTGACCTGGTACCGCACGACGTTCCGGCTGTCCGTGCCGGCCGACATCGACGCCTCGGTCGGCCTGACCCTGGAGGACGACCCGTACCGGGCCTACCGGGCACAGATCTTCCTCAACGGCTGGAACATGGGCCAGTACATCAACGACGTCGGCCCCCAGCACACCTTCGTCCTGCCGAACGGCATCCTGCGCACCCGGGGCGACAACACCCTTGCCCTGGCGGTCCTCTCGGAGTTCACCACTCTGTCCGGACCGGGGAAGGTCCGGCTGACCCTGCTGGGCCGGGCGGCCGGGGGGACACCGGTGACCCCGGTGGCCTCCCCCGGTCACTGAGTCCGCCCAGGCGGGCCGGATCACGTCCGGGGCGTCGGTGCGCAGTCCGCCGTCGTCCGCGGCGGGCGGTCCGGCCGCCGGCGCGCCCGCTCGTCGACGGGCCGGACGGGACCTCCGTCCGGCCGCCCACGGAGGCGGTCATTCCGTGTTGAACGACGGTCGTCGGATCGCATGACGTGAACACACACGGGCGCGTACGCTCGGACGAGCCGCACACCGGCGGTGAGAAGGGGGACCGATGATCATCGCGGGTGCGCGACGGCGAGCGGCACGACTGGCCGCACGGCTGCGTCGCTCCCGTCCGGGCTCGGCGATGCGCCTGCTGGCCGCGGACCTCGTCACCGCCGTCTGCGCGCGGGCGCAGGCGCCGGGCGACGTACGGGACCTGTGCCGGGCACTGTGCGAGGAGATGAGCGCACGGCGGGCCGGACGGCCGGTGGAGCTGCGCTTCGAGCGCTTCCCCGACGAGATCGAAGTCACCGGCCTGTGCGTGGAGTTCCAGGACTTCGACCTGGTCATCGTGGAGGAACGGGCCGCCGCCATGCAGCAACTGGTGATCCTCGGACACGAGTTGTGGCATCTGCACGCCGGGCACCGGCACCACGACCTGGCCGGGGCCGCCGCGGCCCGCGCGCTCGCGGACGAGCCGGCCCTGCGCGACATGGCACTGACGGTGGCCGCCCGCAACGGCTCCCGGGAGGCCGACGAGGCCGAGGCCGACGACTTCGGCCACCGCCTGGCCACCCTGCTCCGGCCCCGGCTCACCGGGTCCGGGGACGGCCCCGGCCCCGGCACGCCCCTCGACCCGGTCCAGCGCTCCCTCGGCTACCGCGGACGCGGCGGAGCCGCGCGGTGACCCTGGCGCTGAACCCCTCGCACCTCCTCGGCGAGTTCTACATCTCCTTCTGGATCCCGACCGCCGTGCTCACCGCCGCCCTGGTGATCAAGCTGCCCACGATCATCCGGCTGTGGCGGGACCCGCTGCTGCGCGCGGTCGGCGGACTGCTGCTGCTCGCCTGCGGGGTGTTCGTGTTCTGCACGCCCTCCACGATCGCCGCCGTCAACCGGCTGACCGGCGTGCCCAACATCTCGGCGCCCTGGTGCTATTCGCTGATCACCGCGTTCTGCGGGTCCTGTCTGCTGCTGATCATCACCTGGCGCAACGGCCTGCCCGAGCGTTCGGCCGTCACCCGTCGCGCACTGCGCTGGGTCGTCTCGCTCTACTCCGGGGTGATCGTCGCCCTCTGGGTGCTGTTCCTGCTCGCCGACGCGTCCGAGGAGCGGCTGCGGGACCTGGACACGTACTACGCCACCACCCCGTTCATGAGCGAGGAGATCCTGCTCTACCTCGTCGCGCACGCCGTGGCCGTCCTGGTCACCTCCAGGCTGATCTGGAACTGGGTGCGCACCGAAGGGCTGGACGCCTGGCTGCGCTGGGGGCTGAAGCTGCTGGGCGCCGGCTACGTACTGAACCTGATCTTCGACGCGTCCAAACTGATCGCCGTCACCGCGCGCTGGACCGGGCGGAACCTGGACTGGCTCAGCACCGACCTCGCCCCGCCGGTGGCCGCCCTGTCCGCCATCCTGATCGCGGTCGGCTTCATCCTGCCGCACGCCGGCCAGTACCTGCACGACCGCTGGCGGGTCCGGCACGCCCACCGCGAACTGGGGCCGCTGTACCAGCTGATGCGGGCTTCCAGCGGTGAGGGCGTGCCGTTCGTGCTGCGGGCCACGCCCGAACTGCGGCTGACCCGGCGCGAGACGTTCATCCGGGACGTGCTGCTGCCGCTGGCCCGGCACATCGACACCGGCCTGGGCAGGCGCTCGTACGAGGCCGCGCTCGGCCTCGGCCACCCCCCGGAGCGCGCCCGGGCGCTGGCGGCCGCGGTGAGCATCCTCGACGCGATCGAGGCGAGGCACCGCAGCCCCGAACCGCCCGAGCCCGCCGACGGGCCCGACACCACGAGCCTGCTCCAGGAGATCGGCGCGGTGTCCCGGGCCCTGCGCCACCCCGACGAGATCGAGGCGGTACGCACCCGTGCGACCGCCCCAGCAGAGAGCGTGCCCGTCCATGAGTGACCGCCCCACCACTGCCGTCGTCCTCGGCGGCTCCCTCGCCGGCATGCTCGCGGCCCGGGCCCTGGCCGCCTTCGCCGACCGGGTCACCGTCGTCGAGCGGGACGCGCTGCCCGAGGGGCCCGAACCGCGCCGGTGCCTGCCGCAGGCCCGGCACGTCCACCAGCTGTGGTCGGGCGGGGCGCGGGCCCTGGAGGAGCTGCTGCCGGGCGTGACCGGGCGGCTGCGGTCCGCGGGGGCGCACCGGTTGCCGGTCACCACGGACATGGTGTGCCTGTCGCCCCACGGCTGGTACCGGCGGTGGGCCGAGTCGCACCACATGATCCTGTGCAGCCGCGATCTGCTGGACGCGACCGTGCGCGCGCAGGTGCTCGCCGACGGGCGGATCGAGGTCGTCGAGCGGGCCGAGGCGGTCGGGCTCACCGGCACGGCCGCGGCGGTCACCGGCGTCCGGATCCGCACGCACGACGGCACCGAGCGGACCGTCGCGGCCGATCTGGTCGTCGACGCCAGCGGGCGTGGCTCGCACACACCGCAGTGGCTGACCGGGCTGGGGCTGCCCGAGCCGGAGCGGCGCGAGGTCAACTCCGGCATCGCCTACGCGAGCCGGCTGTACCGGGCGCCCGAACAGGCACGGGACGGCTTCCCCGTGGTGAACCTCCAGCCGGATCCGCGGACGGGACGACCCGGCCGCGGCGGTGTGCTGCTGCCGGTGGAGAACGGCCGGTGGATGGTGACGCTCTACGGCTCCCGCGGCGGCGAACCCTCCGCGGACACCGGCGACTTCCTGCGCTACGCCCAGGAGGAGATGCGGCACCCGATCATCGCCGAGCTGCTCGCGGGTGCGGAGCCACTCACCGACGTGACGGTCACCCGGACCACCGCGAACCGGCGCCACTTCTACGAGCGGATGCCGGCGTGGCCGGAGAACTTCGTGGCCCTCGGGGACGCGGTGTGCGCGCTGAACCCCGTGTACGGCCACGGGATGTCCGTCTCGGCCCAGTCGGCGCTGGCGCTGCGGGACGTGCTGCGCCGCCGTGGCGGGCTGCGCGGTGCGGGTCTGTCCCGGCAGATCCAGAAGGAGGTGGGGCGGACGGTCCGCACGGCCTGGGACCTGGCGATCGGGGCGGACGTGTTCTACCCGGGCGCCACGGAGTCCGGCCCCACCCTGCGCGACCGGGTGCTGTCCGCGTACGTCGACCGTCTGCTGTACACGGCGACCGGCAACGGCCGGATCGCGCGCAGGGTCACCGACGTGACGTCCCTGGAGCGGGGCCCGGAGGCGCTCCTGGCGCCGGGCATGCTGCTCGCCGCGGCGGTGGGTCCGCTGAAGCCGCGGCTCGCGGCGCCACCGCTGACGGCGCACGAGCGAAAGGCTGCGGGGGGCTTGTAAGCGGAGGTGTGGGGGCCGGTCGCGCAGTTCCCCGCGCCCCTTTGGGGGTGGCTACGGCCGTCTTGCACGTGCAGGTACGCGGAGGCGATCGCGCAGTTCCCCGCGCCCCTTTGGGGGTGGCTGCGGCGGTCTTGTATGTGCGGGTGGGTGAGGGGCGGTCGCGTAGTTTCTCGCGTCGCTTTGGGGGGTGCAGTCCTTGTCGGTCAGCCCTCGAAGGGGGGCTGGGGGAGGCCCTTGCCCGCTTTCGGGATCACTAGGAGCGAGCCGGACATGGGGTGGGGCGAGGACAGACCCGTGCGTGCCGTCGTGACGTAGAGGTCGGTCAGATCCGGGCCACCGAACGCGCAGGCCGTCGTACGCGGCGTCGGCAGGGCCAGGACGCGGTCCAGCTCGCCGGACGGCGTGTAGCGGCGCACCGCTCCCCCGTCCCACAGGGCCACCCACACGCACCCCTCGGCGTCGACCGTCAGGCCGTCCGGAAAGCCGGCGCCCACCTCGATCTCCGCCAGCCTACGGCGGTTGCGGATGCCCCCGCCGTCGTGGTCGAAGACGTCCACGCGCCGGGTCGGCGTGTCGGCGTAGTACATCAGACGGCCGTCCGGGCTCCAGCCGGTGCCGTTGCTGATCGTGACGTCGGGAAGGATCGTCCGCACCCCTCCGTCACCGGTCAGCCGGGACAGCGTGCCGCCCCCCGGCGCCTCGTCGTAACGCATCGTGCCCGCCCACAGGGACCCGTCGGGAGCGACGGCCGCGTCGTTCGCGCGGCGCCCGGGCACCGGCTCGTGGTGCAGCCAGCGGAAGGTGTCGTCGGGATCCAGCAGGCCGACGCCGTCCCGCAGGTTCAGCACCAGCCCGCCGCCCGCCCGGGGCTTCGCCGCCCCGACGTGCTGCTCCGTCGTACGCACGGTACGGCGGCCGGACGAGGGGTCGTAGGTGTGCACGCGCATGCCCAGGATGTCCAGCCAGACCAGGCGCCCCGCCACCGGGTCCCAGGTCGGGCCCTCGCCGAGCGCCGCCTCCGCCTGGACGGCGACCTCGTACCGCGTCATGCCGCGCCCCGGTGCCCGAGCCGTTCGGACAGCTCCGCCGCCCCCTTCACGGCCAGCTGCTCCAGCTCCGCCCGGCGCCCGTCGCTCCAGCGGATCATGGGGACCGAGATGGACAGGGCGGCGACCACCTGGCCCGCGCGGTCGCGTACCGGTGCCGCCACGCAGGACACGTCCGGGTTGGACTCGCGGCTCTCCACCGCGATGCCCCGCTCCCGGATCCGCGCCAGGGCCTCGCGCAGGGCGGCGGGTTCGGTGATGCTGTTGGGGGTCATCGCGGTCAGCTCGGCGCCGTCCGGGATCCGCGCCGCCAGCTCCTGCTCGGGCAGCGAAGCAAGCAGCATCTTGCCGACCGAGGTGCAGTGGGCCGGCAGCCGGCGCCCCGCGGCGGAGACCATGCGCACCGCATGCGTGGAGTCGACCTTGGCGATGTAGATGACGTCGGTGCCCTCGAGGATCGCCACATGGACCGTCTCGTCGCAGGTCTCGGCGACCGAACGGGCCACCTGCTGCCCCTCGGCCGCGAGGTCGAGCTGCTCCGCGTAACGGCTGCCGAGCTGGTACGGGCGCACCCCGAGCCGGTACCGTCCGGGCTGTCCCGGCACCGGCACGATGTACGAGCGTGCGACGAGCGTGGTGACCAGCTCGTGCACGGTGGTGCGCGGCAGCTGCAGCCTGCGCACGATGTCGGGGGCGGAGAGCGTCCCGTCCCCGTCGAGGAACAGCTCCAGAATGTCGAGAGCCCGGGTCACGGCAGGCACGAGGCGTCCCACGTCCGGCCCCCTCCCTTGGGTCTAAGCGCCTGTGTTCGAAATTTCAACAGGCGATCGGCATGACGAACACAGGCTAGTCATGGTGTGTTGCGCGGGCAATGGCCGTGCAGTCCGCAGCGCTCGCACCAGGCTTCCGGGCGGGATCCGCGGCGGGTCCCGCGGCGGGTTCCGCGGCGGGTCCCGTGACAGCGCGACGGCTCGGCGTCCGCCGCCGTGGGCGGACCCTTGACCGCCTTCGTCCGGGACCGCGCCTGAGCTGCTCCGACCCACGGCGGCCCCGTCGCCGCTCCGGGCCCACGGCAGCCCCTTCGCCGCTCCGGACCCACGGCACCCCGTCGCCGGCGCAGCGATCAGCGGCGGTGACGTCCCGCTGCCGCGGGCCCGGTCCTTCTCCTCCGGGAGGCCGGTGGGGGACGATGGCCGCGATGCCCTCCGCACAGCGAACACCCGGTCCCTTCACCCGCCTCGACTTCCAGCTCGTGGTGCTGCGCCGTATGGCCGACCACAATCAGGACCTGGTGGAGGACGCCCGGCGCTCCCTGGGCGTCTCCATCGCCGAGATGCGCGAGGCCAACAAGCGCTGGCAGGCCATGCTCCGCTCGCCGCGGGCCCGGTCCGGCGCCGCCCGCTACCGCTCGGTCCTCGGTGAACCCGAGGCCGTGATCCGGCGCCGCCTCGGTGACGTCGGCTGCGAGGCCCGGCAGTGGGCGCTGCCGCTCTGGCCCGACCTGCGTTTCGAGGTGCTCGTCTCCCCCGAGGGCGCCGTCTGGAACGAGTGGCTGGTCCGCGCGCCGGGCGTCCCCGCCCCGGAGCTGCGCACGCTGGACGACCTCACGCCGTGGTCCTGCACGGTGGACGAGGCCGCCCGCGCCTTCGCCCCCGCCCGGCCCCTGGAGGGCACGGCCCCCACCCGCTGGGGGCTGGCCTTCGCCGCCCCCGGCCGGGACGGCGTACGGCACGACGTCGTCGCCGAGTTCACCTGGGGGCTGCTCCAGCGGACGGCAGTGCGCACCTGAGCCGACCCCTGCAGGTCCACCCACCGGGTCCACCCACTCGGTCCACCCGGGTCACCCACCCGGTCCACCCAAGTCCACGCAGGCCCACCCACCATGTCCACCCAGGTCCACGCCGGCCCCACGCCCACCCCACGACGGCCTCACGCCGACCCGCCCCGGCCCCTCGCCGACCCGCCCCGGCCCTTCCCCGACCCCGCCCCGTCCCGAGCGCCTCAGGCGTCGAAGGCCGTGGCCCTGGTCTGCTTCTCCCAGGCGGTGACGTCCTCGCGGACCTGGTCGAGATGGGTCAGGACCGCGCCCACCCCGTCGTCGCCGAGCGGCAGCCGGAGCGGAGTGTGCTCCGCCTGCAGCGCGGCCAGGATGACAGCCGCCGCCTTGGCCGGGTCACCGGGCTGCGTACCGTCGCCCCCGGCGACCAGCCCACGGGTCTCGCTCACCCTCGCGTACACCCCGCTGTCCGCGCTGACGCCGGCCCGCGCGGGGTCCATCAGCGAGGTCCGGAACCCGCCCGGCTCCACGATCAGCACCTTGATGCCGAACTCCCGCACCTCGTCCGCGAGCGCCTCGGACATGCCCTCCAGCGCGAACTTCGTCCCGCTGTACGCCCCGAAGCCCGCGAAGGACATCTGCCCGCCCATGCTGCTCATCTGCACGATCGCACCCGCACGCCGCTCCCGCATGTGCGGCAGCACCGCCCGCACCAGGGCCGCCGGGCCGAAGACATGCAGGTCGAACAGGTCCTGCAGTTCCTGGTCGGTGGTCTCCTCCAGGGCTCCGACATGCGTGCGGCCCGCGTTGTTGACCAGCACGTCGATGCGCCCGTGCCGCGCCACCACGTCCCGTACGGCCTCCTCGACCGCCGCCGGGTCGGTGACGTCCAGGCGCACCGCCTCCACCTGGTCCGGATGCGCAGCCACCAGGTCGTCCAGTGCCCCGGGGCGCCGGGCGGCGCCGACCACCACGTCACCGGCGGCGACCGCCGCCCGTGTGATCGCCCGCCCGAATCCGCTGCTCGCACCGGTCACCAGCCACACCTTGTTCACGGCTACTCCCCGTAGGTTCCTGGGTCCTTTTCCTTCTGACACGCATCAGCCTGCTGCCGCACACCGTTGCCCGTCCAAGACCTTCGGTGATAGCCAACGGTTATGACGATCGACGTCCACGCCCGGGACCTGCGCTACTTCGTCGCGGTTGCCGAAGAGCTGCACTTCACGCGCGCCGCCGAGCGGCTGTACGTCTCGCAGCCCGCGCTCAGCAAGCAGATCCGGGCGCTGGAGCGCCAGTTGGGAGCGGAACTGTTCCGGCGCGATCAGCACGGGGTGGCGTTGACGGGCGCGGGTGAGGCGCTGCTGCCGCACGCGCGCACCGTGCTGGCGGCGTGGGAGGCGGGCGCGGCGGCCGTGGAGGCGGCCAGGGCGGCGCAGCGCAGCACGCTCGTGGTGGGCATGAGCACCAGTCCGGGCCGGGGCGGGCTGCTGCCGGCCATCCGTTCCCGGTTCACCGCCGCGCATCCCGAGGTGACGCTCCGGCTGCGCCAGATGGGCTGGGACGATCCGACGGCGGGCCTGGCGGACGGCACGGCGGACGTCGCCTTCGTCTGGCTGCCGCTGCCCGACGAGGAGCGCTACGCCTGGACGGTGCTCGCCGAGGAACCCCGGCTGCTCGCCCTGCCCGAGGCGCATCCGCTCGCCGCCCGCGCCGAGATCGACTTCGCGGACCTGCTGGACGAGCCCTTCCTCGCGCTGCCCGAGAGCGCGGGCCGGCTGCGGGACCACTGGCTCGCGCTGGACGCCCGCCACGGCCGGCCGCCCCGGATCGGCGCGGAGATCTCCGGGGCGGAGGAGACGTACGAGGCGCTGGTCGCCGGTCTCGGGGTCTGCCTGGTGGCCGAGGGCAACGCCCCGCTGATCAGCCTGGGCGGGGTCACCACCCGCCCGCTGCGGGGCATCGGCCCCAGCCGCTATGTGCTGGCCTGGCGCCGCGAGGACGCACACCGGCCACTGGTGCGGGCCTACGCCGAGGCGGCCCGGACCACTGCGGGGGCACGCTAGCGCGCCGCAGGGGCGCGGAGCCGATGTCCCCCGTGCGGCTGCCGCCGCCGCACGTGCGCGAACGGTCACGCCGTCGCCGCACGGACGCGAGCAGCCACGCCGGCGCCGCAGACGTTCGACGGCAGCATGTCGCGGCCCTTCCGGCGTGAACGCCCGGCGGAACGCTCATACCGACGCTCACGCCGCCGCCAGGATCGCCTCCGTCACGCGCTCCAGGGAGCCGGGGTGCAGCCACAGGAACAGGTTCGGTTCCACCAGCTCCAGTTCCATCAGGCGGGGCTCGCCGTCCTCCCCGTCCACGAGGTCCACGCGCGCGTAGAGCAGTCCGGGTGCGCCGGGTACGGCGGCCAACGCCTGCTCCGCCACGGCGAGTTCGGCCTCGGTGGGCCGCCAGCGCTCCAGGCCGGGATGCGCGACCTTGTCGGCGTCGTACGGCGTGCCGGGCGCGAGGACGGCGCCCTTGCGGCTGGCGTGCAGCAGGCGGCCGCCGAAGAACTGCAGCGCCCGCTCCCCGCTGACGTCGATGTCCCGCATGTACGGCTGCACCATCGCGGTGAAGCCCTCCGCGTGCATCCGCTCCAGCTGCCGCGCGGCCCGGTCGTGCTCGGCGGGTGTGTAGCGGGCGGCGAACCGGGCGCCGGCACCGGAGGTGGGCTTGATCACGTACTCGTGGTCCGCGGACAGGCCGGCCCGCTCGCCCGGGGCGATGTACCGGGTGGGGACGGTGGGCACGCCGGCCGCGGCCAGCTCCCCGAGGTAGCGCTTGTCGGTGTTCCAGCGCACCACGGCGGGTGGATTGGCGAGGCGCGTCACCGAGCCGACCCGCTCCACCCATGCCGCGAACTCCTCGGCGCGCCAGCTGTAGTCCCAGGTCGAGCGGATGACGACGAGGTCGAAGCCGCCCCAGTCGGTGTCCGGATCGTCCCAGGGCCGGGCCACCGCGTCGGCCCCCGCCTCTCGCAGGGCCCGCACCAGCACCGGCAGGTCGCGGTCGTGGCGCGGCTCGGCCCCGGGGTCGTAGGTGGCGAGTGCGATGCGGGGCACGGCGGACTCCCTGTCGTACGACGGTTCGATCACCGGCGAGGCTAACAACCACCCGGGAACCGGCACACCGCATTTGACCTTCACCTTCGGGGAAGCCCCAGCATCGGTGGCGGAAGCGAGGAACGCGAGGTTTTCATGGAGCTGCTGACGATCGGGGCCTTCGCGAGAGCGAGCAGGCTGTCGCCGAAGGCGCTGCGACTCTACGACGAGCTGGAGTTGCTGCGGCCCGCACGTGTCGATCCGGCCACCGGATACCGGTACTACGCCCTCGGGCAGCTGGAGCAGGCCCGGCTCGTGGCCTGGCTGCGACGGCTGGGCATGCCCCTGGCGGAGATACGCACGGTGTGCGCCCTCGACCCGGCGGGCGCCGCGCGGGAGGTCCGGGCGTACTGGGGGCGGGTCGAGGCCGAGACGGCCGCCCGGCGGGATCTCGCCGCGTTCCTCGTCGACCAGCTGACCGCCGGACCGAGAAGGGATCACACCACCATGCTGGAACTGCGATATGCCGCCCACTCCGACCGTGGGCACGTCCGCCCGGCCAACCAGGACACCGTGTACGCGGGCCGCAGGCTGCTCGCCGTCGCCGACGGCTGCGGGCCGGCGGGAGCGCTCGCGAGCAGCGCCGCCGTGGAGGCGCTGCGGTTCCTGGACGAGGGCGAGGAACTCGCGGCGGGCAACGTGCTGAACCTCCTGGAGGAGGCCGTGCGGGGTGCGGGCGAGGCGGTGCGGGACGTTGCGGGCGACGGTGAGGAGGGCGTGGGCACCACGCTGACCGCGCTGCTGTGGACGGGGACGAAGCTGGCGCTCGTCCACATCGGGGACTCACGGGCGTATCTGCTGCGGGACGGCGAGCTGTTCCGGATCACCCACGACCACAGTGTCGTGCAGTCCCTGATCGACGAGGGGCGGCTGACGCCGGAGGAGGCCGCGAGTCATCCGCAGCGGGCCCTGCTGCTCAGGTTGCTGGGGAGTGGTGCGGCTTCGGTTGCGGATCTCCGGCTGCACGAGGCGCGGGCCGGTGACCGGTATCTGCTGTGCTCCGACGGGTTGACCGGTGCGGTCCCGGACTCACGGATCAAGGAGCTGCTCGGCGGGGAGGACGCCGTTCACGCACTGGTCGACGAGGCCAATGCGGCCGGCGGGTCCGACAACGTGAGCTGTGTGGTGGCCGACGTCGTCCTTTCCATGCGCCCACCCGCGTCCGTCGGATAGAAGTGCCCCCATGGCGATCCACGGCACCGACGCGTACGCCGGCCTGGGCGGGCTCCCGCCCCTCGTGCGGGACGCTCTGACGGCCGCCCGCGCCCACCGCTTCCCGTACTCCTGCCGCCCCGAACAGGGCCGCCTGCTGCACGCGTTGGCGGGCGGCGCCCCGGCCAGGATCGGTGAGAGCGGCACCGGGCTCGGCGTAGGGCCGGCCTGGCTGGCCTCGGCGGCGGGGCCGGGCGTGCGGCTGTACAGCGTGGAGCGGGATCGGGAGCGGTCGCGGGCGGCGGCGGCCGTCTTCGCCGAGCGCCCCGAGGTCACCGTGCTCACCGGCGACTGGCGGCGGATCGAGGAGTACGGCCCCTTCGATCTGCTCGTGCTCGACGGCGGCGGGCAGGGGAAGGCGCCCGGGGACCGGCCCGCCGACGTCGAGCGGCTGCTCGTGCCCGGCGGGACGGTCGTCGTCGACGACTTCACCCCGGCGTGCGGCCGGCCGCCGCTGCACGAGGGTGTGCCCGACACGGCCCGGCTGCACTGGCTGGGGCATCCCGCCCTGCGTGCGACCGAATTGCGCCTTGCGCCCGACCTGAGCACGGTCGTGGGGACGAGGCTCCTGGTGTAGGAAGGATGCTGTCGTCCACCGAGTGTTCCTGAGTTTTCCGACAGCTTTGTCCTACAGCCAAGGAGTGCGCCGCGTGTCTTCCCTCTTCCCCGCCCTGGCGGACGGTCCGGGCGAGCGCAGCGAGATGGGGGTCCCCCCGGACGAAGTCCGGGGGAGGGTCGCCCTGCGGTTCGGCGAACGGTCGTTGACCTACGGCTCGCTCGCGGGCGCCGCCGGCGCGCTGGCCGCTCGGCTGCGGGGTGCCGGCCGCGTCGCCGTGTGGGCGACGCCGGAGCTGGAGACCGCCGTCGCGGTGACCGGTGTGCTGCTCGCCGGTGCGGCCGCGGTGCCGCTGAACCCGAAGTCGGGCGAGAAGGAGCTGGCGCACATCCTCTCCGACAGCGCCCCCGCTCTCGTGCTCGCCGCGCCCGGCGCCGAACTGCCCGCCGTGCTCCATGACCTGGCACGGCTGGACGTGGACGCGTCCGGCACCGGCACCGTCCCGGCCGAGGAGTTCTCCGAGGCCGACCCGGCGCTGGTCGTCTACACCTCCGGCACCACCGGCCCGCCCAAGGGCGCGGTCATCCCGCGCCGGGCCCTCGCCGCGACCCTGGACGCGCTGGCCGACGCCTGGCAGTGGACGGCCGGGGATGTGCTGGTGCACGGGCTGCCGCTGTTCCATGTGCACGGGCTCGTGCTGGGCGTCCTCGGCCCGCTGCGGCGCGGCGGGTCGGTGCGGCACCTGGGCCGGTTCAGCACCGAGGGCGTGGCCCGGGAGCTGACCGACGGCGCGACCATGCTGTTCGGGGTGCCGACCATGTACCACCGCATCGCCGAGGCCCTCCCGGACGACCCGGAGCTGGCCGAGGCGCTGGGCCGGGCCCGGCTGCTGGTCTCAGGTTCGGCGGCGCTGCCGGTGCACGACCACGAGCGGATCGCGGCGGCGACCGGCCGGCGGGTGATCGAGCGGTACGGCATGACGGAGACGCTGATGAACACCAGCGTGCGGGCCGACGGGGAGGCCCGCGCGGGCACCGTGGGTGTGCCGCTGCCGGGGGTCGAACTGCGGCTGGTGGAGGAGGACGGCTCGGAACTGGCCGGCTACGACGGGGAGACCGTCGGCGAGATCCAGGTGCGGGGCCCGAACCTGTTCACCGAGTACCTCAACCGGCCCGACGCGACCGCCGCCGCGTTCACCGCCGACGGCTGGTTCCGCACCGGTGACATGGCGGTGCGGGAGGCCGACGGATACGTCCGGATCGTCGGGCGCAAGGCCACCGACCTGATCAAGAGCGGCGGTTACAAGATCGGGGCGGGCGAGATCGAGAACGCGCTGCTGGAGCACCCGGGGGTGCGGGAAGCGGCGGTCACCGGGGAGCCGGACGCGGACCTGGGCGAGCGGATCGTGGCCTGGATCGTCCCGGCGGACCCGCGGTCCGTGCCCGCCGCCGAGGAGCTGGCCGATCACGTGGCCGGGCGGCTGGCCCCGCACAAGCGCCCGCGCGTGGTCCACTACCTGGACGCCCTCCCCCGCAACGACATGGGGAAGATCATGAAGCGGGCACTGGTGGCCGATGCCTGAGCGGCTGTCGGCGCGCGAGATCCTGGCCCTGGTCACGGACGGGTCGAGCTTCGACGAACTGCCCTGCGCCATAAGGGAGCCGAAGCCCGACGGCCCCCTCGGCTGGCAGGGCTACGACGCCTCGCGGGCCCGGGCCGCCGCGCGCACCGGCGAGGAGGAGTCCGTCGTCTGCGGCACCGCGAGCGTCGCGGGCACCCGGGCCGTGCTGATCGCGTTCGAGTTCGGCTTCCTCGGCGGCTCCCTGGGCGAGCGCACCGGCGACCGGCTGGAGGCGGCGTACGCACATGCCCGGGCACACCGGCTGCCGATCGTGCCCCTGGTCGCCACCGGCGGCAGCCGGATGCAGGAGGGCATGCTCGCGCTGACCCAACTCCAGCGGGTGGCCCGCCAGTCGGTGCTCACCCGGGAGGCGGGCCTGCCGCAGATCGCCGTCCTGCGGGACCCGACGACGGGCGGCGGCTGGGCCACCCTGGGCGCAGGAGCCGATGTGATCCTGGCGCTGTCCGGGGCCCAGGTGGGCTTCGCGGGCTCCCGGGTGCGCCCGCCGGACGCCGACCCGGCGGCCTATACCGCGCAGGCGCAGGTGGCGGCGGGTTCGGCAGACGCGGTGGTCCCCCTGGAGGAGCTGCGGGAGACCCTGGGGGTGTGGCTGCGGCTGCTCACCGCCCCGGCGCGGGAGCAACCCGCGGAGCAGGAGCACGCGCAGGCGCCCCGGGAGAACCCTGCCGAGCCGGGGCCCGCGCAGGGGCCTCGGGAGAGCTCTGCCGAGCCGGGGCCCACGCAGGAGGACCGGGAGAGCCCTGCCGGGCAGATTCCACCGCGGGAGACCCGGGAGCGGTCCGTCGAGCAGGGGCCCGCGCGGGAGACCGGCATGGCGACGGCCCGCGCGAGGAAGGTCCACGTCGAGGAGGTGCCGGCGCCGTGCGCCCTCGGCGCGAGTGCCGGCCTCCCCGGCACCGGCTGGGAAGCCGTCGTACGCGCCCGTTCCCCCGAACGCCCGCGCGCGCACGCCTACCTGGACGCCTGCTTCACCCGCCGGGTGGCCATCTCCGGTGACCGCTGCGGCGGCACCGACCCGGACGGCATGCTCTGCGGGTTCGGCGAGCGGGACGGCCGTACCGTGGCGTACGCGGCGCAGACCGGGACGGCGACCCGGCCCGCGGGATACCGCACCGCGGCGCGGCTGATCCGGCTCGCGGACCGGCTCGGGATCCCGGTGCTGACGCTGGTGGACACGCCGGGTGCCGCCAATGACGCCGAGGCGGAGCGGCAGGGGGCCGGGGCGGCGATCGCGGAGGTGTTCGGCGCGGTGGCCGCCGCCCGGGTCCCGGTCACCACGCTCGTCATCGGCGAGGGCGGCTCCGGCGGGGCGCTCGCACTGGCCGCGCCCGGCAACACCTGGGCCACGCCGGACAGTTACTTCTCGGTGATCGCCCCGGAACTCGCGGCGGCGATCCTCAAGCGTCCGCCCGGGGAGGTGGAGGCGACCGCGGGGCAGCTGCGTATCCGGCCGCAGGACCTGGTGGAGCTGGGGGTGGTCCGGGGCGTCGTCGGGACCGCCGGCCACCCCCGCTCCTGAGCTACCGCACCCCCACCGCCCGGACGATCTCCTGGGTCACCGTGCCGCCCCTGTCGTCGTGGGCCGAGGCCCGCAGGGAGACGTGCTCGGCATCGCGAGGCACGGTCAGCGTGCCGTGCCAGGAGGCGCCCCGGCCGGCGGTCAGGCGGACCGTGTGCCAGGTCGTGCCGTCGTCGTACGACACCTCCAGCGTGCCGCCGCCGAGGGTCCCGGTGCCGGCCGCGCCCGCCACGTACGCGGCGCCGAGCCCGACGGGTGTCCGCTGCCCGCCGCGCACCCGGCCGGCGAGGTCGGTGTCCACGTCGAAGGCGAGGTTGATCAGCGGCAGGTAGGTCCAGTGGTCCTCCGGGGTGGCCGCCGACCGGAAGGTCCACTCGCTGTGGCCCCGGGTGGCGAGCGGCCAGTGGCCGGCGTCCAGGGCGGTGTCGGTGACCACCTTGTAGGTGTGCTCGTCGGCGGGGGCGTCCCAGACGTAGACGCCGGAGCTCGTGCGCCGGTCGACCTGGGTGCCGTCGAGGTAGACGGCGGTGGTCTGGCTCATCCCGCTGTCCTCGCTCCACACGTCGCCGAAGCCGGTGTGGTCCGGCCCCGAGTCGCCCCAGCCCGGTGTGTTCAACTGGATCTGGTTACCGGCGCGTTGCTGCCCCCAGCCCAGCCCGGTGCCGAGCCACGGGTGCCACACGGGACGGAACCAGTCCAGCTCCGGCCGCGATCCGCCCTCGTAGCGCACCAGCCCGCTGCGTTCCTCCAGCGCCCCGTCCCGGGCGGTGACGGACTCGTGCCAGAGCTGGCCGGGGCCGGTGGAGACGTAGTCGGTGCGTTCGGCGGGCAGGTCGACGCGTTCCTGGAAGCCGAGGCCGATCGGGAAGGTGCCGGTGATCGAGTACCGGAACTCGCCGCCGCTCACCGGCTGCGGGGAGTGGAACCCGACGTGCACGGCGGAGAGTTGGCGTCCGGTGGGGGCATAGGTGAGGTCCCGGTCCGGGATCGCGCCCCGGTGGCCCTCCGACAGGTCGTACACGTACGGCGCGTCACGGGTGCCGGTCATGTCGACGTGTCCCGCCGAGCGCAGCCGGGCCGCGTCCCCCTTGCTCACCGTGGCGATCTGCAGCGGCCGTTCGGCGTCGTCGTCCGTGCCCCACCAGGCCATCAGCCGGCCCGGCGCGTCGTCCGTCACGAACAGCGCCCTGGCGCCCGCGTCCTGGGCGGCCCCGGCCAGCGCGGCCGGGTCGGCGCCGTCGGCGAGGTGGGCGAGCACCGCCTTGCCCGCCACCCCGGTGAACGGGCCGTCCCCGACGTCGGCCAGCGGCAGCCTGGTACGCCCCTCGATCAGCGTGCCGCCCGCCTGTACGGTCGCCTCGCCGACCCCCCTGACCTCCAGCAGCGGCTTGGCCAGCCGCCACACGGTCCGGTACTCGAAGCCGCCCCGGGTGACCTTCCGGGTGGGCGCGGCGAAGACGCTGTCGTAGGTCAGGGGCACCTGGACCGCGCCGAACAGGTCGGCGCCGTTGGCGGTGCGGTCGTACTCCATGAGCAGCTGGCGGGTCTCGGTGCGCCGGTCGACGTCGGCCTTGACCTCCCGCAGTGCCCGCCCGTCCAGGGTGATGTCGCGGTCCCGGTCCAGGGTGATCTCGGGGGCGGCGAGGAAGCCGAGGCCGAGCGAGTCGGCGCCGTGGCTGCCGCGCACGTCGAGGAAGGAGGTCAGGCTGTAGGTGCCGGGCTTCAGGCGCAGCTTCAGGGTGCCGGAGCCGCCGACGTGCGCGGGCTGGGCGTCCTCGCCCGCGGCGAGCCGCTGCACGGTGAGGTCGGCGCCGGCGGGCGCGCCGTCGCGGTCCTTGACGTGCACCGTGAGCGTGTACCGCTCCTCCTCCTTGACCAGCCCGAACACGGTGTGTGCGAGCGGGGTGCCGTCCGCGCCCGAGGCCACGATCTGCCCGCTGGTCTCCCCCACCGGTGCCTTGGACCCGTCACCGGTGACGGTGGTGGACGCGGTGCCGTGCGCCGGGACGGTGAGGGTGGAGTCGGCGAGGGTGGCGACCTGGTCCGGACCGCCCTGGACGGAGAGCTTCACCGGGATGTCCCGGTCGGAGGAGTTGCGGTAGGTGAGGGTCCGGGTGACCGGCTCATTCGCCTCGTACGGCCAGCTGTAGAAGCCTAGGTCGGCGCTGCCGGTGGCCGTGATGTCGGCCCGCACCGCGCCGGAGACGCTCACCCGCCCGGCACCCAGCACGTACGCGGACGCGTCGAGCCGCTCGGAGCTGGACATCAGTGCGTCCTTCAGCTTCGCGCCGGTCCAGTCGGGGTGCTCCTCGGCGAGCAGGGCGGCGGCCCCGGCGACGTGCGGGGTCGCCATGGACGTACCGCTCATGGAGGTGTAGTAGCCGCTGCCGGGGACGAGCTGGGAGCGGGCGGCGAGGATGTCGACGCCGGGCGCCGAGAGGTCGGGCTTCAGGGCGTTGTCGCCGTAGCGGGGTCCGGCGCTGGTGAAGTGGGCGGCCTGGTCGCCCGGGTCCACCGCGCCGACGGTGAGGGCCGCGTCGGCGGCGCCGGGCGAGCCGATGGAGGACGGGGCTCCGGTGTTGCCGGCGGCGACGACGAAGAGGGCGCCGGTCTCCTTGGAGAGGGTGTTCACGGCCTGGGCCATGGGATCGGTGCCGTCGCTGGCCTCGGTCGAGCCGAGGCTCATCGAGATCACCCGGGCGTGCACGTCCCGTGCCGCCCACTCCATGCCGGCGATGATCTGGGACTCGCTGCCCGAACCCTGGTCGCCGAGCACCTTGCCGACGGCGAGCGTGGCGCCGGGCGCGACCCCCTTCTCCTTGCCGTCGGAGGCGGCACCGCTGCCGCCGACGGTGGAGGTGACGTGCGTGCCGTGCCCGTTGCGGTCGGCGACCTCCTGCCCGTCGATGAAGCTCCTGGTGGCGGCGACCCGGTCCTTGAGGTCGGGGTGGCCCAGGTCGGCACCGGTGTCGAGGACGGCCACCGTGACGCCCTTGCCGGTGAGGCCGGCGTCCCAGGCGGTCTCCGTGCCGATCTGGGCGTTGCTCTCGGCCATGTCGGACTTGACGCGGCCGTCCAGCCAGACCTTGCCGACGCCGCCCCGGGTGAACGAGCGCCAGAAGGTACGCCCCCTGCCGGCCTCGACGGCGGCCGCGCCGAGGCTCGGCAGCGTCCGCGTCCGTTCGGTGCCGGCCGGTGCGACGGCGCGGGCCCCCTTCGCGTAGGTCACGATCAGCGGCAGCGTGTCCGACGCGGCGTCCGTGAACCCCTGCCGGACCAGCCCGCTCACGTCGAACAGCCGCCGGTCCAGGGTGCCGGCCCGCAGATACGGCAGCGCCTCGTCCGGTACGACGGTGATGTCACCGCCGCTCATCTGCGTCCGTACCGCGCCGGTGGCGCCCCGCGGCCGCTGCACGGCGACCGTCTTCCGTCCCTGCCCGAGGTCGGTGACGGTCACCTTGTCGCCGGTGACGAGGGTGACGGTGGCGGCGGCGTCCGGGGTGCGCCGGGCCGTGGTGGCGGCCTGCTGCGCGGCCGCCGGGGCCGCCGGCGACAGGGCGATCACGAGCCCCGCCGCAAGCAGCGCCGCCCCGTGTCTGACTGGTCCTCTGGTCATCCACGCCTCTTCTCGTGTCGAGCGCGTCGAGCGCTGGGACGAGTGTCATGTGCCCTGTGGTGCAAGGGTGTTGGCCGTCGCTGGCGGGAAGGTGTCCTGGCGGCTTCCCGCCAGCGAGGCTGCGCGGCGGGGACCGGACCGGAGACATCCCCGCCCCCGTCCGCGACAATGGACCGGCAATCTGGATCAAGAAAACGGGGGAAGGCGCCATGAACAAGCTGATGGAGTTCACGACGCAGGACGGCGCCGTCGTCGTGGTGGAGGCCTCGGACGGCATGAATGGCACCCGGCTCGTCTCCAGAGGCGAGGGGGGCGGCCCGGCGGCCCAGGCCGCCCGCACCTTCGAGAGCACCCTGGACGGGGTCCGCTCGGCGGCCCAGTCCGCGCTGCGGGTCTTCCGCGACGGCAGCCTGCGCCCCGACTCCGTGGAGCTGGAGTTCGGCGTGAAGCTGACCGCCGAGGCGGGCGCGGTCATCGCCAAGGGGGCGGCGGAGGGACAACTGGTCGTCAAACTGAGCTGGACGTCGAAGGCCGCGACCCCGGCCGACGCGGACGGCGCGGACGGCGCGGGTCCGGAGCCCACGGCCCGCTCATGAGCGACGCCGCCCGGCACGCCCGGACCGGGTACGGGGGCGCGGTCGCCGGGGCGGGTTTCCTGGTGGCGCCCCGCACGGGCTGACCTGAGCGCACGTCGTACAGGCCGGCGGGGCCTGGGCTGCCGACCGTGTCGTTCCCGACCCGTCCGGGCGGCCTCGGCGTGCCGCCCGCGGTCGTGCCCGTGGACGGGACCCGCACCCCTGTCCGGTGATCGGCTCCACCGACGTCGAGCGGCGGACGCCGGGCGGCACGGACGGCGGCCAGCGCGGGTGGCGGGCGGCGCGGACGGCGGCCAGCGCGGGTGGCGGGCAGCGCGGGCGGCGGCCAGCGCGGGTGGCGGGCAGCGCGGGTGGCGGGCAGCGCGGGTGGCGGGCAGCGCGGGTGGCGGCCAGCGCAGACGGCGGACCGAGGGCCGCGCGGGCGCCGGGCAGCCCGTTCGTCCGCATCGGCTTCCGCCTCACGCGCACATGCGTCCAACCCGTCGTCATATCTCCTGGTGCCGCGCCTCTCCTGCGCGCCGCGCAGACCCTGTCACGCAAACCCCCCGTTCAGCCGCACCCCGCCCGGCCCCCTCCAGAAGGCGCCCGCCCCCCGCGCCGCCGCAGGATGCCAGTGAGGCCCGCCGGACCAGGCGGCAGCCCAAGGCCCGCCCACCCGGGAGGATCCGCCGTGACCGTCAGTCTGGACCAGCTGAGACGCTGCCACTTCGCCGTCGACGTGGGGGCGGCGCGCACCCGGGTGTATGTGAAGGGTGCCGGTCTCGTGGTCGACCAGCCGTCGGTCGCGGCCGTGAACATCCGGACCGGGGCACTCATCGCGGTGGGCGAGTTCGCGCAGCGGATGACGGGCAAGACGCCGGGCTACATCAGGGTCGTACGGCCCATCAGCGGTGGCACGATCGTCGACATCGAGATGGCCCAGCGGATGCTGCGGCACCTGCTCGGGGACAAGATGCGCCGCTCCCTGCGCCGCAGGCCCCGGCTGCGCGCGGCGGCCTGCACCCCGCACGACGCCGACCCGGTGGCCCAGCGGGCGACGATCGAGACGCTGGTCGGGCTGGGTGCGCGGCGCGTGGAGCTGGTGGACACGCTCATCGCGGCCGCCGTGGGGTGCGGGCTGCCCGTGGAGCAGCCCGAGGCGACCATGATCATGGTGTGCGGGGCGGCGGCCACCCAGGTGGCCGTGCTCTCCCTCGGGTTCATCGTCGCCGCGGAGCGGATCCCGGTCGGCGGGGAGGCCGTCGACCATGCGATCGTGCAGCACCTGCGGCACAAGCACGCGCTGATGCTGCCCAGCCAGGCGGTACGGCCGCTGCAGGTCGCCCTGGCCGGCAACGGGCTCGCCCTGGACGGACCGACCGCGACGGAGATCCACGGGCTGGACGTGGTCACCGGGCTCGCCCGCAGTGTGCGGGTCGACACCGCCGCCGTCCGCTACGCCATCCAGACACCGCTGACCGCCGTCCTGGACGGTATCGGCAAGGTGCTGCGCGACTGCCCGCCCGACCTGGTGGCCGATCTCGCCGACCGCGGGATCATGATGGTCGGCGGCTCCGCCCTGCTGCCCGGCCTGGACCAGATGCTGCGCGAGGCGACCGGGATGCCGGTGCACATCGCGGAGCGGCCCGACGTGTGTGCCGTGGAGGGCATCGGCGCGATGCTGGAGGGCCGGATCCCGCCCCTGGTCCTGGAACGGCTGTCCGCCTGAAGCAGCCCGGCGACGGCAGGACGGTGGCGCGGCGGGCGCCGCCGTGCGGCCGCGCCGGGCGTCAGCGTGCGAGGTAGCTCCGGATGGTCGTGCCGGTCGGTCCGGTGTGCGTGCGCACCAGGTCGGAGACGTGGTTGACCAGGAGCAGGCCGCGGCCGCCGCGCTGGTCGCGGGCGGCGGGGCGGCGGCCGGCCAGCGGGTCGGTCAGGCGGCCCCGGTCGCGGACCTGACACAGCACGTACCCGCCCTCGGCCCACACGGTGAGCGTGCCCGTCCCGCCGCCGTGCAGCACGCTGTTGGTGGTCAGCTCGGAGGTGATCAGGGTCAGGTCCTCCAGGCGCAGGCCGCTGAGGCCGAGCCGGGCGCCGTGCACGGTGGCGAGGCGCCGGGCGGAGGGCAGCGAGTCGTCGTCGAAGACCAGTGCGAGGACGCCGGGGCCGGTGCCGGGGGCGGAGGGCAGCGGCTCGTTGTAGTGGGCGACGACGCCCTCGGGGTCGTAGGTCTCGCTGGGCCGGTGCGTGCCGGCGCCGGGCGGGATGACGACCGGGTGGGTGGCGTGGGCGTCGGCGAGCGCCCGTGCGTCCAGGCGGGCGGTGTCGTAGGGGCACAGGACGGTGGCCCTGCGGCCCTGGAACGCGGTGTTGATCAGCGCCTCGTGCTGGGCGCAGGCGGGGTACTCGGCGGCGCTGCGGCCCGCCCAGACGGGCTCGCCGATGATGTGGACCCGGCGGCCGGCCGGCTGGGTGTCGGCGAAGGCGCAGAGCACGCCGGGGATGATCCGGGCGGGGTTGCGCCCGGCCTCGCGCATGTCCAGGAACCGTACGGCGTCCGCGTCCGCGCCCAGCGCGTCCCGGATCAGCCGCAGGTTCTCGCCGGGGACGGCGACCGCGACCGGTTCGCCGGCGGCCAGCGCGCCGCGGACGAAGGGCACCGTGCCCGCCAGGTACTGCTCGGCGTCCTCGTAGAAGAGGGCGGGGTGGACGAAGGGGTCGGCCGTCGGGGGCCGGGCCGGCTCCGGGACACTCACGCCGTCTCCCAGCTTCGCATGAACACAGGTGCCCAGTATGCGCCTTGTCCGTCCCCCGCCGGGTGTAGGCCCGGGAGCCCGGGGCAGGCGAGGAGCGAGCCGGCGAGGACCGATACCGACACAGGGGGGAGACATGAACTCAGCGGCACGAGCACCGCACACCGGGCGGCTGGACGCGCTGGTCGTCGGCGGCCGGACCGAGGCGGGCCGGGCCCTGCTCGACGCGCGCGGAGAGCTGGTCCTCGGCTGCACGGACACACTGGCCGCGGCCCTGTCCGCCCTGCCGGCGGGAGTCGGCCGGGTGGAGCTGGACGTGACGGGGGTGTCCTTCATGGACACGGCAGGCCTGGAGTCGCTGGACGTGCTGAGCGGGTACGGGCACCGGCGCGGTGTACCGGTCGCGGCCACGGGCTGGCGGGGCCAGCCGCGCCGGATCCTGGAGCTCGTGGGCCTGGACGCCGTCGATCCGCTGCGCACACCGCTGCCCGCCGAGCCGCCCGTCCGTACCGCCTCCGCGGTGGCCCGGGAGCGGGCGGAGCAGCTGCACGGGCTGCGGGTGGAGATCGAGCAGTTGCGTCAGGCGATCGTCTCCCGCCCGGTGATCGACCAGGCGCGCGGCATTCTGATGGCCGCTCATGCGTGCGGTGCCGAGCGGGCGTGGGACATCCTGCGGGAGGCCTCCCAGCGGTCCAACACCAAGCTGCGCGACGTGGCGGCGGCCGTCGTCGCGAGCGCGGCACCGGACGGCCCCGTGCCGCCCGGAAACCTGCGGACGGCACTGCGTGCGGCGGTCTCCCTGCACACCCATGACGGGTGATCAGTAGGGCAGGATGCGCCCGGAGGGCGTCCTGCGGTCGATCTCCTGCCCGCGCGGGGCGGCGGGCCGACGACTGACACGTACCCGGATCCGACGGTCCATGACGTCCTCCTCCTGCCGGCACCGCCCCGGCGGCGGCTCCTTGTAGGAGGTCCGTGCCCCGGACACGGCATGTCCAAGCCAGGTCCGGCCAAGTCGTATGCCATGTCCGCCGGTTGACGAGGACCGCAGAACCCGACGGGCCGCGGTGAGCACGAGGCACCCGGCACCCGGCACCCGGCACCCGGCCCGAGGCGCTCATCGCGCTCATCGCGCTCGGCGACTCCGCGGCGCCTCAAGTCCCCTGCACGGGCAGGGTCCGTACGGGCAGGGCACCGACCCTCGGCAGGCGGACCCGGTGACGGCGTGGAAGCGGGCGCAGCAGCCTCGGTCACGTGATCCGGAGCCGGAGCCGGTGCGGGGGTTCGTCGTCCCGCCCGAGCCCTGAGAGCCGCACTCGCGGCTTCGGGCGACGCCCCGCCGACCGGGTCCGCTTCACGTCGTGATCGTCCGGCATGCGGGCCGACAGCGGGCCGGATGAGGATCTCCGGCGTGTCGCTCCTCGCGTCCGGTCCTCGGGGGGCGCAAAGTCAGCGCAGGTGAAAACGTTCCTGCGCCAACTCGCAGTGGTGGGGCGGGTGGGACTCGAACCCACGGCCGACGGATTATGAGTCCGCTGCTCTAACCGGCTGAGCTACCGCCCCATAGCGGCGTGTCGCGTACAAGTGTGCGCGCCGTCTGCCGCAGCATAGCCGCTCATACGATCTCCTGCTTCGGATGGTCGGCTTCTGCGCTGCTTCCTGACCTTGAGGACTTCGCCGCGTCCGCGCCGGTTCCCGCGCATATGAAAAAGGACCCCGTCGGGGTCCTCGTTCAGCGTGCTCCCCCGACTGGACTCGAACCAGTAACCTGCCGGTTAACAGCCGGCTGCTCTGCCAATTGAGCTACGGAGGATCGAAGCTCCCCCGACTGGACTCGAACCAGTAACCTGCCGGTTAACAGCCGGCTGCTCTGCCAATTGAGCTACGGAGGATCGCTTCGTTGCATCGAACGTACCTCCCTGGGTATTCGCCAGGGGGCGGGCGCTCGCTGCGACACATACATTAGCGCAAGCAGGGGGGTGCTCCGCCAATCGGTACTCCCAGGCCCCGACGCCACACCAGAGACCTACGCAACGGAAGGGTGGCAACCATGCGCTACCGGCTCACATTCGTCGCCGGACTGGCCCTCGGTTACGTACTCGGCACGCGGGCCGGACGCGAGCGTTACGAGCAGCTGAAGAAGTCCGCCCGCCGGATCGCCCAGAACCCCGCGGTCCGCAACACCGCCGAGACGGCCGCCCAGCAGGGCCGCGTCTACGCCGGCAAGGCCTTCCACACGGTCAGCGACAAGGTCGGCGACCGGGTCCCGGCATCCGTCGCCGACCGCGTCCGTTCCCTGCGGGAGCGCACCGTCAACGGAACGGAAGAGGACGACTGGGGCACCAGCAACACCTAGGGGGACCGGTGAGCACGGGATCACCGCTCCGGCCTCAGGGGCGCGGGACCGTGCCGGGGCGCGGAACCGTACCGCTGTGCGGGGCCGCACCGGCGCGCGGGACCGTGCCGCTGTGCGGCTCCGCCGCGTGAGCGCGCCCGGCCGTGACGGGCCCGTTGCCGCCGGATCACAGGCGCCCTCGTCTCCTTGAGCGCCCACGGCCAAAGCAAGCGCCGCGATGCGGCAGAATTTTGGCCATGGGGATAGTCGCCGGGTTGGACAGCTCGCCCGATTTCACGCGCATCGTGGTCTGTGACGCGGACACGGGTGCCGTGCTCCGCCAGGGGTACGCCCCACATCCGGTCGACACGCCGGAAGGCGGCAGCACGCGTCCCAGTGACGTGGACCCGCAGGCCTGGCTGCTCTCCCTGGGCGAGGCCGCGGGGGGCGGCCTGCTGGAGGGCGTGCAGGCCATCGGCGTGTCCTCGCAGCAGAACGCGCTGATCCCGCTGGACGCGCAGGGCAACACCGTGCGTCCGGCGCTGGTCGGCGGCGACAAGCGGGCGCAGGTCGCGGCGGCCGACCTGGTCGACGCGCTGGGCGGCCGGGAGGCCTGGGCCCAGGCGGTCGGCTGTGTCCCGCAGGCCGCGCAGCCCGTGACCAAGCTGCGCTGGCTCGCGAAGAGCGAGCCGGAGAACGCGCTGCGCACGGCCGCCCTGCTCCAGGCCCACGACTGGCTGGTGTGGCAGCTGCTCGGGCGGCCCGTGCGCAGGACCACCGACCGCGGCGGGGCCTCCGGCACCGGGTACTGGTCCGCCGCCACCGGCGCCTACCGGCCCGACCTGATCGAGCTGGCGCTCGGCCACCAGGCGATGCTGCCCGAGGTGATCGGCCCCTCGGACGCGGCCGGTACGACCCCGGAGGGGCTGCTGATCTCCGCCGGGACCGGGGAGACCATGGCCGCCGCCTTCGGGCTCGGGATCGGGCTGGGGGACGCGGTCGTCTCGCTCGGGGCCTCCGGGTCCGTGATGGCCGTGCACCCGGAGGCGCTCGCCGACCAGTCCGGGATGATCACCTCGCTCGCCGACGCCACCGGCATGCACCTGCCGGTCGTCACCACCCTCAACGCCGTACGCACCCTGCGCGGCACCGCCGAGCTGCTCGGGCTGCCGGATCTGGAGAGCCTGTCCGACCTGGCGATGAAGTCCACGCCGGGAGCCCACGGGCTGGTCCTCCTCCCCTACCTGGAGGGGGAACGGACACCGCATCTGCCGCACACCGCGGGGACGCTCGCCGGGCTGCGGCGCGAGTCGATGAAGGCGGAGCATCTGGCGCGGGCCGCGTTCGAGGGCATGCTGTGCGGGCTCGCCGACGCGCTGGACGTGCTGCGCGGTCGGGGCGTGGACGTGCGGCGGATCTTCCTGCTCGGCCAGGCCGCCGAGCTGCCGGCCGTGCAGGCCGCCGCGCCCTCGCTGTTCGGTGCGCAGGTCGTCGTACCGCAGCCCGCCGACTACGCGGCGATCGGCGCCGCCCGGCAGGCCGCCTGGGCGCTCGGTGTGTCGCAGGGCACACTCGACCCGCGCACCCCGCCGGCCTGGCAGGGTGCGGCCGCGCAGGTTCTGGAGCCGGGTGACGACCTGGCCGTCGGACAGGCGGTGCGGCAGCAGTTCGTCTCCGTGCGGGAGCAGACCCACCCGGGAGCGTTCCGCGCCTGAACACCGAGCCGTTCCGCCCCACGAACACCGCGCCGCGGGGTTCACCGGTCGGCTTAATCGGTTGAGGTAACGCCGGTGGAGTGTCCGACGATAGGGGCCAAGGGCATATCGACCGGCCCCCACCGCCGACTCCGAGAGACGTAGCGTGCTCATACGACTTCTGCGGACCTATCTCAGGCCCTATAAGAAACCCATAGCCATCCTGGTGCTGCTGCAGTTCCTGCAGACTTGCGCCACCCTCTACCTGCCCACCCTGAACGCGCACATCATCGACAAGGGCGTCGTGAAGGGTGATACGGGTTACATCCTGTCCTTCGGTGGCCTGATGATCGGCATCTCGCTGGCGCAGGTCGTGTGCAACATCGGCGCCGTGTACTACGGCGCCCGGACCGCCTCCGCGCTCGGCCGGGACCTGCGCGCCGCCGTCTTCGACCGGGTGCAGTCCTTCTCCGCCCGTGAGGTGGGTCACTTCGGAGCACCCTCGCTCATCACCCGTACGACCAACGACGCACAGCAGGTCCAGATGCTGGTCCTGATGACGTTCACCCTGATGGTCTCGGCGCCCATCATGTGTGTCGGCGGGATCGTGCTGGCGCTCGGCCTGGACGTACCGCTGTCCGGGGTGCTCGTCGCGGTGGTGCCGGTGCTCGGCATCTCCGTGACGCTGATTGTGCGCCGGCTGCGGCCGCTGTTCCGGTCCATGCAGGTCCGCCTCGACACGGTGAACCGGGTGCTGCGCGAGCAGATCACCGGCAACCGGGTGATCCGCGCCTTCGTCCGGGACGAGTACGAGCAGGGCCGGTTCGGAAAGGCGAACGGCGACCTGACCGAGATGCAGCTGGCCACCGGCCGGATGCTCGCCCTGATGTTCCCGATCGTCATGACGACGGTGAACGTGTCGTCGATCGCGGTGGTCTGGTTCGGCGCCCACCGCATCAACAGCGGCGGGATGCAGATCGGTGATCTGACCGCGTTCCTCGCCTATCTGATGCAGATCGTCATGTCCGTGATGATGGCCACGTTCATGTTCATGATGGTGCCGCGCGCGGAGGTGTGCGCCGAGCGTGTCCAGGAGGTCCTCGGGACCGACTCCAGCGTGGTGCCGCCGCTCGCGCCGGTCGTCGAGCTGCGCCGGCACGGGCATCTGGAGATCCGGGCCGTGGGCTTCCGCTATCCGGGTGCCGAGGAGCCGGTGCTGAAGTCCATCGACCTGGTGGCCCGGCCGGGCGAGACGACCGCCGTGATCGGCTCGACCGGCAGCGGCAAGTCGACGCTGCTGGGGCTGGTCCCGCGGCTGTTCGACGCCACCGAGGGCGAGGTGCTGGTCGACGGCGTGGACGTCCAGGAGGTCGAGCCGCAGCTGCTCGCGAAGACGGTCGGGCTCGTGCCGCAGAAGCCGTACCTGTTCGCGGGCACGGTCGCGACCAACCTGCGCTACGGCAATCCGGACGCCACCGACGAGGAGTTGTGGCACGCGCTGGAGGTGGCGCAGGCCAAGGACTTCGTGCAGAAGCTGGAGGGCGGGCTGGACGCGCCGATCGCACAGGGCGGCACCAACGTCTCCGGCGGCCAGCGGCAGCGGCTCGCCATCGCCCGCACGCTGGTCCAGCGCCCGGAGATCTACCTCTTCGACGACTCCTTCTCGGCGCTCGACTACGCGACCGACGCGGCCCTGCGCTCCGCGCTCTCCCGGGAGACCGCCGAGGCCACCGTGGTGATCGTCGCCCAGCGGGTGGCGACCATCCGGGAGGCCGACCGGATCGTCGTGCTGGACGAGGGCCGGGTGGTCGGCTCCGGCCGGCACCACGAGCTGATGGAGACCAATGAGACGTACCGGGAGATCGTGCTCTCCCAGCTGACGGAAGCGGAGGCCGCCTGATGGCAGGGCCCATGGGACGCATGATGGCCGGGGGCGGCCCCGACCAGCGCTCGATGGACTTCAAGGCGTCGGGCAAACGGCTCGTCGCCCAGTTCAAACCGGAACGGCTCACCCTCTACGCCCTGCTGCTCTGCGTGGTCGTCAGCGTGGGCCTGAGCGTGATCGGCCCGAAGATCCTGGGCCGGGCGACCGACCTGATCTTCGGCGGCATCATCGGCAAGCGGATGCCCGCCGGGGCCACCAAGGAGCAGGTGCTCCAGTCGATGCGCGACCACGGCCAGGGCCAGATCGCGGACATGCTCAAGAGCACCGACTTCACCCCCGGCAAGGGCATCGACTTCGATGCCGTCGGGAACGTGCTGCTGCTCGCGCTCGGCACCTTCATGGTCGCCGGTCTGCTGATGGCGGTCGCCACCCGGCTGACCAACCGGGCCGTGAACCGCACGATGTACCGGCTGCGCGAGGACGTGCAGGGGAAGCTGTCGCGGCTGCCGCTGTCGTACTTCGACAAGCGCCAGCGCGGCGAGGTGCTCTCCCGGGCCACGAACGACATCGACAACATCGGGCAGACGCTCCAGCAGTCGATGGGCCAGCTGATCAACTCGGTGCTGACCATCATCGGCGTGCTCGTGATGATGTTCTACGTCTCCTGGCTGCTGGCGCTGGTGGCCCTGCTGACCGTGCCGCTGTCGTTCGTCGTCGCCACCCGGATCGGCAAGCGGTCGCAGCCGCACTTCGTGCAGCAGTGGCGCTCCACCGGCAAGCTCAACGCACACGTCGAGGAGATGTACACCGGGCACACCCTGGTCAAGGTGTTCGGACGGCAGGAGGAGTCGGCCCAGCAGTTCGCCGAGCAGAACGAGGCGCTGTACCAGGCCGCGTTCAAGGCGCAGTTCAACAGCGGTGTGATGCAGCCGCTGATGATGTTCGTGTCGAACCTCAACTACGTGCTGGTGGCCGTGGTCGGCGGTCTGCGGGTCGCGTCGGGCGCGCTGTCCATCGGTGACGTCCAGGCCTTCATCCAGTACTCGCGGCAGTTCTCGATGCCGCTGACGCAGGTCGCGTCGATGGCGAACCTGGTGCAGTCGGGCGTCGCCTCGGCCGAGCGGGTCTTCGAACTCCTGGACGCGGAGGAGCAGGAGGCGGATCCGGTACCGGGCGAGCGGCCGGCCGAGCTGCACGGGCGGGTGCGTCTGGAGCACGTCTCGTTCCGGTACGACCCGGAGAAGCCGCTGATCGAGGACCTCTCGCTGACGGTGGAGCCCGGGCAGACGGTGGCGATCGTCGGCCCGACCGGGGCGGGCAAGACCACGCTGGTCAACCTGCTGATGCGGTTCTACGACGTCTCCGGCGGGCACATCGCCCTCGACGGCGTGGACATCCGCAGGATGTCCCGGGACGAACTGCGGGCCGGGATCGGCATGGTGCTCCAGGACACCTGGCTGTTCGGCGGCACCATCGCGGAGAACATCGCGTACGGCGCCGCGCGCGAGGTCACCCCGGGCGAGATCGAGGAGGCGGCGCGGGCGGCTCACGCCGACCGGTTCATCCGCACCCTGCCCGAGGGCTACGACACCGTGATCGACGACGAGGGCACGGGGGTCAGCGCGGGTGAGAAGCAGCTCATCACCATCGCGCGGGCGTTCCTGTCCGACCCGACGATCCTGGTGCTGGACGAGGCGACCAGCTCCGTCGACACCCGTACCGAGGTGCTGATCCAGAAGGCGATGGCCAAACTCGCCGACGGGCGGACCTCGTTCGTCATCGCGCACCGGCTCTCCACCATCCGGGACGCGGACACGATCCTGGTGATGGAGAACGGCTCGATCGTCGAACAGGGCGCCCATGCGGAGCTGCTGGCGGCCGACGGGGCGTACGCCCGGCTGTACAAGGCGCAGTTCGCACAGGCAGTGGCCGAGGTGGACTGAACAACTGCCGTTGTCCGGTTGCGGGCGGGGTTCCCCCGCCCCCGAAGGGGCGCGGGGGAACTGCGCGACCAGCCCCCACACACCCGCAGCCGGCCAACACCCCCGCCCCGGAAGGGGCGCGGGGAACTGCGCGACCAGCCCCCACGCACCCGCAGCCGACGACGGCCCGCGGTGCCACGGCACCCCGGCGCGCAGCGCCATCGCGCACCCGGAGACCGGCTCAGTCCAGATACCCCCGCAGCTGGTCGGCGAAGGCATGGTCCCTGAGCTTGTTCAGCGTCTTGGACTCGATCTGCCGTATCCGCTCCCGGGTCACCCCGAACAGGCGCCCTATCTCCTCAAGGGTGCGCGGGCGGCCGTCGGCCAGTCCGTACCGGAGCTGGACGACCTTCCGCTCGCGTTCGCCGAGGGTGGAGAGCACGGCCTCCAGATGCTGCCGCAGCAGCAGGAAGGCGGCCGACTCGACGGGGCTCGCGGCATCGCCGTCCTCGATGAGGTCGCCGAGTGCCACGTCGTCCTCCTCGCCGACCGGGGCGTGCAGGGACACCGGCTCCTGGGCGAGCCGCAGCACCTCGCAGACGCGCTCGGGCGGCAGTTCGAGGTGGGCGGCGACCTCTTCGGGCGTCGGCTCGTACCCGCGTTCCTGGAGCATGCGGCGCTGGACGCGCACGACCCGGTTGATGAGTTCCACGACGTGCACGGGAACCCGGATGGTGCGGGCCTGGTCGGCCAGGGCGCGGGACATGGCCTGCCGGATCCACCAGGTGGCGTAGGTGGAGAACTTGTAGCCGCGGGCGTAGTCGAACTTCTCCACCGCCCGGATGAGCCCGAGGTTGCCTTCCTGGACCAGGTCGAGCATGGTCAGGCCGCGGCCGACGTACCGCTTGGCGACGGACACCACGAGCCGCAGGTTGGCCTCGATGAGACGGCGCTTGGCCATCCGGCCCATGACGACGAGCCGGTCCAGGTCGTGCGCGAGCCGGCTGTCCAGGTCCGGGGCGGTGCTCAGCTTCTCCTCGGCGAACAGCCCGGCCTCGACCCGGCGGGCGAGTTCGACCTCCTCGGCCGCGGTGAGCAGCGGAATGCGTCCGATCTCGCGCAGGTACTGGCGGAACAGGTCCGAGGAGGGGCTGCCGGTATCGGCCCGGGCGGCGGCCGGGACCTCGGCGGGCTCGGCGGCCTCCTCCTGCGTGCCGGGCTCCTCCGGTTCCTCCCTGAGCGCCCCGGCGGTCGGCTCCGCCGGTTCGCCGGCCGTACCGGTGAGCGCCTCCGGGGTCCCTGCCGCCGCCTCCGGGGTCGTCTCCGGATGGTGGGGGGCACGGCCCTGCGGGGGCACGGCCACGAGGACGTCGCTCTCGTCGTCCGCCTCGTCGGCGGCGGTGCTGGTGCTGCTGTCGGTCTGGGTGAGGGTCTGGGTCTGCACGGGGGCGACCTCCAGGATGATCGCTGCTCAAGGTGTGCGGCAGCGGTACTTCGGGAGCGGAGAGTCGACGGCCTGCGCTCCGAGGACTCGGGCACCGCCCCCAGTGTGGAGGAAGACACATCCCCGCCACGAGGGGCGTGCGGTGACTTTTTGCATCCGGCCCGTGACCGGCTGGTGACCTGCACCGCACATCCCGGCCGCCGCGCCCCGTCCGGTCTGCGAGGATCCCCGGGGTCCGGACCCCCGTACGAGACCCGTGCGACCGTGCACCGCGCGGCCCCCGCCCGGACGGACCGGCTGCGCGGCGCGGACCCCGTCGGGACGGACCGGCGGCGCGGCTGGGCGGACGGGCGGTGGCGCAGGTGTCCGACGGGTCGTCAGAGGGCGGTGGCGCCGTGCATCTTCAGTGCCTGGTCGTACTGCTGCAGAACCCACAGTTCGTTCCGCACGGCAGCCAACTGGGCCGGATCTCCGCCCACTTCCAAGCGTTTGACCGTGATCTGGATTTCCTGGATGCGTCGCTCCACAGCGCGTCGGCGGACGGTCACGAGCTGTTCGCCCGCGTAGTTCTCGTCCACCGTCCTGCGCATGATCGCCTCGACCGCGAGTTCGGTGACCATGGCCCGGACCATGTCGTCGGGGGCCGCCTCGCGGACGCGCACCAGGTACTCCTGGGCGTCCCGCATGCCGTTCTCCGCGCCGCCCGCGTCCAGGATGGCGTGGCGTACCGCGGCGTAGGGGGCGGCGGTGAACTCGTCCACGCCGTACGCGTCGAAGGCCGGGGAGACCAGTTCGGGGCGCTGGAGGGCGAGTTTGAGGAGTTCGCGCTCGGTGGCGTAGACGGGGTTGCGGAGCTGGAGCGCCGGACCGGACGTGGCGGGGCGGTGAGCGGCCTCGTACGACTGCGGACCGGTGGGGGCCGGGCCCTTGCCGCCGCGGTCGCGGGCCCAGCGGGCCAGCTGGGCCACCCGCTTGACCACGAACTGGGTGTCGAGGATGCCGAGCATGCCGGCCAGGTCGACGGCGACCTCGTGCTGGGCGCCGCTGTTCTTGATGCGGGCGACGATCGGGGCGGCCTCGTCCAGGGCGGCCGCACGGCCCGCGGGGGTGTCCAGGTCGTAGCGGACGACGATCTGGCGCAGCGCGAACTCGAAGAGCGGGGTGCGGGGTTCGACGAGGTCGGCGACCGCCTCGTCGCCCTTGGCCAGGCGCAGCTCGCAGGGGTCCATGCCGTCCGGGGCGATGGCGATGTACGTCTCGGCGGCGAACTTCTGGTCGTCCTCGAAGGCGCGCAGGGCCGCCTTCTGGCCGGCCGCGTCGCCGTCGAAGGTGAAGATCACGCGGGCCGAGCCGTTGTCCATGAGCAGACGGCGCAGGATCCTGATG
The DNA here is from genome assembly GCF_055657175.1 of Streptomyces sp. NPDC107581. Taxonomy (NCBI): domain Bacteria; kingdom Bacillati; phylum Actinomycetota; class Actinomycetes; order Kitasatosporales; family Streptomycetaceae; genus Streptomyces; species Streptomyces sp. NPDC107581. The sequence goes on from NZ_JBVKBH010000003.1 coordinate 269,612, forward strand.
TGCTCGCCGCCGAAGGCCGTGCCGCAGGTGGCGATGGCCGTGGTGACACCGGCGAGGTGGCAGGCCATGACGTCGGTGTAGCCCTCGACGACGACGGCCCGGCTGCTCTTGGCGATGTGCTGCTTGGCGAGGTCGATGCCGTAGAGGACCTGGCTCTTCTTGTAGATCGCCGTGTCGGGGGTGTTCAGGTACTTCGGGCCGTTGTCCGCCTCGTACAGCTTGCGGGCGCCGAAACCGACGACCTCGCCGCCGATGTCCCGGATGGGCCACATCAGCCGGCCCCGGAAGCGGTCGATGGGGCCGCGGCGGCCCTCCTGGGAGAGCCCGGAGAGGATCAGCTCCTTGTCCGTGAAGCCCTTGCCCCGCAGGTAGCGGGTGAGGTGGTCCCAGCCCTGGGGGCTGTAGCCGACGCCGAAGTGGACGGCGGCGGCCTGGTCGAAGCCGCGCTCGGCGAGGAAGACCCGGCCGGTCTCGGCCTCGGGGCCGGTGGCGAGCTGCTCGGCGTACCACTGGGCGGCGATCTTGTGCGCCTCGACCAGGCGGATGCGCTCGCCGCGCTGGTGGGCCGGGTTGTACCCGCCCTCCTCGTACCGCAGGGTGATGCCGGCCTGGGCGGCCAGCCGCTCCACCGCCTCCGAGAAGGAGAGGTGGTCCACCTTCATGACGAAGGTGATGGTGTCGCCGCCCTCCTGGCAGCCGAAGCAGTGGAAGAGTCCCTTGCTCGGGCTGACCTGGAAGGACGGCGATTTCTCGTCGTGGAAGGGGCACAGCCCCTTGAGGTTGCCGCCACCGGCGTTGCGCAGCTGGAGGTACTCGGAGACCACGGCGTCGATCGGGACCGCGTCCCGTACCGCCTTCACGTCCTCGTCGTTGATCCGTCCTGCCACGAGGTGATTCTACGGGGGCGGAAGGACATGACCGGGGCCACCGCGGCGCTCCGGAGGGGCCGCGGGGCTCTGTGCGGGACGCGGCTGCGCCGCGCGGGCGCGACCGGCCGCGGACGGCACGCGCCCGCGGAACGGCGGACCGGAAGGCTGACGCCTAGGCGACCAACGATTCCAGCGGCACATGGGGATCGGCCAGCGCGTCGAGGTCCACCGGCGCCGAGGTGCGGATCAGACGCTGGATCTGCTCTGTGACATCCCACACGTTCACGTTCATCCCGGCGAGGACGCGGCCTTCCTTCACCCAGAACGCGATGAACTCGCGCTTGCCCGCATCGCCCCGGATGACCACCTCGTCGTACGACCCCGGCGGCGCCCACCCGCTGTACTCCATCCCCAGGTCGTACTGGTCGGTGAAGAAGTAGGGCACGCGATCGTAGGTGACGTCCTGGCCGAGCATCGCGCGCGCGGCGGCCGGACCGCCGTTCAGGGCGTTCGCCCAGTGCTCCACCCGCAGCCGGGTGCCGAAGAGGGCGTGCGGGAAGGCGGCGACGTCACCGGCCGCGTGGATGTCGGGGTCGGACGTCCGCAGCCGTCCGTCCACGACGACACCGCCGCCCTGCGCCCGGTCGGCCAGCTCCAGCCCGGCGGCCTTCGCCAGGCCCGTGCGCGGTACCGCGCCGATCGCCGCCAGTACGTCGTGGGCCGGGTGCTCCTCGCCGTCGTCGGTACGGGCCGCGAGGACCATGCCGTCCTGGCCGACGATCTCGGTGAGCTGCACGCCGAAGCGGAAGCGGACCCCGTGGTCGCGGTGCAGCTCGGCGAAGACGTTGCCCAGCTCGGGTCCGAGGACGCCGTGCAGCGGGGTCGGCGCCGGCTCGATCACGGTGACCTCGGCGCCGTACGTACGGGCCGCCGCGGCGACCTCCAGGCCGATCCAGCCGGCGCCCGCGATGACGATGTGCCCGTTGTCCCGGCCGAGCGCGGTGAGGACGCCCTTGAGCCGCTCGGCGTGGGCGAGGCGGCGCAGGTGGTGGACGCCCGCCAGGCCGGTGCCGGGGATGTCCAGGCGGCGGGGCTCGGCACCGGTGGCCAGCAGCAGCTTGTCGTAGCGGACGAGGGTGCCGTCGTCGCCGAAGCGGACCGTCTTCGCCGTGCGGTCGATCCGGTCGACGGTCTGGCCGAGGTGCAGCTCGACGTCGTTCTGCGCGTACCAGGCGGGTTCGTGCACGAAGACGCTGTCGCGCTCCTCCTTGCCGAGCAGATAGCCCTTGGACAGCGGCGGTCGCTCGTACGGGTGGTCGCGCTCGTCGCAGATCAGTATCACCCGGCCGCTGAAGCCCTCCGCACGGAGCGTCTCGGCCGCCTTCGCGCCGGCGAGACCGCCTCCGACGATGACGAATGTCTGATCCGCGTCGACCACTTGATGCCTCCTCGTAAGGGTGTCGCCACAAGCGAGCGTCCCGCACGCAACGTGCTGCGGGAAGAGGGAGTGCCCCGATCAGGCCACCCCGGGTCACGTTCCCTTCACATATGCCCCGTCAGTCTCGCGTGCAGCGAGCGGGCGGCGGCGTCGGTCAGCGAGGCGATCTGGTCGACGATCACCCGCTTGCGCGCGTGATCGTCGGGCGCCGCGTCGAACAGCGCGCGGAACTGCGGGTCCAGACCGTCCGGCGCGCGTGCGGTGAGCGCCTCGGCCAGTTCGGCGACGACCACCCGCTGGTCGGCGCGCAGCCGCTCCTGCTCGGCGCGCTGCATGACGTACCGGTCGGCGACCGCCTTGAGCACCGCGCACTCCAGGCGGGTCTCGTGGGGTACGACGAGTTCGGCACCGTAGCGGGTGAGCCGGCCGTGGCCGTACGCGGCCCGGGTGGCGCTCTCGGCGGCCAGGCAGAACCGGCCGATGAGCTGGCTGGTGGCGTCCTTGAGGCGGGCCTGGGCTGCCGCCGTGCCGTCGTAGCCGTGCGGCCACCACTCCTCGTCCTGGAGGCGGTCCAGGGCCGCGGCGAGTTCGGCCGGGTCGGTGCCGAGGGGGACGTACCGGCCGACGGCCACCTCGAAGACCGCCTGCCGCTCGGGGTCCGCGTGCAGGCAGTTGGGGTCGATGTGGCCGGCGTGCAGGCCGTCCTCGACGTCGTGCACCGAGTAGGCCACGTCGTCCGCCCAGTCCATGACCTGGGCCTCGAAGCAGGTGCTGGTGCCGGGGGCGGACTTGCGGACCCAGTCGAACACCGGGCGGTCGTCCTCGTACACACCGAACTTCCGGGACGCCGGGTCGGTGGGGTGGTCGCCTCGCGGCCAGGGGTACTTGGTGGCGGCGTCGAGGGCGGCGCGGGTGAGGTTGAGGCCGACGGAGCCTTCGGGGGTGAAGCGCTTGGGCTCGATGCGGGTGAGGAGTCTGAGGGACTGGGCGTTGCCCTCGAAGCCGCCGCAGTCGTCGGCGAATTCGTTCAGCGCCTGTTCGCCGTTGTGTCCGAAGGGCGGGTGGCCGAGGTCGTGGGAGAGACAGGCCGCTTCGACCAGGTCGGGGTCGCAGCCGAGGGCCGCGCCCAGCTCGCGGCCGACCTGCGCGCACTCCAGGGAGTGGGTCAGCCGCGTCCGTGGACTGGCGTCCCAGGCCTGGCTGCGGGTTCCCGGGGTGACGACCTGGGTCTTGCCCGCGAGGCGGCGCAGGGCCGCGGAGTGGAGGATCCGGGCGCGGTCGCGCTGGAAGGCGGTGCGGCCGGGGCGTTTGTCGGGTTCGGGGGCCCAGCGTTCTACCGACGTCGGGTCGTAGGCGTTCTCAGGTGTGGTGCCTTCCATGATTCGACAGTAGGCGCCCGCAGTGACAATTGGGTGGTGCCGGGCGCCCGATCGTCTGTCGAGTGCTGTTTTCGGACGCGTGCGGGCGGTGTGCGGCGGCCCGTCGCGGCGGCGCGGCGGAGCCGCACGGGGACACCGCCCCGCTCCCCTAGGCGGCCTCCGTGGAGCGTGCTGACAGGCTCCGGTCGTAGCGGTGCAGGATCAGGCGGGCCATCGCCTCGTGGGCTCCCAGCGGAGCCGAGACGGTCCAAGGGGCCTCCTGCGCGCACTGCGTCGCAAAACGCCCCGGAGCGGTGAAGCAGGAGGCGATCGCCACTCTGCGGCGGCCCCCGGCCGCCAGGACGCGCAACGCCGTCGCGACCGTCGGGGTCGCCGCCGAGGCGTACGCGGGGAGCACCGGGACGCCCAGGCGCTCGGCCAGGAGGCGGGCCGTGGCGCGGGTGTCGGCGGCCGAGTCGGGGTCGCGGGAGCCGGCCGTCGCGAGGACGACCGCGCTGGTGCGGCGGGCGGTGTCGTCCAGGGTCGTGGGCCAGCCGGACTCGACCAGACGGGCGTGCAGGGCCTGGGCGAGGAGCGGGTGGGGGCCGAGCGGGGCGGCCACGCGCACGCGCGCCGGTGATGCGGCGGCCAGCTCGGGGATGTCCCGCTTGACGTGGTAACCCCGGCCGAGGAGCAGCGGGACGAGGACGGCGGGGGTGTCGCCGAGGGCGGCGAGGGTGTCGGGGAGCAGGGGCTCGTTCAGCTCGATGTGGCCCAGGCGCAGCGGAAGGGCGGGGCGCAGCCGCCGTACCAGGTCCATCAGGGCCCGTACGGTGTCCAGCGCCCGCGGGTCGCGGCTGCCGTGGGCGACCAGGACCAGGGCGGGCGGGGCCGGACGGCGGCGGCCGGGGGGCGGGACGAGCCGGAGCCGGCCGGCGAGCCGGCTGCTGATGCTGTTCATGAGCTGCGCCGTGCTGTCGAGGTGGATGAGGGGCTCGTCGCGAGGAGGGTTCGACGCCGTCATGGAAGGATCCTGACGGCGGGAGGTTGCGCCGCCGTTGCGGCGCCGTCACGGGTATTTTCCGTGGGTTCACGTCGCACGGATGCACGATGTGAGGCGAAACCGGATCGTCGTCCTCGGCGTCCTCAAAGATCGGAACCGATCCATGGGGGACCGCATGAAGATCCGTCGACCGCGGCTGCCGCGCACCCGCAAGGGGCAGCGGCGGCTGGTGCAGGCCGTGATGGCCGGATGTGTGCTGGCACTGCTGCCGTCCGCCTGGCTGTTCGTGTCGACGGCGGACCGGCTGCGGACGACGGCCGACGCGCCGCGCACCGAGGTCGCCGTCGTCTTCGGGGCCGGGCTGTGGCAGGGGGAGCCGTCGCCGTACCTCGCGCACCGGCTGGACGCGGCGGCGAAGCTGTACCGGGCGGGCAGGATCAAGGTCGTGCTCGTCACCGGGGACAACAGCCGCAAGGACTACGACGAGCCGGACGCCATGCGTGCCTACCTGAAGAAGCACGGGGTGCCGGACGCGCGGATCGTCAGCGACTACGCCGGTTTCGACACCTGGGACTCCTGCGTGCGGGCCCGGAAGATCTTCGGAGTGCACCGGGCCGTACTGATCAGCCAGGGCTTCCACATCCGGCGGGCGGTGGCGCTGTGCGAGGCGGCCGGGGTGGATTCGTACGGGGTCGGAGTGGACGCGAAACACGATGCGACCTGGTACTACGGCGGCACCCGCGAGGTGTTCGCGGCGGGCAAGGCGGTGCTGGACGCGGTGTTCCATCCGGCCCCCACGTTCCTCGGGCCCCAGGAGCCCGGGGTGGCCCGGGCGCTCGCCGGCGGAAACTGACCACGCCTCACGATGCCCGCTCCCGGCGCCGGTACGTGCGCATGCGCCGGGGCCTGGGACCACAGGAGGAGCCGGGTTCCGTCCGTGGGACGCCGCCGGGGCCGGCGGGGCTCGCGTAGCTTCGGGGTATGTCCGACACCGAGCAGTTCGACCTCGACGCCTACCTGGAGCGCATCGGATGGGAGGGCGGCAGGCGGGCCGATACGGCGACCTTGCGGGGCGTGCACCTGGCGCACGCCCTGTCCTTCCCGTTCGAGAACCTGGACCCCGTGTCCGGCAGGGCTCCGTCGCTCGCTCCCGCCGACCTGGTGGCCAAGCTGGTCCGCAGCCGGCGCGGCGGCTACTGCTACGAGCAGAACACCCTGCTCAGGCTGGCACTCCAGGCACTCGGTTTCGGGGTGACGGGCCTGGCCGGACGAGTGGTGCTGGGGGCCGAGACCGTGGAGAGCCGGCCGCGGACGCACATGATGCTGCGGGTGGAGGTGCCCGGTGACCCGCAGCCGTATCTGGCGGACGTCGGGTTCGGGGCGGCCGGCGCGCTGCTGCAGCCGGTGCCGCTGACGGCCGGCGTGGAGTACGAGGGCGGCGGGCGCCGGCACCGGCTCGTGCACCTGCCGCACGGCGGGCCGCTGGAGCTGTGGGCGCTGCAGGCGTACGACCGGGACGCGCGGGACTTCGTGAGCCAGTACGCGTTCACGCTGGAGCCGTTCACCGCGCCCGACTTCGAGGTGTTCAACTGGCATGTCGGCACCAACCCCCGCTCTCCCTTCACCCAGCGCCCCTACCTCCAGCGGACCACCCCCGACCGCCATCTCGCCCTCGACGGCGCCCGGCTGGTCGAGACGCGTGCCGACGGCACGGTGACCGAGCGCAAGCTCGCCGGGGAGGCGGAGGCGCGGCGCGTGGTGGAGGAGGAGTTCGGGATCGCCGTGCCCGAGGGGTTCAGGCTGCTGGGCTGATTCAGCGGCGGGCCAGCCAGTCGCCGCCCTCGATCAGCCGTCCCCGGGCCCGCAGCCGGACGGCGACGCCGGGGGCGGCGAGGTACACCCAGGCCCGTACGGCGGTGCCGTCGGTGCGTACGACGTACCGGGCGACACGCTCGTAGAGGTTGCGCGGGTCGCCGGGGACGTACTCCTCCAGCCGGTCCAGTTCGGTGAGCAACGGGCCGTACGTCTGCGGGAGTGCGGTGACCAGTTCGCCGCTGACCGGTCCTGCCCCGGGTTCCTCGACGGCGTACGGATAGCCGGGGCCGTCGTAGAGCACCGCACCCGGAAGGCGGCCGGGCTGCTCGGTCCGGACGCGGCCGCGCAGGAGCAGGTCGTGGTTCGCCTCGCCGGGGCGGAGGGTGCCGTAGACGAAGAAGGGCAGCGGCTCTCGGGGCTCCGGAGTGATCACAGAAACGATTCTTCACCCCCGCCGGCCCCTCACACATCCCCATGCACATCTCCATGTCACTGCTATGGACATGACATGTGAGGCGTTCTTAAATCGCTGGCGGCATCAGCGCCACCCCCACGCCTCCAAGGCGCCTCCCCCAAGGAGACAGATGAGCCGGATACGTCAGCATGTCCGAGGATCCCGTCGTCTCGCCACCGCCGGCGTCGCCGCCACCACCGCCGCCCTGCTCGCCGCCGCGCTCTCCCCCGCCGCCCACGCCGACGGCAGACCGACTCGGGCCGGAGCCGTCGAGAACGCCGCGTCCGCCCTCGTGGCACACGCCGCGAGCCTCGGTCTGACCGCCGTCCAGGGCACGAGCGTCCGGGACGTGATCGTGGACAAGGACGGCACCCAGCACGTCCGCTACGACCGCACCTACCACCGACTCCCGGTGCTCGGCGGCGACTTCGTGGTCCACCTGGCACCGAACGGCTCCTACCGCAGCGCCGACCGGGCGACGAGAAACCTCATATCCCTGTCCTCGGTCGTCCCCGCGGTGCCGGGCCCCAAGGCCGCCGACCTCGCGGTGAACGCCCTGCGCGCCGCCAACCTCGGCGAGACCCTGAGGAAGGTCAAGGCCAAGCCGGAACTGGTGGTCGACGCGCTGCACGGCACCCCGAAGCTGGCCTGGCGCACCAACGCCGTCGGCCAGGACTCGCTCGGCAACCCGGTCGCCCGGACGGTGCTGACCGACGCCCGCACCGGCGCCCAGATCGACGCCTGGGACAGCATCGAGACGGCCGCCGGCGACGGCCAGTCGCTCTACGGCGGCACCGTTCCGCTGGAGACGACCCAGTCCGGGTCGTCGTACCAGCTGAAGGACCCGACCCGCGGCAACACCTACACCGGTGACGCGGAGAACAAGACCGACCTGTGCTTCTTCGGCATCTGCTTCGTCCGGGCCCCCGCGACCCTGTTCACGGACGCCGACAACCACTGGGGCACGGGCAGCAACGCCGACCGCTCCTCGGCCGCCGTCGACGCCCAGTACGGCACCGACGAGACCTGGGACTACTACAAGAACGTCCACGGCCGCAGCGGCATCGCCGGGGACGGCAAGGGCTCGTACAACCGCGTCCACTACGGCAGCAACTACAACAACGCCTTCTGGGACGACAGTTGCTTCTGCATGACGTACGGCGACGGTGACGGCACGACGTTCGGGCCGCTGGTCGCGCTGGACGTGGCCGGCCACGAGATGAGCCACGGGGTCACCTCCAAGACGGCCGCGCTGGCCTACACGGGCGAGTCCGGCGGGCTCAACGAGGCCACCTCGGACATCCTCGGCACGATGGTCGAGTGGTACGCGAACAACCCCTCCGACCCCGGTGACTACCTCATCGGCGAGGAGATCGTCCGCCCCGGCTTCGGCAAGCCCGCCCTCCGCTTCATGGACAAGCCCTCCAAGGACGGTAACTCCGCCGACTACTGGAGCTCGTCGGTCGGGAACCTCGACGTCCACTACTCGTCGGGCGTCGCCAACCACTTCGCGTACCTGCTCGCGGAGGGCAGCGGCGCGAAGACCATCAACGGGGTCAGCTACGACTCGCCGACCTACAACGGCTCGACGGTCACCGGCATCGGCCGGGACAAGCTCGGCAAGATCTGGTACCGGGCGCTGACCGTCTACATGACGTCCTCCACGAACTACAAGGCCGCCCGGACGGCCACCCTGAACGCGGCCAAGGACCTCTACGGCGCGGGCAGCACGGAGTACAACGCGGTGGCCGCGGCATGGAGCGCAGTGAACGTCAACTGACCCTGTTCCAAAGGGGTTTCGCGGCCGTCCCGGCCATCTGGCCGGGGCGGCCGCACGGGGGCACGGGGGAACGGCCCGGCGCCAGGCTCGTCGGCACGGCACGAACCCGTACGGGCTCCCCCCTCAGGGCGGTGACGAGGGAGTACGACGCAAGGCCGGCGCTCCGTGGAGTGCCGGCCTTGCGCCGTGCGAGGCGCGGGGCAGGTCAGGCGGCCGGCTCCGGCTGCTGCTCCGACGGGGGCTCCTCCACCTGGTCCGCCTGGTCCACCTGGTCCACCTGGTTCGCCTGGTTCGCCTGTTCCGGGCGCTCCGGCTTGGCGTCCCGCATCACCAGCGTGGCCAGGACCGCCGCCGCCAGGACGCCCACGGCGCTGACCGTGAAGGTGGTGGACATCGACGAGGTGAAGGCCTCGCGGGCCGCCCGGGCGAGGGCCGGGTGGGCCGTGGTGACCGCTCCGGCGATGGACTGGCGGGCCTGGGCGGGAGCGTCGGCGGGCATCCGGTCCGTGTAACCGCTGGTGAGCAGTGAGCCGAGGATCGCGATACCGAGGGCGGTGCCGGACTGCTGGATGGTGTCGTTCAGGGCCGAGCCGACGCCCGCCTTCTCCGGCGGGATCGTGCCCATCAGCGCGCCGACCGCCGCCGGCATGGCCGCACCGGCACCGAGGCCGAGCAGCCCCAGGGCGATCGCCGGCACGGTGAAGCCGGAGTCGGCGTCGACGGTGGTGAGCAGGGCGAAGCAGGCCACCATGATCAGCATGCCGGTCAGGATCACGAAGCGGTCGCCGATCTTCGCGGCCAGCTTCACGCCCGCCGTGTTGCCGATGATCGCGGTGACGGCCAGCGGCAGGAAGGCCAGGCCCGCCTTGATGGGCGAGTAGCCGAGGACGAACTGCAGGTACTGGGTGAGGACCAGCAGCAGACCGCCGTTGCCGATCTGGACCAGGGCCAGGGAGAGCGAACCGCCGCTGAAGTTGCGGTGCTTGAAGAGGACCAGCGGGACCATCGGGGACGTGGTGACGTTCTCCCAGACCACGAAGCCGGCGAGGGCGACGACCGCGACCGTCAGACCGACCAGGGAACGGCCGCCGAAGGCACCGTGCTGCGGAATCTCGATGATCCACCAGACCAGCGCGGTCATCCCGGCCGCGGACAGCACCGCACCCAGCGGGTCGGACTTCTGCCACGGCGCCTTCGACTCGGGCATGAGGGTCACACCCGCGATGACGGCCAGCGCGACGACCGGGACGTTGAGGAAGAAGATCGAGTGCCAGGAGAAGTGGTCGATGAGCACTCCGCCCAGCACCGGGCTGCCCACCAGGCCGAGCATCGACACCGACCCCCAGGCCGCCATCGCCTTGCCGCGCTCCTCCTCGTCGAAGACGGTGATGAGGATGGAGAGGGTGGACGGCATGATCAGCGCCCCGCCGACGCCCATCGCGATCCGCAGGGCGATGACCTGGCCCGGGTCCGCGGCGAACGTCCCCGCCAGTGAGGCGGCGCCGAAGAGCAGCAGGCCGATCAGCATCACCTTCCGGCGGCCGAAGCGGTCCCCGAGGCTGCCGGAGGTGAGCAGCAGGCCGGCGAAGACCAGGACGTAGGAGTCGAGGATCCACTGGACGTCCTGGGCGCTCGCGCCGAGGTCCTCGGTCATCGAGGGCACCGCCACGGTGAGCGCCATGCTGTCGATCACCAGGACCAGTGTGCTCAGGCACAGCACGACGAGGATCCACCAGCGACGTGGGTTGCGGGTTTCCATCGGGGTTTTCCTTTCGGCTGCACCGGACTGTGCACACTGGAGACCAAGGATGCGAACGGTGTTCCGGTGATGCGAACACCGTTCCTTGTCCTGCGAACACTGTACGCATGGCGGAACAGTGTGCGCAACCCTTGTTCGCTGTACGCTGGCTGCGCACGATGTACGCACCGAACGCCCCTGAAAACCCCGAGGAGCGCCATGGCCGCCGACGCGAGGCCGAAGCCGACACCGAAGCCGGGATCGACACCGAAGCCGAAGCCGACACCGAAGCCGGGATCGACACCGGAGCCGAAGCCGGGATCGACGCCTGAGCCGAACCCCATCCCCTCCGTGTGGGCGCGCCGGCAGCCCGCGCCGGATCAGCCGGCGCTCAGCCGGGACGCGATCGTGCGCGAGGCGATCGCCATGCTGGACTCGGACGGCATCGAGGCGCTGAGCATGCGCAAGCTCGCCGCCCGCCTGAACGCCGGCGCGACCTCCCTCTACCGGCACGTCGCCACCAAGGACGAGCTGATGGAGCTGGCCGTGGACGAGGTCGCCGCCGAGATCCACGTACCTCCCGCCGACAGCCCCGACTGGCGGGCCGCCGTCATCGAGGCGGCGGCCTCCTTCCGCGCGACGGCACTGCGGCACCCGTGGGTGTCCTCGGTGCTCGGCCAGGCCGGCCTCGCTTACCTCGGCCCGAACCTCATGGCCTTCTCCGAGCGGCTCGCCGCGCTCTTCACGGCGATCGGCTTCCCCGAGCCCAACGGCGCTATCGACGCGGTGCTGTCCTACACGATCGGCATGAGCACCACCGAGGCCGCATGGCTCACCACGGTCGCCCGCTCCGGCGAGACCGAGGCCGGCTTCATCGCCCGGCTGCTGCCCGCCGCCCAGCAGGCCGCGGCGGCCCACGACCATCTCGCCGACCCCTACGTCGAGGCCGGCGCGGCGGCCGAGGACCCCGCCGAGTTCCGCGAGGCCAAGTTCCGGTACGCCCTGGAGGTCGTCCTCGACGGACTGTCCCTGCGACTGCCGCAGTAGTCCCGGGTCCCTCGTCCCGGATCAGCCCGATCCGGCGCGTTTCCCGATCCTCGGGACGGCGCCGGCCCGGCGACGGACCGCCGGGCGGACGGGACGAGGTGGCCGAACTCGGCGCCGCCGTCGACAGGATGGCCGCGCCCCTGCAACGGCGGCGGGAGGCGGAGCAGCGGTTCACCGCGGACGTGACGCACGAACTGCGCACGCCATGCAGGCCACGTATGCCTTGAACGCCGCGCACAGCACGCAGGCCCACGCATGCCTTGAACGCCACGCGCACCACGCAAGCCGCGTATGCCTTGAACGCCACGCACACCGCGTATGCCGCGGTCACCCGTTCACCGGTGGCCGCCCCTCCATTCGTGTTGTCTTCGGCGGTCCCCTCCCGCACGCCCCATGACCAGCCGTAACGCGACGCCGCTACGCCGTGTGGGGGTCGTGGACGCCACCCGTTCACCACGTTCCTGACGTTGTTTCAGCAAGCGGTACGGCCCGAGTGCCACTTACCTCGGTAGGGCAGGGGACGCGCCCCCTGAACGAGTCGGATCAACGAGTCGGACAAGCTCTGGGGAGCACCATGCGACACACCGCCCGCCTGCTGACCGGTACCGCACTCGCCGTGGCCACGGCGGGTCTCGCCGCGGCACCGGCCTACGGCGGCAGCACCGGCATCCTGCAGGTGTATCCGTCGACCACGGTGCCGGGCAGTCAGGTCACGGTGAACACGGCGGCGTGCGGGCAGAAGGGCACGGCGCTCGGGGACGCCGGCGCGGTCGGCGCCGGGACCTTCCCGCTGGCGCCCAGCACGCACGAGGGCGAGGCGATCGGCCAGTTCCGGGTGCCGCCGAGCGCGCAGCCGGGGACGTACGAGATCGTCGCCAAGTGCGCGGAGGGCACCCAGCAGGTCGCGGGGGACCTGGTGGTGTCGTTGAACGCGGTGCACGAGCAGGTGCAGCCGCGAGGAAGCGTGAAGACGGGGGTCGGCGGCGCACTCGGCTCCGACCCCGCACAGACCGCGGCGGGTGTGACGGCGCTGGCCGTCGCCGCCGCGGGCGGTACCTGGCTCCTGCATCGCCGGGCGAGAGGCGACGGGATCTGACGGACACCCTCCGCTGTCCGTCCGCCGGTACCGCACAGCCCCGCCCCCTCCGGGTCCGACGCCCCTCGCGGCCCGGAGGGGGCAGGGGATCAGCTCGTCAGAGACCAGCCGTGGTCCGTCTCGGGGACCCGCCCGGGTCCCACCTCGCGGGAGTCCGTCTCCGGGAGAGGGGTTCGTATGCGCAGGATCGGGGACACCGCGATAGCCGCCGTCACCGTCGTCGCCCTCGGCTCGGGGGTGTGGCTGCTCGGCGCCGGCTCCGGGACGCACGCCCCGCCGCAGCCGTCGGCCGCGGAGGGCCGGCCCGAGCCCGGCGAGGAACGGCTCGCGTCCCCCGCGCTGGAACCGTCGCCGCCCACCCGTATCCGCATCCCCGCGATCCGCGTGAACGCCCCGCTGATGGGCCTCGCCCTCACCCGCGCCGGAAGCCTGGACGTGCCGCCCGCCAAGGAGAAGAACCTCGCCGGCTGGTACGAGGCCGGCACGATGCCCGGCGAGACCGGCACCGCGATCGTCGCGGGCCATGTCGACAACACCGAGGGCCCGGCCGTCTTCTACGACCTCGGTGCCCTGAAGCGGGGCGCCGTCATCGAGGTCGACCGCCGGGACGGCTCCGTGGCCGTGTTCACGGTGGACGCGGTGGAGGTGTACGCGGCCCGGAACTTCCCCGACGAGAAGGTGTACGGCGCGGCCGAGCGCCCCGAGCTGCGGGTCATCACCTGCGGCGGCGGCTATTCGAAGGCCACGGGCTACCAGGGCAACGTGGTGGTCTTCGCGCACCTCACCGGCGGCCGCTGAGCCTCGGTGCGCCGTCGTCTCCCCCGAGCCCAGCCCTGCCCAGCCCTGCCCATCCCTGCCCAGCCCATCCCTGCCCAGCCTGGCCCTGCCCTGCCCATCCCTGCCCAGCCCGGCCCTGCCCTGCCCAGCCCTGAAGAGTCCTGCCGAGCCCTGAAGCGCGCCGAAGCGCCCTGAAGCGCTTTTGCGAAACCGCGCCTCACAGCCCTCTCCGGCGCTCGCCCAGGACCCTCACACCCCCGGCCCGCCCCTGCTGAGGGCAGCGTTCCCCATGAGAAACAGGGGTGATGCGGCCGGGTAACGTCGGAGCCGCACGCTGCGGTGCATGACCTCGAATGCGTGTGTGGTGGTGATCGGCGCCGGCCCAAGGCCTCGCCGCCCCGGCCCTCGAACAGGCCGACACCCTCGCCGCGTTCCTCCCGGGCGGCGCGAACGCCCGCTGCACCGGCACCCGCTCCCCGGCCCGGCCGGCCCTCACCGGTCCCGGCTCCCCCTCCGGCCTCGCCGCGTTCGGTGAGACCGGGGCCCGCCCCGGCGACGACGTAGTGCGGCTCGCCGACGCGCCCCCAGAGCCACTCCCCGCCGCCGGCCCCCGCTCCACCCGCTCCACCTGCTCCACCTGCTCCATCTGCTCCACCTGCTCCACCTGCTCCACCTGCTCCACCTGCTCCACCTGCTCCACCTGCTCCACCTGCTCCACCTGCTCACCAACGACGGAGGCTCCTGATGTCCACGACCGCACCTGTGGGGGACCGGCCCCGCCCCACGATCGTGCTCGTCGGCCACGGCATGGTCGGCCAGCGCTTCCTCGAAGCGCTCGCCGGGCGCGGCCTGACCGCCACGCACCGCGTGGTCGTCCTGTGCGAGGAACCGCGTCCGGCCTACGACCGCGTGCAGCTCACCTCGTACTTCTCCGGCCGGACCCCTGAGGAACTGTCCCTGACGGACCGGGAGTTCATCGCCGCGCACGGCATCGAGCTGCTTGTGGGCGACCCGGCGGAGGCGATCGACCGCGGCGCGCGCACCGTGACGGCCCGTTCCGGCCTGACCGTCGGCTACGACGTCCTCGTCCTCGCCACCGGCTCCTACCCGTTCGTGCCGCCGGTGCCGGGCAAGGACGCCGAGGGCTGCTTCGTCTACCGCACCATCGAGGACCTGCTCGCGATCGAGGCGTACGCGAAGTCGGGGGCCACGACGGGTGCGGTGGTCGGCGGCGGCCTGCTCGGCCTGGAGGCCGCGGGCGCGCTGAAGGGTCTCGGACTCGACGCGCACATCGTGGAGTTCGCGCCCCGGCTGATGCCGGTGCAGGTGGACGAGGGCGGCGGCGCCGCGCTGCTGCGCACCATCGAGGACATGGGCCTGACCGTGCACACGGGCGTGGGCACGCAGGAGATCGTGGTCGGCCCGGACGGTGCCGTCACCGGCATGAAGCTCTCCGACGGATCCGGACTCGCCTCCGACATGGTGGTGTTCAGCGCCGGGGTCCGCCCCCGTGACCAGCTGGCCCGCGAGGCGGGCCTGGCGGTCGGCGAGCGCGGCGGCATCACCGTCGACGAGCAGTGCCGTACGGTCACCGATCCGCAGGTGTTCGCGATCGGCGAGTGCGCGCTGGCGGCGGACGGCCGGGTGTACGGCCTGGTCGCGCCCGGCTACGAGCAGGCGGAGACGGCAGCCGCGACCATCGCCGCGGACGAGGCGTCCTTCACCGGCGCCGACCTGTCGACCAAGCTGAAGCTGCTGGGCGTCGACGTGGCCTCCTTCGGTGACGCGCACGGCACGGCCGAGGGCTGCCTGGACGTCGTCTACTCCGACTCCCGCGCGGGCCTGTACAAGAAGCTGGTCATCGGCCGGGACGGCACGCTGCTCGGCGGCGTCCTGGTCGGCGACGCGGAGGCGTACGGCATCCTGCGCGCGCTGACGGGGTCGGTGCCGCCGGTCCCGCCCGAGTCCCTGGTGCTGCCCGCCGGGGCCGGCGCGGGGGCCCGGCTCGGCCCGTCCGCGCTGCCGGACGAGGCGATCGTCTGCTCCTGCCACAACGTCAGCAAGGGAACGATCCGCGGCGCGGTCACCGAGCACCGGTGCACCACCGTGCCCGAGGTCAAGAAGTGCACCAGGGCCGGTACCGGCTGCGGGAGCTGTGTGAAGGTGCTCGGCCAGCTGGTCACCGCCGAGCTGGAGGCGTCCGGCATCGAGGTCGACAAGGGCCTGTGCGGATGCTTCGCGCAGACCCGCGAGGAGCTGTACGAGATCGTCCTGGCCCTGCGCATCACCTCGTACCAGGAGCTGCTGGACCGCTACGGGCGCGAGGACGCCCGGGGCGGCGAGGGCTGCGAGGTCTGCAAGCCGGCCGTGGCCTCGGTCATCGCCTCGCTCGCCCCGGCGATCGGCGCGAGCGGTTACGTCCTCGACGGCGAGCAGGCGGCCCTGCAGGACACCAACGACCACTTCCTCGCCAACCTGCAGAAGAACGGCTCGTACTCGGTCGTGCCGCGCATCCCGGGCGGGGAGATCGCGCCCGAGAAGCTGATCGTGATCGGCGAGATCGCCCGGGACTTCGGCCTCTACACGAAGATCACCGGAGGCCAGCGGATCGACATGTTCGGGGCGCGCGTGGAACAGCTCCCGCTGATCTGGGCCCGCCTGGTGGACGCGGGCTTCGAGTCCGGGCACGCCTACGGCAAGTCGCTGCGCACGGTGAAGTCCTGCGTCGGGCAGACCTGGTGCCGCTACGGCGTCCAGGACTCGGTCCGCATGGCGATCGACCTGGAGCTGCGCTACCGGGGGCTCAGGTCGCCCCACAAGCTCAAGTCCGCCGTCTCCGGCTGCGCCCGCGAGTGCGCGGAGGCCCAGTCGAAGGACTTCGGCGTCATCGCCACCGCAGGCGGCTGGAACCTTTACGTCGGCGGCAACGGCGGCGCCACCCCGCGCCATGCGGACCTGCTGGCCCAGGACCTCTCCGACGCCGGACTGGTCCGCCTGATCGACCGGTTCCTGATGTTCTACATCCGCACCGCCGACCGGCTGGAGCGCACCTCGGCCTGGCTGGAGCGGATTCCGGGCGGCCTGGACCATGTGCGCGAGGTGGTCGTGGAGGACTCCCTCGGCATCTGCGGGGAGCTGGAGTCCCTGATGGCCGCGCACGTCGCGCACTACCGCGACGAGTGGGCCGAGACCATCGAAGACCCCGAGAAGCTGGCCCGGTTCGTGTCCTTCGTGAACGCCCCGGACACCCCGGACCCGGTGGTCGCCTTCGTCCCCGAGCGCGGCCAGATGAAGCCCGACCTGCCGCTGCTCGCCATCGGCCGCCGCCCCCTGGAAGACGCACTGGAAGGAAGCGCCCAGCGATGACCCTGGCACCCGAGACGACCGGTCTGAAGGTCCAGCTCCGGCTGGCGGACGGCTGGTTCACGGTCTGCGACCTGAGCCGGCTGCTCCCCGGCCGGGGCCTGGCGGCGCTGCTGCCCGACGGCCGCCAGGCCGCCCTCTTCCGCGACCGGAACGGCACCCTGTACGCGATCGACAACCGCGACCCGTTCGGCGGCGCGGCCGTCCTCTCCCGGGGCCTGACCGGCACCCTGCAGGGCCGGCCGTTCGTGGCGTCCCCGCTGCTCAAGCAGCGCTTCGACCTGGAGACCGGGCAGTGCCTGGACGACGGGTCGGTACGCATCGCCACGTACGGGGTGCGGACCGCGTGACAGCCGGCCTCGGCCGGCCGACCTCGATCGACTGATCCCGACCGGCTGTTCCGGACCGGCTGATCCCGACCGGCCGCTCCCGATCGAACGATCTCGACCGAACGATGCCTACCGAACGATCTTGACCAAGCGTTCCAGAAAGAACTAGGCTGCGTCACGTGGCCAGGACCAAGGAATTCGACCCGGACGCCGCGCTGCAGTCAGCCCTGGAGCTGTTCTGGCGGCGCGGCTACGAGGCGACGTCGATGACCGACCTGGTGGAGCACCTGGGCATCGGCAGGGCAAGCCTGTACGCGACCTTCGGGAACAAGCACGAGCTGTATCTGAAGGCACTGGACCGCTACGAGCAGTCGGGCCTGGCCCGGATCGTGCACGAACTGTCCCAGCCGGGCCCCGCCCTGCCCGCCGTCCGGGCACTCGTCGGACGGTTCGCGGCCGAGGCCGCCGATGACCAGCTGCGCAGGAACGGCTGCCTGGTGACCAACACGGCGGCCGAGCTGGCCCCGCACGATCCGGCCGCCACACGGCAGGTCGAGCGCAACTGGGACCACATCGAGACCGTGCTGCACTCGGCGCTGGTGCGCGCCAAGGCCCAGGGTGAGCTGACCGCCGGGCACGACCCGCTCCCGCTCGCCCGCATGCTGCTGGTGCTGATGCAGGGCCTGCGGGTGGTCGGCAAGGCGTCCGCGGACCCGGCCCGGGTCCGGGACGCGGCGCAGCAGGCACTGGCGCTGCTCGACCGATAGGCCCCGCCGTCCGACAAGTCCCGCCGTCCCGTACGCCCCACCGTCGAGGGGCGTGCGCCACGCTCTCATACTGAACCGATCGGTCAAGAAAAAGGGGAGATCATGACCACCACCCGTTTCACCGGCAGGACCGCCCTCGTCACCGGCGCCGGCTCCGGCATCGGCCGCGCCGTGGCACTCGCCTTCGCGGCGGAAGGTGCCCAGGTGGTCGTCGCCGGGCGCCGTCCGGAGCTTCTGGACGAGACCGTCCGGCTGATCGAGGAGGGGGGCGGCAAGGCCCTCGCGGTGCCGGCCGACGTCTCCCGAGCCGCCGACGCCGAGGCGCTGGTCCGGGCCGCCGTCGAGAGGTTCGGTTCGCTCGACGTGGCCGTCAACAACGCCGGCGTCTTCCGGGGCGGACAGCCCCTCGCCGAGCTGCCGGAGGACGACTGGCACACCCAGCTCGCCATCAACGTCACCGGTGTCCATCTGGCCCTCCAGGCGCAGATCCGCCAGATGCGCACCCAGCCCTCGGGCGGCGCGATCGTCAACGTGTCCTCCACGTTCGGCCGGCACACCGGCTCCCCCGGGGCCGCCGCCTACTCCGCCACCAAGGCCGCCGTGACCGCCCTCAGCCGGGGTGCCGCCCTGGACCACATCGGCGACGGCGTCCGCATCAACGTGGTCAGTCCGGGCGCCACGGCCACCTCCATGTCCCTGCGCCCGGGCGAGTCGGAGCAGGGCCGGTCCGAGCGCGCGAAGGCCACCCTGCCGCTCGGCCGGATCTCCGCCACCGAGGAGGTCGCCGCCGCCGTCCTCTACCTGGCCTGCGACGACGCGGCCTCGCTGGTCGGCACCGATCTGGTGGTGGACAGCGGCGGCTCCTTGTGAGCGCGGGGGTTCACCGGCCGGAACGGTACGGGGGTTCACCGGTCCGAACTGCACGGGAGTTCACCGGGCCGGTACCGCGCGGGAGCTCACCGGGCCGGGACAGCGCGGGAGTTCACTGACCGGAGCCGTCGCCCGCACCGTAGGGGTACGGCGGGGCCCCTTCGACATCGGCCAGGCCGTCGGCCTCCGCATCCAGCTGCTCCCGGTCGTACTCGGTGAGGAACGGAAACAGGGCTCCGCAGTCGCGGCAGGCCCGCGCGAGTGCGGCATCGAACGTCGGCCGGGGCTTCAGGATTCCAGGCCGGCGGAACTTGAGCCGCAGACGTTCGTACGTTCTCTCGCTCGAGGTGAGCTCCCCGACCGGACTCAGCCGGCCGGAGCCGCATATCCAGCAACGCATGGCTGGAACCCTACGCCCTAGTCGATCCCCGACCGCTCCACCCCCGCCACGATCCACCGCTGGAAGCACAGGAACACCAGCAGCAGTGGCAGGACGGACACGGCCGCGGCGACGAACAGTTCGTGCAGGCGGATCACCTGGGACGTGGTGAAGGACGACAGTGCCACCTGCACCGTCCAGGCGCTCTGGTCCTGCCCGATGACCAGGGGCCACAGGAAGGAGTTCCAGGCGCCGAGGAACACGATGGTCCCGACGGCGGCGAACACCGGCCGGGCGTTCGGCACGACGACCAGCCAGTAGGTGCGCCAGGGGCCGAGCCCGTCGACCTGCGCCGCGTCCTCCAGCTCCCGGGGAAAGCCCAGGAAGTACTGCCGGAAGACGAAGCAGGCGAACGCCGGGAACAGGGTCGGGACGATCAGCCCGCGGAGCGTGGAGATCCAGCCCAGCGACGACACCAGGACGAAGCTCGGTACGAACGTCACGGCGGCCGGGACCAGGAGCGTGCCGAGGATGCCGTAGAAGACCTTGTTCGCGTGGCGGTAGGGGATGCGGGCGAGGCCGTAGCCCGCGAGGGAGGCGAGGAGCAGGGTGCCGAGTGTGGTCGCGACGGCGATCAGCGCGCTGTTGAGGAGGGAGCGGGCGAAGGGAACGGCGGGGTCGTCGAACAGCTCCCCGACGTTCCGCCACCTCAACTCGCGCGGGAAGAAGGTCCATTGGGGCGAGGTGATGTCCTGCTCGCTCGACAGGCCGTTGCGGACCAGCAGATAGAAGGGGATCAGGAAGAGCAGGGCCAGCGCGATCAGCAGCACCAGCCTGAGGGCCCGCCCGGCCCGCACCAGGGCGTCATCCATCCGCGTCCGTCCTTCCCAGCCTCAGCCACCGCGCCTGCCCCACCGTGACGACGGCGATGACCAGCGCGAGGATCACCGCCCCCGCGCTGCCCAGTCCGAGGTTCTGCCCCTGCCCGAGGGCCGTGTAGTAGAGGTAGACCAGGGGCGGCCGGGCGTAGGGCGGATAACCCCGCGCGTCGGACAGCAGGTTGTAGAACTCGTCGAAGGCCTGGAAGGCGTTGATGACGAGGAGCAGCACCACCGCGACCGAGGTGGCCCGCAGCTGGGGCAGGGTGATGTGGCGCAGCACGGTCCAGCCGGGCCGGGCCCCGTCCACGGCGGCCGCCTCGTAGAGCACCGGGTCGATCCGCTGGAGCCCGGCGAGGAAGAGGATCATGTAGAAGCCGGCCTGGAGCCACAGCCGTACGGTGACGATGACCAGCCAGTACCAGGGCGGGTCGGTGGTGGACAGCCAGGCGACGGGATCGCCGCCGAACCAGCCCAGCACGGTGTTGGCCAGCCCGAACCGCACCCCGTTGAAGAGGGACATCTTCCAGATGAGCGCCGCGACGACGTAACTGCAGGCGGCGGGCAGGAAGAACACGGACCGGAAGAAGGCCCGGGCGCGCCCGATGCGGTTGACCATCAGGGCGAGGGAGAGCGAGAAGACGTAGGTGGCGGGCACGATGAAGGCGGTGAAGACCAGGAAGGTCTTCAGGCTGTCGACGAACGCGTCGTCCTCCAGCATCGCCGCGTAGTTGTCCAGAACGACGAAGTGCGTGGGCGTGACGGTGTTGTGCGCGTCGAAGAAGCTGAGTGCGACGCTCCACAGCAGCGGAACGTAGGTGAACAGGGCGAGCCCGAGGGCGAAGGGTCCGACGAAGACCCAGAACCAGAGGGCGTTGCGCCTGCTCACGGCTTCTTCTTCACACGGTCGAGCTCGGCCGACACCTTCCGTACGACGGCCCGCAGCTCGTTGTCGGGAGCGGCCCCGTTCTTGATGATCCGGCTGAGTGCGTCCTGGTAGGCGGTCTGACTGGCCGGGGTCCACAGCAGGGGCTGGGCATAGCCGTGGTCGGTGCTGAGGCGGACGGCGTCGGCGGCCGGACCCGACCTCAGCCGGGCGGCCTTCTTCGCGAGGGAGGTCCGTGCCGGGATGTGGAAGCCGTAGGAGAGCGCGAAGTCCTCCTGGTAGTCGGTGCGTTCGACCCACAGCCACTTCACGTACTCCTTGGCGGCCTCCCGGTGCCTGCCGCGCGCGCTGACGGCGGCGCCGTACGCGCCGACGGGCACCGAGGGCCGGCCGTGCGGGCCGTCCTGCGGGAAGGGGAGCACCCCGAAGTCGTCGCCGAGTTCCTTGCGCACCTGGGGCAGTGCCCACAGTCCCGACCACTGCATGGCGGTCAGGCCCTGGAGGAGGGCGGAGGGGTCGGACCAGTCGGCGGGAGCGCCGAGGAGGAGGGACCCGTCCGCGTACAGCCGGTGCAGCTTGCCGAGGGTGCGGGCGGCCGCGGGGTCGTCGAAGCCGGCCTTGCCGTCCTCGGTGACCAGGGAAAGTCCGGCGGCGTACAGGGGAGTTCCGCCGAGGACGCCGGCGCCCCCGTCATTGCCGAGGAACAGCCCCTTGACCTTGCTGCCGGTGAGCTTCCCGGCCGCGTCGACCAGGGCGTCCAGGGTGGTGGGCGGCTGGACTCCCGCGTCCGCGAGCAGGCTCTTGCGGTAGTAGAGGAGCTGCATGTCGATGACCTGGGGGATGGCCCAGATCTTCCCGTCGTGCGTCTTGGGCGTGAGCACGGCCGGGTTGAAGTCGTCCCTGACCCCGTGCGGAAGATCGGTGAGGTCGACGACCTGACCGGCCCGGATCTGGTCGAGCGTGGGCCCGTTGACCTCGAAGACATCGGGTCCGGAGTCGGTGAGCAGGGCGGCGGCGGTCTGCTGGTCGTAGTTGCCGGGCCGCCACTGGACGCTCACGTGCGCCTTCCTGTAGGCGGCGGCGTATCGCTGGACGGCCTGCTGGGTGCCCGTCTCGCCGTACTGGTGGTACCACTGCGACAGCGCGGCTCCTCCGCCGTCGTGCCCGCCGCCCCGCCCGGTGTTCGATCCGCACGCGGTGAGCAGTCCGGCTCCCGCGCCGGCTGCCAGCAGCGTCCTGCGGCTGATGCCCGTCATCGTGTGCCCCCTGACGTTCGTCATCGATGCACGGCCCAACGATCAACCATGCGCCGTGATTACGTAAGGGGCGTTGCAGCCGTGTGTCACACCGTGAGGTCCGCGCACCCCGCAGCGCGAGGAGCGGCCCGGGGAAGGAGTCCGGCCGCACACCGGGGGCGGCCGCCGCGTACGGCGTGGGCAGGGCACCCGCCTCGGCCGGCAGGAGGCCGGCGGCCCTGGAGCGGGCGTGCGCGTGGACGATCCGACGCCGGTGGCGGCGCATGCTGTTGAGGTCCTCCGGGGTGCCATCACGCCCGCCGTGTCCAGGCGGTGCGGCGGCTCACCGCGTCCCGATGTCGCGGGCGGTGCCGTCGGCCACCGCCCGGAGCTTGTCGGGGTTGGCCACGTTGTGGATGGCGGTGATGCGGCCGTCGGGGCCGAAGTCGAAGGTCACGGTGGCGATGACGCGTTCCGGGGAGCTGAACACGATGCCCGGGCCGCCGTTGATCCCGACGAGTTCGGCGCGCATGTCGGCGGGCTCGACGCCCTGGTAGGTGACGGTGCCGATGGCCGCGAACCAGGAGGCCACGGTCTGCGCACCCACGACCGGCCGCAGCGCCTGACGGACCTTGCCGCCGCCGTCGGTCCACAGGGTGACGTCCGGCGAGAGCAGCTCCATCAGGGCGTTGACGTCGCCGCCGGTGGCCGCGGCGAAGAACCGCTCGGTGGCCTCACGCTGCCGTGTCCGGTCCGCCGTGAAGCGCGGCCGCCGGGCCTGCACGTGCGCGCGGGCACGGTGCGCGGCCTGCCGTACGGCCGCCTCGGAGCGCTCCACCGCCTCCGCGATCTCGGCGTGGCTGAAGCCGAAGACCTCCTTCAGCACGAACACCGCGCGTTCGAGCGGGCTGAGCGTCTCCAGCACCACCAGCATCGCCATCGACACCGACTCGGCGTCCAGGACGGCCTCGGAGGCGTCCCCGCCGGTGAGGATGGGCTCCGGCAGCCACGGCCCCACATAGGTCTCCCGCTTGTGCCGGGTGGACCGCAGCCGTTCCAGCGCCAGGTTCGAGACGATCCGCGTCAGATACGCCTTCGGGTCGGCCACCTGCGCGCGGTCCGCGGCGGACCACTTGATCCAGGTGTCCTGGACCGCGTCCTCGGCGTCGGCCGCGCTGCCGAGGACGCGGTAGGCCACGGAGAACAGCAGCCGCCGGTGCTCGTGGAAGGCTTGCTGGCCGGGGTGGGCGGTCAGCTCGGTCACTTGGTCCTCCGGATCCGGGTGAAGCGCCCCCCGCGGGGCCAGAACGCGCCCGCTGCGGGCATCTTCTTCATGCGGCCGTAGGTCGGCCACGGCGCGGCGGTCACCGTCTCCTTGTACCGGACCGCCGTACGGCCGGTCAGGCAGATCGGGCGCGGACTGTCGTCGGGGCGGGTGAACTGCACCACCGCGTCGCCCCGCCCCAGGCTGACCGGTGTGTGGTAGTAGCCGAAGCGGAACGGCTTGGGCCGCCTGCCCCTGAGCACCCGGCAGATCGACAGCGCGGCGTGCACTCCGGTCGGCATGCCGCCCTGGCAGGTGCCGTGCATGACGCCGTACCCCTGGCGGATCGCGGCCGCGTCGCCGATCGCGTACACCTCGGGGTGGGACACCGAGCGCAGCGTGGCGTCCGTGACGACGCGGCCGTGCTCGTCCACGGCCAGCCCGGCGGCGGCCGCCAGCGGCGACACCCGTGTCCCGCTCGTCCACAGGACCGCGTCGGCCGTGACGCTCTCGCCGCCCGCCAGCTCCACGGCGTCCGGCAGCACCTTCACCACCTCGGCCCCGGCCCGGACCCGGACGCCCAGCCGGTCGAGCGCGCGGCGCAGATACGCCCTCGCCCTCGGGTTCATGGCGGCACCGGGCTCCTGCCGGCCGAGCAGGACCACGGTCAGCTCCGGGTACCGCTCGGCGATCTCCGCGGCCGACTCGACGCCGGTCAGCCCGCTGCCGACGACCACCACCGTGCCCCCGCCGAGCCGTGAGAGCCGGCCGGCCAGCGCCTCGGCGTCCTGGGCACCGCTCAGCGTGTACGCGTGGTCCTCGCTCCCCGGCACGGCCGAGGTGTCGGCCACACCGCCCAGCCCGTACACCAGCGTGTCGTAGTGCAGCACCCGGTCGTCGTCGATCCGCACGGCCTTCGCGTCCGTGTCCACGGCCGTGACCCAGCCGCGCACGAACCGCGCCCCCGTGCCCTCCAGCAGCTCCGGGACGCTCAGTTCGGCGAGCCGCTGCCCGGTCGCCACCATGTGCAGCCGCATCCGCTCGGTGAACCGCTCCTGCGCGTTCACCACGGTCACCTCGACGTCCTGAGGGCCCTTGACCCGGGCCGCGAGCTGGATCGCCGCGGCCATGCCCGCGTACCCCGCCCCCAGGATCACCACGCGGTGCGGGGCCGCCCCGCCCTCTGTGTGCTGTGCGCTCATCGTCCGGCCCTTCCTCGTTCGCTGTGGACACCCACCAGATGGAAGCTGCGTGCCGGTTCGTGACACGAGGCCGATGTGACGGGCACCACAGTTCGCCGCGAGGCCGCCCCGGACGGGGACGCGCATCCGGCGGCAGGAACGGTCATGCGCCGGATCCCGCCGGTCGGGCCACCGGCGGGGCGAGGGGTCCGGTGCGGCCGCGTGTGACGCCGCCAAGTCCTGTCGGGCATCATGGAGTCCATGACCACCCGTCGAAAGGCCGATGCCGCGTAACCGGCCCGGCGCTCTGCGCAGCGCCCGCAGGACCTCTGGCCCCCGTGTCCGGGAAGAGCCCCCGCCGGTCCGCATACCCGGTCTGTCCGACCGCACCAGCCTCGCCGTCCACCGCGCGGAGCGCCTCTCCCCCGGCTTCCGGTATCCGCGCGGTGCGACCGACACCGCCCTGCGGCGCTACCGGGCGTTCCTCCGTCCGCCCGGGAACCGCCCCCGTTACCCCCGCGAGTCCTCCTGCGGCAGCTGCCCCGGCTGCGCCCTCGACGACGTACGAGAGGCCCGGGACGCGCTGGCGGAGATCCTGCCCCTGCTCCCCGTCCGGGCGCGGGCCGAGCTGCAGGGCGTGGTGACACCACTGGACCACCGCTATCTGCGCCTCACGCTTCCCGACCCGCTGGCCGGTCCCGAGGAGCCGTGGTGGCGCCGGCGCCTGGCCCTCGGCGTGGAGGGCTGGTGATCCCCCGGACACGCGGGGCGGGATTTTTCCCGGCGGCAGGCACAACTTTTCCGGGCGAGGACGCATCCAACAGAACGTCCTCATCACCCATTCGCCCGATGGAGGCGGATGCGCCATGTTTCTGAATATTCGGTTCCTCTCCCGCCGCGGCCTGGCCGCCGGCCTGACCGCCGCCACGGCGGCACTCGCGACAGCAGGCGTCGCATGGAGCGCGGCGGCGACGGCGGCTGCGGCAGCGCCGGCAGCTGCGAAGACATCCGCGACCACGGCCATGACGACCCGGGCGTCGGCCGCTGCGCGCACCTGCGCCGTGACCGACCTCTACGTCTCCATGGGCCGCCAGGAGGGCGCGGCCGGATCCCTCTACTGGCCCGTCCAGTTCACCAACACCAGCACCACGTCGTGCGCCCTGCGCGGCTTCCCGGGCGTCAGCGTCCTGGACACCGCGCACCGGCAGATCGGACCGGCCGCCACCCGCACCAGCCGGTCGTACTCCACCGTCACCCTCGCCCCCGGGCACTCCGCGCCCGCGGTCGTCCGCACCACCAACGGCCCGATCGGCGGGCCCTGCCTGCGCACCGGCAGCTATCTGAGGATCTATCCGCCGGCGTCGCACACCGCCGTCCTCGTGCCCGCACGCTGGACGACGTGCTCGAACACCTTCCAGGTCGGCCCGGTCAACACGGACGGCACCATCTGACCCACCGAGGGGCGGCGACCCGACACGGAGCGCCGCCCCCTTCCCGCCGGGGCCCGTCACGAAGCGGGCCCCGCCTGCGGCCGAGATGGTCTATGACTGCGCGACCGGCTCCAGGGCTTCGACGGCAGCGGCGGCAGCGGACGAATCCGGGCCGTAGAAGATGTCGATGTCGACCTCTTCGCCGCCCATGGTCAGGGTGTCCCATGCCCCGCTGAGGACCAGCATGCGCAGCGTGGCGGAGTCCAGTGTGCGCAGGCGTTCCAGGATCGCCTCGTCGTCCGGCATTCCGGGCAGCCGGGGTGCGAGCCGTTCGCGCATGGCCCGCATGCGCTCCAGCAGCGTCCCGGTGTCCGCCTCATGCTCGGGCTCATCGGTGATCCCGGCGATGCCGTGCTCGATGATGTCCTTGATCGCCCAGGTGACACCTTGGTCGTCGGTGGTCACCATCGCCTTCCACGCGCGGCTCTTGTGCCGGTACTGCAGCATCGACATGGCGGCCTCGTGCCGCAGGAAGTCCGCGTCCCGGAACGCCCGTCCGTTCCAGGCTCCGTTGAGGGAGCGGGCCAGCGAAACGGCGGAGGCGAGACCGCTGTTGAGGCCGCGGCCGGGCCAGAAGTGGATGGCGTTGGCGGCGTCGCCGAGGAGGAAGCCGTAGGTGCCGGGAGAAGCGGCCGTGGGGGGCAGCAGTTCCGCGGAGAAACGCGGGCGTTGCACCATGTCCAGGCGGAAGCTGGTGACCGCGGTCAGGTCCTCGGGCCGGACACCGAACAGCTCCAGTCCCTCGCGCACGCGCTTCCACAGGGACGAGCCCTTGATCAGCGCGGGCAGGAACAGCGTGCCGTGCGTGGAGCACTGGAAGTCGCCGTGTTCGTCGCGGTTCATCAGGCACGGCCGGGAGGCGATGCACTCCTCGAAGACGCGGCGGACCGGGTCGATGCCGATGACCTCCGCCACCTCGGCGTCGGTCAGCCGCATGTTGAGGAAGCCCTCGCCACGCAGCGAGTTGAGCAGGAAACGGTTCTGGGCCACCGTCAGCAGGACCGCCATGGGGTCGGTCAGGCCGGACTTCACGCGCAGGCCGAGGACGACGTCCTGGAGGTGGCGGCCGTCGAGGGAGTAGATGGACTCGTCGGCCTTGCCGAACCGGGCGGCGAAGTGCTCCCGGGTGTGCGACCGCCCGCCGTCGCAGATGGCGAGCACGTGCTGCGTGGCGAGGGCGTCCTGCTGGTCGGCCGCGTCGAACCGGGCGGGTATGAGCCGGATCCGGTCCCGCTTCTCGTTCGCCAGCTCCAGCAGCCGGTCCTCGATGTAGGCGATGCGCATGTTGCGCGGGTGGTGGTCGCCGATCGAGTCCGGGCCCGACGGCCACATCTCGCTGTAGTTCTCCGGGGCGAAGAGGCGCGCGCGCACCTCCTCCGGCCACGCGAGGTACTGGCGGCTCTGCACGGTCACCACCTGCTGGCGCCGCACATTGCCCTCGTCCTCGCCCTTCCAGACGACGGTGCGGCCCTGTTTGCGCCACCTGCCGTCGTAGACGGTGATCTGCGTCTGGGGTCCGAGGAAGTGCTCCAGCAGCAGGGCGAAGGAGAGGCCGACGGGGCCCCCGCCGGCGACGGTGACCCTCAGTACCGGCCCCTGCTCGCCCTCCTCCGGACCGTGGGTCACGGACCGGGGCAGGGACAGCGCCATGAGGGTCTCCATGGCGTCCGCCACCTCGAAGCGGAACTCCTGGTCGCCCAGGGTGATGGCGTCACCGGGCTGCAGCAGACGGGTCTCCACCTCGTCTCCGTTGACCAGGGTGCCGTTGCTGCTGCCGCAGTCGCGCAGCCGGTATCCCTCGTCCTCGTCGAAGACGATCTCCGCGTGGAAGCGGGAGACGCTCAGACTGGAGATGACGACGGTGTTCTCGGAGTTGCGTCCGAAGGTGACGCGGGTGTCGAGGATCGGGATGCGCTCTCCCGCCAGCAGACCTTGGAGTCCGACGAGCACCGGTGCCACGGCACTTCCTTCCAGGGGGCAGCGACACGCTTCACGTGTGTTGTTGAAAAATAAAATGATCACATGCTGTTACAGCATAGCCCCCAAAGGGACCCTCAACGCCCTTTCCTGTAGCGGAAATGTACCGATCCGGGGCCAACCGCGACACCCCGGGTCGCCCACCGGCGGGCGCCCGCGGCGGGCCGCGCCGAAAGGAGCCCGGACGGACCTGCAAGGCGGGTGACGGCGGTTCGATTGCCGCCGCGGCACCAATCTGTCCGGACGGCACACCTAGGGCCGGGTGCGGGTGAGCAGGAGGATCTGGTTGGGGCGGGAGCCGCTTGAGGAGGCGTCAAGAGCCGCCAGGCTCTGCCAGACGATGGACATGTGCTCGCTCCTGCCGCGGTGGCGCACACCCGACTCGTCCAGGTCGGCCATCGCGGCGACGAGAGCCGTGCGGGCGCAGGACAGCGCCCGCTCGTCGCAGGGGACGGTTCGGTCGCGTATCGCCGTGAGCAGCTCGGTGACGCCCTCCACCAGCACCTGTCCTCGATGGGCCGGGAGATCGGTGACGATCGACCGGAGGATGTCGCGCTGAAGGCGTACGACACGGGTCGGATCCTCTGGCACCTGCCGATCGGAACGACCGGTGAGCAGCATGTCCTCAGTTGCCCGCGCCACCAGGAAGTCGTCCAGGGCGGAGAGTCCGGCGGGTTCCGCGTCTTCGGTGGCAGCGGGTGGCCGGCCTGGCAGCCGGCGGTCGAGCAGGGAACGGAAGGTGTTGAGGGAGAGCGTCAACACCTGTGTGTGGGAATCGCGGCTGAGGCCGAGAGCGAGGCCGAGGGCGAGATCGAGGTCGCGGACGAAGAGGTGGGGCAGAGAGAGCGAGAGGGCATCGTCGAGGGCGCGGACGAGGTGGGAGCCGGGGACGAAGTCGCCGGCGGCTCCGAGGGCGAGGCCCAGGGTACGGATCAGGCCCTCGTCGAGGCCCTGGGCGTGTTCGAGGGCACGGTCGAGGTCGAGGCCGTAGGCGTGCTGGAGCGCGCGGCTGAGCGTGGGGGCGAGGTCGAGACCCCGGGCGAGGTCGTGAACGCGGTCGAGGCCGATGCCGGGGTCGAGGATTTCGGAGGCTCGGGCGCCGACGACCGAGTGGGCACGTTCGAGGGCGCGGGCGAGAACGGGATCCAGGTTGAGAGAGAGCTCTTGGACGGGAACCGTCCCGACGGCTCGTGTGAAGGCATGGGCGAGGTCGAACGCCCGCAGGAAAGCGGGGGCGAGCGCGCGGTGGTCGGTGAACGCCTCGGCACACAGGCGGACGTGGTCGAGAGCGACGGCCATGGCCAGAGTGAGAGGGAGTTTCAGCGCGGACAGGGCAGGAGCCCTGCGGAGCGCCGAAGCGTGTGTGAGTGCGGCGGTGAGGACCTTGACCCAGGTCTCCACCCGCGTGCGCTGTGGCTCCGGCGTGGCCATGAGCCGCAGATAGAGGGTGAGCCGTTCCCGGTCGGCGACGACGAGGGAGCCGGCCTGTTCGGCGGGGTAGGTGTAGGGCCAGTCGACTCCCTGAGGCCGGTGAAGGACCGTCTCGGTGCCGTCATGGGCCCAGACCGTGCAACGGGTGAGGTCAGCGACCAGGGCCTCGGGGTCACCGAGATCCGCTGAGGTCGGCAGCCGGTAGACGGTCTCGCCGTCTGCGGTGAGGGTGTTGATCCAGTCGACGAAGCGTTCGGCGTCACCGGCCTGCATGCCCACGGCCACGCCGTTGCCTCTCTCCGGCACGTCCGAAGGAGCGGGATGGTGGCGACCCGCCGCTTCCTCCTCGTTGACGAACGCCATGTACAGGGCATGGGAAACGGGCCGCGCGCACAACGCGGTCGTGTCGTCGATCCGGATCGTCTCGCGCAGTGCCCGCGTGGCCAGGACCCCTGCCACGAGGCGTGCGCGGGAGGGATCGCGAGGTCGGCCGGGAGCGGGCGGGCTCAGCAGGGCTTCCAGCCGGCCCCGGGTGTCGGGGTCGACGGTTCTCGCCTCTTCGGCGCAGTCGAAGGCCAGGGCCAGGGCAGGGACCGTACCGCTGTCCAGGCAGGCGGTGATGACGGGCGTGGCGTCGTTGCCGGCGGACCAGAGCAGGATCGTCTCGCGCCACCATGGGTCGTTGACGTTCGCCGTCAGTACGGTGGTGTCGGCGTGGGGGGTGCTGAGCTGGGCGGCGGCCAGGTACTCCTGCAGCGTGAGGTGGGCGAAGCCGTACACATCATGCTCGCGTTCGACCAGCAGTCCGCTCTTGCGGGCCTCCTCCAGGAACACCTCGGCGGTCACCTGTCCCGGGACCTGCCGAAGGGCCGGCCGGATCGCCCTCGCGGCGTGACGCACCGGCCAGTCGCGGACCCTGGCCTTCATCAGGGCCAGGGCCAGGTGCTGGGCGACATGCTGTTTGTGCGGACCGGCAAGGCCCGTGGCGTCCGTCAGCCCTCGGGCCTCGGAGCGGCGGTGAAGCAGTACGTCGCACATCTCGGCGTACAGGCCGGCGCGATTGCCGGGCAGTTGTCCTCGATAGCGGTGCACGTTCGCCATCATCGTCAGCAGCAGAGGGTTCGCCGCCAGGTCGTACAGGGCGGCCTGTCTGCGTAGACGGGCCAGCAGGTCGGAGGCGGTCCTGGCAGCGGCCGCTCGTACCTCGTGACCGGTGGCACCCCGGGCACGGCTCTCCGTCGCGTACGACCACTGGCGCAGGAAGCGCTCGATCTGCTGCCAGGTGAAGCGGCGTACCTGGAGGACCTCCGCGCCTGGCAGTGGATTCGACTCGTAGCCGTGGGGCCGGGACGTCACCACATAGGTGTTGTGCGGGTGCCGCTGGATCTGCCGAGAGACCCAGGCCACCACCCGGCCCCGTTCCGTCGGGTCGGCGACCTCGTCCAGGCCGTCCAGCAGGACCACGCAGTCTCCGCGATCGAGGCGGCGGGCAAGCCAGCGTGCCGAGACCTTGCCGTCCAGCCAGCCTGCCGAGACCGCCACCGCTTCCAGCGTGTGGGGTTCGTCGGCCAGGAGGGCCGTGGCGTGGTCACGGAGGTAGAGCAGCACGGGCAGGCGTCTCTTCCACGGGCGCCAGCGGTGCACGCACAGCTCCAGGGCCGTGTTGCGGGCCAGCGTCGTCTTGCCGGAGCCCGGGCCGCCGATGACCGCCAGGACCCGGGACGTCTCCTCGCGTTCGGCGTCCCGGAGCATCGATGCCAGGCTTCTGCGTTCTCCGCCGCCCACCGAACCGAGGTACGGCTCCCTGGCCGCCGCGTGCAGTACCTGCGGCACGACACTGACATCGACGTACACCTGACGCATCCGGAACACGAACTCGCTCTGCGTGGCGATGCCGACGGTCTCCATGTCCTGCACGCTCGCCCGCAGCTGCCGCAGGTACACCCGGCGGCCGCCGCGTGCGGCACCGGTGTTCTCGCCCTCGGTGGGGGCAGGGGTGGTTCCCCACTCCGAGTAGACGAGGCTCAGTGCCGATACGCACAGCGAGGCGTACAGCCAGGTCCAGCTGAGTCTGCCGTCGTTGAGCACCTGGTTCGTCGCCACGCCCACCGTGACCAACAGCCCCGCCCCCGCCAGGATGCGGAACGCACGGCGTACCCCCGCCATCCCCTACCCCCCTGTTCGCCCGTGCCGCCTCGCACCAGCCAAGCGCGTGTTGCCCTTCCTGGAAGCGCAGTTGACAGATCCGAGATCTTCCACGTCCCTCGGTCGGCGACGAGAGCTCGACGACGCTGCGTGCCGTGTCGGGAGCGGGCACACGGCAGGTCAGCATGGGCCGGCACCGTCACCCGAAGCCGGCCCGCCCCGGAAGGTGCCAAATCGGAGCGAACGCCCTCGTGGTGACGGCGCGTGAGGGACCCAGCCGCACCCAGAGGGCACGACGGCTTAGCGCGGGTTCAACGGCAGCCGACGCCGGCGAACGTCGTCCAGCCTGGTCGGCGGCGTAGGTGCCGGCACGAGCGCTGCGCCGGTATCGACATCGGCAAGCGGGACGCCAAGGTGTGCGTGCGCGGCGCCGATGGGGGATTCACTGCTGGCAGCGTCCGAACGTCACGACGTAGGTGCCGGCGCTGGACGACGCGGCCCCGGCCCGGTCCGCCGAGCCGGGCTGGGCCCACGGGCCCATCTCGCGCAGCGACGGCTTGAGGATGATGGCGCGGTGGCCGGGGCTGTTCATCCACCAGTTGACGGCGGCCTGCGGAGTTCCCGATCCGCCCCACCCGGTGTACGTGATCTCGTTGAACTCCCACGAGCGGGGGTTGGGACAGTATCCGGCCGCCTGGATGCGGCTCTGCGGTGTCGAGCCGGTCTGGGGATTGCGGTGCGGGTCCTTGCCCGGTCCCCACCACTTCAGCTGGACGGCCGCGACAGCATGCTGCGTGGCCGCTTTCGTCAGGGCCTGGTTGGTGGTGAGGGGAGCCAGCCCGCGCTGTGTGCGCTGCGCGTTGATCAGGCAGATCACGGCATCCCTCGCCTGGGCGGCCGTCCCGGCGGTCGGGGCCTGGTTGGCGACGGCCGCGTTGCAGGTCACGGCCGCCGCGGGCGAGGCCGCCACGACAGGGAAGAGCGTGGCCGACAGGGCGGCAGCCGCGGCGGTGCTCAGCAGCTTTCCGGTGCGCGACGTGTGGCTTTCCACGGATGCTCCACCTCCTGCGAACACGAACGCTGTTGTCGTCCAGGCTGCCACCGGCCCTGGCCCGTCGCCATCCGGGGCCGCGGGTCGGGCGTGCCGCTCGCGGATGTGCTTCTCCCTGGCCTCGGCCCGCAGCCGCTCCAGCTCGGCGTGCTCGCTCTCCCACAGACGACCACCGGGCGACGACGCCGCCACCGGCCGGTCCGACGACGGCGACCCGTTGCGCCTCACACCCGGCTGTGCGGGGTCCCCGGGGGACCCAGGCCCTCAGCCACATCCGGAATCGGCTTCCCGGTCTCCGCCACGATCCATACCGCCCCTCACGGAACTCGGCGTCATGGAAGCGCTTCCTGGATGCCGTGACCCCGACCGTCCCGCCGGTCACAGTCTCCGCAGCGGGAGGGGAACCTCACGTCGAGGAAGTCCCGGAAGTCCACAGCCCGGTGCTGAGGAGACAGCTCGCCGATCACCTTCCCCGTCACGGTGTCCAGAGCGTGGTGGTGAACCGGAGCGTGTTCAGTGGTGAGGCTGACGGCGGCACTTCGAACGATCTTGCCGGCCGGTCGGCGTACATGGAAGAACGGATCTCTCGGCAGAGACGAGGTTGTCGACCAACTCTCCTCCGAGGACGGCCTGTTGCCGTTCCAGTGCACCGTTTCCGAGCCGATCGGTGCCACGTCAGCCACCCTGGCGTGCGACTGCTGCGTCCATCGGCCCGAGGCGATCGGCGAGAGTGTCTGTCGTGCGTGCTGTCCCACCGACCCAGCCGCGCCCGAAGGGCACGGCGAGGGCACAACGGTTCACGCGGCTTCCACGGCAGCCACCGCCGGCAAACGTCGTTCTTCCAGGTCAGCGGCGTAGCTTGACGGTCTCCGCGGAGGATGCACGAAGGGGCGGCACCCCCGCACAGGGTGCCGCCCCTTCTTTTTCGTGTGCCGGAGCCGCCGCCGATCGGTCTGAGGGTCGGGGACCGACGACGGCTCCGGGGTCCGGGCGGGCGGCGCTGCCGCCCTCGGCTCAGCGGTGGTCGCTGCCCGCCGACTGCGTGGCCGCGCGGCCCGCCTCCAGGCGGGCGACCGGGATGCGGAACGGGGAGCAGGAGACGTAGTCCAGACCCACCTCGTGGAAGAAGTGGACCGACTCCGGGTCGCCGCCGTGCTCACCGCAGACGCCGAGCTTGAGGTCGGGACGGGTCTCGCGGCCCGCCTTCGCCGCCAGCTTCACCAGGGAGCCGACGCCGTCCCGGTCGATCGTCTCGAACGGGCTGACGCCGAAGATGCCCTTCTCCAGGTAGGCCGTGAAGAAGGAGGCCTCCACGTCGTCCCGGCTGAAGCCCCACACCGTCTGGGTCAGGTCGTTCGTGCCGAAGGAGAAGAACTCCGCCGCCTCGGCGATCTGGCCCGCCGTCAGCGCGGCGCGCGGCAGCTCGATCATCGTGCCGATCGCCAGCTTCAGCTGTACGCCGGTGGCCGCCTGGACCTCGGAGATGACCTGGTCGGCCTCCTCGCGGACGATCTCCAGCTCCTGGACCGTGCCGACGAGCGGGATCATGATCTCGGCGCGCGGGTCGCCCTTGGCGTTCTTGCGCTCGGCCGCGGCCTCGGCGATGGCGCGGACCTGCATCGTGAACAGACCGGGGATGACCAGGCCGAGGCGCACGCCGCGCAGGCCCAGCATCGGGTTCTGCTCGTGCAGGCGGTGGACGGCCTGGAGCAGACGCAGGTCGTTCTCGTGCGCCTCCTGGCGGGACTCGGCGAGCGCGACGCGCACGGAGAGCTCCGTGATGTCGGGCAGGAACTCGTGCAGCGGCGGGTCCAGGAGACGGATCGTGACCGGCAGGCCGTCCATCGCCTCGAAGAGTTCGACGAAGTCCTTCTTCTGCAGCGGCAGGAGCTGCTCCAGGGCGGCCTCGCGCTCCTCCTCGGTGTCCGCGAGGATCAGCTTCTCGACCATCTCGCGGCGCTCGCCGAGGAACATGTGCTCGGTACGGCACAGACCGATGCCCTGGGCGCCGAAGCGGCGGGCGCGCAGCGCGTCCTCGGCGTTGTCCGCGTTGGCACGCACCCGGAGGCGGCGCTTGCGGTCGGCGAAGGCCATCATGCGGTGCACGGCCTCGACCAGCTCGTCCGCGTCGTCGGCACCGGGGTGCATGCGGCCCTCGAAGTACTCCACCACCGGGGACGGGACCACCGGGACCTCGCCCAGGTAGACCTTGCCGGAGGAGCCGTCGATGGAGATCAGGTCGCCTTCCTCCACCACGTGGCCGCCGGGGACGGTCATGCGGCGGCGCTTGGTGTCGACCTCCAGCTCCTCGGCGCCGCAGACACAGGTCTTGCCCATGCCGCGGGCGACGACCGCCGCGTGGGAGGTCTTGCCGCCGCGCGAGGTCAGGATGCCCTCGGCCGCGATCATGCCGTCCAGGTCGTCGGGGTTGGTCTCCCGGCGGACCAGGATGACCTTCTCGCCCGAGCGGGACCACTTCACGGCGGTGTACGAGTCGAAGACCGCCTTGCCGACCGCCGCGCCCGGCGAGGCGGCGATGCCCCGGCCGACCCGCTCGACCTTCGCGTCATCGTCGAAGCGGGGGAACATCAGCTGCGCCAGCTGGGCGCCGGAGACGCGCTGGAGGGCTTCCGTCTCGTCGATCAGGCCCTGGTCGACGAGCTGCGTGGCGATACGGAAGGCGGCACCGGCGGTGCGCTTGCCGACGCGGGTCTGCAGCATCCACAGCTGGCCGCGCTCGATGGTGAACTCGATGTCGCAGAGATCCTTGTAGTGGTTCTCAAGGGTCTCCATGATCTGCATCAGCTGGTCGTACGACTTCTTGTCGATCGACTCCAGCTCCGCGAGCGGAACGGTGTTGCGGATGCCCGCCACCACGTCCTCGCCCTGGGCGTTCTGGAGGTAGTCGCCGTAGACGCCCTGGTGGCCGGAGGCGGGGTCGCGGGTGAAGGCGACGCCGGTGCCGGAGTCGGGGCCGAGGTTGCCGAAGACCATCGAGCAGATGTTGACGGCCGTGCCCAGGTCGCCGGGGATGCGCTCCTGGCGGCGGTAGAGCTTGGCGCGGTCGCCGTTCCAGGAGTCGAAGACGGCCTTGATGGCGAGGTCCATCTGCTCGCGCGGGTCCTGCGGGAAGTCCCGGCCGGCCTCGGTCTTGACGATCTTCTTGAACTTGGTGACCAGCTTCTTCAGGTCGGCCGCTTCGAGGTCCGTGTCGACGGTGACCTTCTTGGCCGCCTTGGCCGCGTCGAGCGCCTCCTCGAACAGCTCGCCGTCGACCCCGAGGACGGTCTTGCCGAACATCTGGATGAGGCGGCGGTAGGAGTCCCACGCGAAGCGGTCGTCGCCGGCCTGCTTGGCCAGGCCCTGGACCGACTTGTCGGAGAGGCCGATGTTCAGGACGGTGTCCATCATGCCGGGCATGGAGAACTTCGCGCCGGAGCGGACGGAGACCAGCAGCGGGTTGTCGGCCTGGCCGAGCTTCTTGCCCATCGTCCGCTCGAGGGCGTCGAGGTGCGCACTCACCTCGTCACGCAGTGCCGCGGGCTCCTGGCCGCTCTCCAGGTAGACCTTGCAGGCCTCCGTGGTGATGGTGAACCCGGGGGGGACCGGCAGACCGAGGTTGGTCATCTCGGCGAGGTTCGCGCCCTTGCCGCCCAAGAGGTCCTTGAGGTCCTTGTTTCCCTCGGTGAAGTCGTAAACGAGCTTCGCTACGTGGGGTTCTTTGTTTTCCGACACGGGTCTCGACTCCTTGAGGCCGCGGTGGCTGCCCTGACGGCGAGGAACATACCCAGATCGAAGGCGTCTGGGTACGTCCACTCGTGCGTCATGAGCCTGTAACCGGTCGTCCGCCAGCGGATCGAAAGTCAAAGCTTGGCAAGCCGTGACGAGAGTATGCGTTCACTTCTTGAATGCAGCAACCTTCCAGAGTGCGGTTTTCCGCTCATGTGAGCGGCTCTCGGCACGTCTGATTTCGATCGATGAACGATCAAGGGGTGGCACTGAGTGCCACCCCTTGGAGAAGTGCAGTCGCCCCCGAACCGCTCATCTGAG
Organism: Streptomyces sp. NPDC107581; assembly: GCF_055657175.1. NCBI lineage: Bacteria > Bacillati > Actinomycetota > Actinomycetes > Kitasatosporales > Streptomycetaceae > Streptomyces > Streptomyces sp. NPDC107581. The sequence continues at coordinate 306,283 of NZ_JBVKBH010000003.1, forward strand.
CGCAACCCTTATCAAGGGTGGCGAGAATCACGCTGCCACAGGCGCCGGGATTTCACCATGCGGACGGCTCCTGAGACCGAAAACGGACGGAAACGCACCTGTCACAGGCCGATGGAAACGCACCCGTCACAGGCCCGGGACCTGGCACAGGCCCGGGACCTGGCACGGGTCCGGGAGTCACGGGGCCGGGTGCTGCCACGGGTCCGGGAGCCACGGGTCCGGGTGCTGCCACGGATCCGGGAGCGGCCACAGGGCCGGGAGCCGCCACAGGGCCGCACCTGCCACAGGGGCACATCCGCCACACAACGGTCACGGCCGGACCTGCCGCACGGTCACGACCGGACCTGCCGCACCGCCACGGCCGGACCCACCGCACGGCCGCTCAGACGCCCAGCGCGACGAGTCGTTCCTCCGCACGCGCCGGTGCGTAGAGGTGCTCCACGACCAGCGCCCCCGCGCCCGCCAGCCCCGCCCGCTCCCCCAGCCGCGAGGTCACGACGTCCAGGCGGGCCGTGGAGCGGGGCAGCGCCCGCTGGTAGAGCAGCTCCCGGACGCCCGTGAGGAAGGGCGTGCCGGCCAGGTCGCCCGCGATCATCAGCACACCGGGGTTGAGCAGGGTCACGACCGTCGCCAGCACGTCACCGACCCTGCGGCCGGCCTCCCGGGCCAGCGCGGCCGCCTCCGGGTGCCCGGCCGTCAGCAGGTCCCGCACGTCCGAACCGGAGGCGGCCGGCACACCGGCCTCCGCCAGCCGCCGGGCCACGGCGCCACCGCTGGCGACGGCGGCGAGACAGCCGTACGACCCGCACCGGCACAGCGCCTCCGCGCCCACCCGGATGTGCCCGATGTCGCCCGCGCCGCCGTCGACGCCCCGGTAGATCGAGCCGTCGACCACGACCCCGGCGCCGATACCCGTGGACACCTTGACCAGGACGAAGGCGGAGCAGTCGGGGTGCCCGGTGCGCTGCTCGCCGTACGCCATGAGGTTGGCGTCGTTGTCCACCAGGACCGGGACCGCGGGGGCGCCCGTGTGCTCGGTGAAGGCGCGGGAGAGGCGGCCCCTTATGTCGTAGCCGTCCCAGCCCGGCATGATCGGAGGCTGGACCACCCGGCCCGTCTCGCTGTCCACCGGCCCCGGCACCGCGAGCCCTATCCCGCAGACCTCCTCCGCCCGGTGCCCGGCCTTGGTGAGCAACTCGGCGAACCAGCGGCCGAGTTCGCCGAGGACCGGCTCCGGCCCCTCCTCGATGACGAGGACCCCCGAGTGCTCGGCGAGGATCTCGCCGGTCAGGGTCAGGACGGCCGCCCGGGCGTGCCGGGTGTCCAGGTCGGCGGCGAGGACCACGGCGTGGGAGTCGTCGAACTCCAGGGTGATGGAGGGACGGCCGCCGAGCGGCGAGCCGACCGGACCGCCGGCGCCCTCGCGCAGCCAGCCGGCCCGGAACAGCCGGTCGAGGCGCTGGCCGACGGTGGCCCGGGACAGCCCCGTGGCCTGCTGGAGTGCGCCGCGTGTGACGGCCCGCCCGCTGCGCACGAGTTCGAGCAGATCGCCGGCGCTCGCCTGGTTTCCGCTCCGTCCGGTTCTGCCGGGCCGTCCAGTCATGCGCACCCCCTTGTGCTTCCCAAGCTTGCATTACATATTGGGTTTTGCGTGTTAAATAGACGTAACCCTACGGTAGCCACAACCAAACCCGGTCGGCCGGATGTCTTTCGGGGAGCCCCGAGTGGATCGCACTGCCCAGCTCACTGCCCGTCTCCCGGGACGGGAGATCGCATACGATCCGCCGACATCGGTGCCATCGCTGCACGTCAGAGCCGCACAAGTGCTCGATGCCAACTGGACGGGCAGCTCGACGGTCCCCTCCCGGAGCCTGTATCCGCACCAGTGGTCCTGGGACTCGGCGTTCATCGCGATCGGCCTCAGGCACCTCTCGCCGCTGCGCGCGCAGACGGAGCTGGAGACGCTGCTGGCGGCCCAGTGGGGCGACGGGCGCGTCCCGCACATCGTCTTCCACCCCTCCGTACCGCTCGACGCGTACTTCCCCAGCCCCGACTTCTGGCGCTCCTCGACCGCGGGGCGCGCTGCGGGCGCCCCGCGCACCGTCCAGACGTCGGGCATCGTGCAGCCGCCGGTCCACGCGCTGGCCGCCTGGCTGGTGCACTGCGCCGACCCCGGGCTGTCACGGGCCCGCGGCTTCCTCGCCGGGGTGTACCCGCGGCTGGCCGCCTGGCACCGGTATCTGCTGCACCGCCGGGATCTGGGCGGCGGCGGCCTGGCGTCCGTCGTGCACCCCTGGGAACAGGGCATGGACAACAGCCCCTGCTGGGACGGCCCGCTCTCCCGCGTCACCCCCGCCCCGGCCCGCTCCTTCCGCCGCGCGGACCTCGACCACGGCGCCCCCGAGGACCGGCCGACGGACCTGGACTACGGGCGGTACGTGCGGCTGGCTGCGGACTACCGGGACGGTGCCTATGCCGACGGGGACGGGGAGTTCGCCGTCGAGGACCCGGCCTTCAACGCGCTGCTGATCGCGTCCGAGCATGCGCTGGCGCGGATCGCCGGGGAACTGGGCGCGGCCGGGACCGCCCGCCACGCGCGCGCCGGGCGGCTGACGGCGGCCCTGGTGGAGCGGCTGTGGGACCCGGCGAGCGGGATGTTCCTGTGCCGGGATCTGCGGGGCGGCGCCCTCGTCGCCGGGCGGAGCGTGTCCGGACTGGTCCCGCTGCTGCTGCCGGGACTGCCCCGCCGGGTCGTCGCCGCCCTCGTCCGCACGCTGTGCGGCCCGCACTTCGGGCTGGGCGACGCCACGGCGATGGTCCCGAGCTACGACCTCCTCGGCGAGGCCTTCGACCCGCACCGGTACTGGCGGGGCCCCGCCTGGTTCAACACGAGCTGGCTCCTGGAGCGGGGGCTGCGCGTGCACGGTGAGCGGCAGCGGGCCGACGCGCTGCGGGAGGCGGTGCTCAGGCTCGCCGAGGCCACCGACTTCGCCGAGTACGTCGACCCGTACAGCGGGGAGGCGTGCGGCGCGACCGGCTTCGGCTGGACCGCCGCGCTGGCGCTGGATCTGCTGCACGAGCGCCCGGAACACACCGTGTCCCCCACGGCCACGGGCGCGTTCGACACGAGGGACAAGGGAGGGGACCGGCAATGACGGACCGGCATCATCTGCTCGTGCACGGGGCGACGTTCGCCGCCGTGGGCGACCGGGGCGACATCAGCGGGGTGCGGCTCAACAGCTCCCCGGACGGATTATTCGTACGGGACGCCCGGCACCTCAGCCGCTGGCAGCTCACCGTCGACGGCACGGTGCCCGAGGTGCTCACCCCGGTCACGGACGGCGACACGGCCCGCTGTGTGCTGGTGCCGCGCGGCGCCAGGCAGGAGCCGCCCGCTCACACCCTCTTCCGGGAACAGGCCGTCGGCGACAGCTCGTTCGCCGAGTCCCTGCGGGTGACCAGCAACCGCCCGGTGCCCACCACCGTCCGGCTCGCCATCACCGCCGACGCCGACTTCACCGACCAGTTCGAGCTCCGCTCCGACCACCGCACCTACGTGAAGGCGGGCGCCGTGCGCTCCCGCCAGGTCCTGGACGACGGCATCGAGTTCACCTACCGGCGGGCCGAATGGCGGTCCTGTACGACCATCACGGCCGAGCCGGCCCCCGATGCCGTCGAGGAGACCGGCACCGGCGCCCGCCGCCTGGTGTGGACACTCGACCTGGAACCCCACGGCACGACCGAGCTGGTGCTGCGTGTGATGGCCCGCCCGCACGGCGACAGGCGCGCCCTGCGCGTGCCGCGCTCACCCGCCTCCGTGAACGAGCAGCTCCTGGAGCTGGAAGGCAGGTTCGTGGAGGGCGTGGCCTTCCCGACCGGCTGGCCCGAGCTGGCCGCGGCCTGTGCCCGGGGCCTGGCCGACCTGGCCGCGCTGCAGGTGGCGGCGACCGGACCGGACGGCGAGGAGCTGCGCGTGCCGGCCGCCGGCGCCCCCTGGTTCCTCACCCTGCTCGGCCGGGACGCCCTGCTCACCGCCCTGTTCGCGCTGCCGTACCGGCCCCAGCTGGCCGCGGCCACACTCCCGGCGCTGGCCGCGACCCAGGCGACCCGCACGGGGGTGTCCTCCGTCGCCCAGCCCGGCAAGATCGTGCACGAGGTGCGCCACGGCGAACTGGCGCACTTCGGCCAGGTGCCGTTCGGCCGGTACTACGGCTCCGTCGACGCGACGCCCCTCTTCCTGATCCTGCTCGGCGCCTACGCCGAGCAGACCGGCGACGCCGTTCTGGCCCGGCGTCTCGAACCGCACGCCCGCGCGGCGATCGGCTGGATGCTGGACCACGGCGGGCTGACCTCGCGCGGCTATCTCGTCTACCGCGCCGACGAGGGCGGCCTCGCCAACCAGAACTGGAAGGACTCCCCCGGCGCCATCTGCTGGTCCGACGGCACCCGGCCCACCGGCGCGGTGATGGCGGCGGGCGCCCAGGGCTATGCGTACGACGCACTGCGCCGCACGGCGTGGGTGGCGCGCACCGCGTGGGCCGACGAGACGTACGCCGCGCTGCTGGAACAGGCGGCGGCCGACCTGCGCGACCGCTTCCAGCGGGACTTCTGGATGCACTCGCACTCCTTCCCCGCGCTCGCACTGGACGGGGAGGGCCGCCAGGTCGACGCGCTGGCGTCCGACGCCGGGCATCTGCTGTGGTCGGGACTGCTGGACAAGGAGTACGGGGAGGTCGTCGGGCGGCGGCTGCTGGAACCGGACTTCTTCTCCGGCTGGGGCGTACGCACGGTGGCGTCGGGCCAGCCTGCGTACCACCCGCTCTCCTACCACCGCGGCTCGCTCTGGCCGCACGACAACGCGCTGATCACCCTGGGCCTGGCCCGCTACGGCCTGCACGACGAGGCGCGCACGGTGGCGCACGCCCTGGTCGACGCGGCGACGGCGGCCGGCCACCGGCTGCCGGAGGTACTGGCGGGCTACGGCCGTGACACCCACCCGGAGCCGGTTCCCTGCCCGCATGCGTGCGTCCGCGAATCGCGGTCGGCGGCGGCGCCGCTGGCGTTGCTGACCGCGGTCGGCGGGGCGTAGCTCTGCGCGGGGAGGCCGATCACGCGCCGCCGGGGGTTTCCGCCGTCTCGGAGCCGCGGGGGCGTGCCGGGCCGTTCGCGCAGTTCCCCGCGCCCCTGAAGGGGCGCGGTAGTTTGCCGGGTGTTTGCCCGGGGCCCTGAACAGGGGCCGGAGAGTCGCCGTACGGGATGGTGGCGGGCCGGGCGGGTTCGTCATGGCTTTCGCACGGAAGGACCTCCGGTTGCCTCAGCACACGAGCACGCGCCAGTCACCGGCCATGGCCGGGGGGACCGAGGAGGCCCTGGAGGAGGCCGAGGCAGCAGTCCCGGCGGAGGCCGAGGCAGCAGTCCCGGCGGAAGCCGAGGCAGCAGTCCCGGCGGAAGCCGAGGCAGCAGTCCCGGCGGAAGCCGAGGCAGCAGTCCCGGCGGAAGCCGACGCCACGCCGGAAGCCGGGGAGCCCGACGCCGGAGAGGAAGCCACGGCCGACGCCGGTGACGCCCACGCCGGAGAGGCCGCCACGGCAGAAGAGACCACCGAGGCCGACGCCGGAGAGGCTGCCGAGGCCGACGCCTGTGTGGCCGACGAGGCCGACGCCGGCGTGGCCGACGAGAGCGCCGAGGCCACCGCTGGCAAGGCCACCGCCGAGGAGAGCGCCGAGGCCACCGCTGACAAGGTCACCGCCGACGAGGCCGTCGCTGCCGCCGCCGAGAAGACCGACCCACCGGACGCCGTCGAAATCCCCGCACCCTCCTCGGGCCAACCCTCCGCTCCCGACGCCGGAGAGGCCGCCGCACCCGCTGTCTCCCGCCCCATCAGCCGGCGCAGCCGGACCCTCCGGGCACCCCGGACCTCCTGGTCGGCGTGGGTCAGCCGTCGGCGGCAGGCCCATCCGGCCGCGGCCCAGGCCCTCTCCGTGACCGTCACCGTGCTCGCCGCCGCCCTGGTCGTCGCCGCGCTCGTGCTGCCCAACACGGTCGTCGGGCTGGGGCCGTCGAAGTTCACGCGGATACCCGCGGAGGGGGTCATCGGGGCGGCCGTGATGCTCGCGCTGCCGCGCCGGCCGCGGATCGTGCTGGCTGCCGTGTCCGGGGTCGCGCTGGCCGCGCTGACCGTGCTGAACCTGCTCGACATGGGCTTCAACCAGTATCTGGGCCGCGGTTTCAACCCCGTTCTGGACTGGAGCCTGCTCGGCGACGCCCAGTCGTATCTGGAGGACTCGCTCGGCCGCACCGCCACCCTCGCCGCGACGGCCGGTGTGATCGCCCTGGTCCTGCTGCTGTTCGTGCTGCTGGCGCTGTCGACCGTCCGGCTGAGCAACCTGCTGGCCCGGCACCCCGGCACGGCGACCCGGGGCACCCTGATCGCCGGTGTCGTCTGGATCACCTGCTCCTCCCTCGGCCTCCAGGTCTTCGGTGTGCCCATCGCCTCCGACCGCACCGCCACCGCGCTGAAATGGCAGGTCCGGCAGGCGCGGAACACCCTGCGGGACGAGGCGGAGTTCCAGAAGGTGGCCAAGGTGGACGCGTTCGGGAACACCCCGGGCAGCCAGCTGGTCCCCGACCTGCGCGGCAAGGACATGATCTTCACGTTCATCGAGAGCTACGGCCGCAGCGCGATCGAGGACCCGATCATGGCGCCCGGCGTCGACAAGACCCTGGCTGAGCGCACCGAGGCACTGGCGAAGGCCGGCTACCACGCCAAGAGCGGCTGGCTGACCTCGGCGACCTACGGCGGCAGCAGCTGGCTCGGCCACTCCACCACGATGTCGGGCCTGTGGATCAGCAACCAGCAGCGCTACCGCACCGTCATGGCGAGCGACCACCTCAGTCTGACCGACGCGTTCAAGAAGACCGGCGCCTTCGACACGGTCGGCGTCATGCCGGGCGTGCAGAAGGGCTGGCCGGAGCAGAAGTACTACGGCCTGGACAAGGTCTACAACGCCTTCCAACTCGGCTACAAGGGACCGAAGTTCAGCTGGTCCACGATGCCGGACCAGTATGCGCTGGAGCAGTTCCAGCAGCGGGTGCACAGCAAGCAGCCCGCCGACGGCAAGGATCTGATGTCGTTCCTGATCCTGACGTCGAGCCACCAGCCGTGGGCGCCCATTCCGAAGATGGTCGGCTGGGACCAGCTGGGGGACGGCTCCGTCTTCAAGGGCATCGAGGCGGCGGGCAACAAGCCGACCGACGTCATCGCCGACACCACCAAGTCCCGCCAGGAGTACGGCAAGTCGATCCAGTACTCCGTGACCGCCCTGACCCAGTGGCTGGAGCGCTACGGCAAGGACAACACCGTGCTCGTCTTCCTCGGCGACCACCAGCCCATCGCCCGTGTCAGCGGCAACCACGCCAGCCGTGACGTACCGATCTCGATCGTCGCGAAGGATCCGAAGGTCCTCGACAAGATCGCCGGATGGGGCTGGACGGACGGCCTGCGCCCCGCCCACAACGCACCGGTATGGAAGATGAGTTCGTTCCGCGACCGATTCCTCACGGCATACGGATCCACCAAGCACCCGAAGAAGGGCTGACCCGACCACCCCCACCACCAGGGTCCGCCCCGAACGCCGACATCACCACCGGCCCCCGGGACGGACCCTCACGTTCGGCGTCACCGGCCGGGCCCGGCACAGACCCCCCACGGCCGGCGCCACCACCACGCACCGGGCCAGCTCCCCACGTCCGGCGCCACCGACGGGGCCGTGACGAACCTCGCGTCCGGCGTCATCGGCGTCATCGGCGTCATCGGCGTCATCGGCGTCATCGGCGTCATCGGCGGGGCAACGTGGCAGACCTCGCGTCCGGCGTCACCGACGGGGCAACGTGGCGGACCTCGCGTCCGGCATCAGCCGCCGGGATGCGGGGCGGACCCCCGTGTGCGGCGTCGTCGGTGGGGTCCGGGGCGGAGCCCCGTGGCGGGCGGTTTCCGGCCGGCCGAGTCGGGTGGGCGGCTGGGCCGGCGGGAAACGGCTCAGCCCCCGGACGTGTCCAGCTCCGCGTCCTCGCTGACGCCCGCACAGTCGTAGGGATCCTTCAGCCAGCCGTCCGGCAGCACCACCCGGTTGTTGCCGGACGTACGGCCGCGCGGCCCGTCGGCACCGGTGGGCCAGGGCTGGTCGAGGTCCAGTTCGTCGAGCCCCGCCCGCAGTTCCTCCAGCGAGGACGTGATCGCGAGCCGCTTGCGCATCTCGGAGCCGACCGCGAAGCCCTTCAGGTACCAGGCGACGTGCTTGCGGAAGTCGATGACACCGCGGGACTCGTCGCCGATCCATTCGCCGAGCAGGGTGGCGTGCCGGACCATCACGTCGGCGACCTCGCGCAGCGTGGGCGAGGCGGTGCGTCCGCCGGCGCCTCCGGCACCGTCCTGCGCACGCCCCTCGAAGGCCGCCACCAGGTCCGCGAACAGCCATGGCCGCCCCAGGCAGCCGCGGCCCACGACCACGCCGTCGCAGCCGGTCTCCCGCACCATCCGCAGCGCGTCCTCGGCCGACCAGATGTCGCCGTTGCCGAGCACGGGGATCTCCGGCACATGCTCCTTGAGGCGGGCGATGGCGTCCCAGTCGGCGGTGCCGCCGTAGTGCTGGGCGGCCGTACGGCCGTGCAGCGCGATCGCCGTGACGCCCTCCTCGACGGCGATGCGGCCGGCGTCCAGGTAGGTGATGTGGTCGTCGTCGATGCCCTTGCGCATCTTCATCGTCACCGGGAGGTCACCGGCGCCGGAGACCGCCTCGCGCAGGATCGCGCGCAGCAGGTTCCGCTTGTACGGGAGGGCCGAGCCGCCGCCCTTCCGCGTGACCTTCGGGACCGGGCAGCCGAAGTTCAGGTCGATGTGGTCGGCCAGGTCCTCCTCCGCGATCATGCGGACGGCCTTGCCGACGGTCGCCGGGTCGACGCCGTACAGCTGGATCGAACGCGGCGTCTCCGTCGCGTCGAAGTGGATCAGCTGCATGGTCTTCTCGTTGCGCTCGACCAGCGCACGGGTCGTGATCATCTCGCTGACGAACAGGCCCTTGCCCCCGCTGAACTCCCGGCACAGGGTGCGGAAGGGCGCGTTGGTGATCCCCGCCATGGGGGCGAGCACGACGGGCGGCACCACGGCGTGCGGGCCGATGGAGAGCGGCTGGGTCATCACAGGACTCCGGGGCGGATGTACGACAGGAGGCAAGGAACCATTGTCCCTCACCTCTCGGGCAGCTCCGCCAGCCGCTCCAGCCGCTCCTCGCCGTCCTCGTCGGCGGGGACGTGGGCGACCACCCGGTGGGCCGGTGCCTGCGGGGCCGGCCACATGGTGCGGTGCTCCAGCCGGATGAGGCCGACCGCCGGGTGCCGGTAGCGCTTGACGCGCGGGGACATGCGGGACGCCCTCGCGGTGGTGCCGGCGGTGCAGGCGGCGGGGCTGGCGGGGCTCGGGGCGGTGGGTTTGCGATTGCCGTGACCATGTAATAGTCATTAGTTAGACGCACTATTGAAATAGGCCTAGGATGGAACGCATGCCCGAGCTGAGCCCCCGCCGACGCATGCTCGTACTCGCGATCTGCTGCATGAGCCTGCTCATCGTGAGCCTCGACAACACCGTGCTGAACGTCGCGCTGCCCTCGATGCAGCGCGAGTTGCACGCCACCACCTCCGGTCTGCAGTGGACGATCGACGCGTACACGCTGGTGCTGGCCTCGCTGCTGATGCTGGCCGGCTCGACGGCCGACCGGATCGGCCGCAAGCGTGTCTTCATGGCAGGTCTGGTCGTCTTCTCGATCGGCTCGCTGCTGTGCTCGCTGGCGCCCAGCCTGGATCTGCTGATCGTCTTCCGCATGGTCCAGGCGGTGGGCGGTTCGATGCTCAACCCGGTCGCGATGTCGATCATCACCAACACCTTCACCGACTCGCGCGAGCGGGCCCGCGCGATCGGCGTCTGGGGTGCGGTGGTCGGCATCTCCATGGCCGCCGGCCCACTCGTCGGCGGCCTGCTGGTGGATTCGGTCGGCTGGCGTTCGATCTTCTGGATCAACCTCCCGGTCGGCCTCGCGGCCCTGCTGCTCACCCTGCGCTTCGTCCCCGAGTCCCGCGCGCCCAAGGCCCGCAGGCCCGACCCGGTGGGCCAGGTGCTGGTGATCGCCCTGTTCGGCTCGCTGACCTACGCGATCATCCAGGCGCCGGACTCGGGGCCCGGCACGGTCCTTCCCTTCGCCGCGGTGGCGTGCGCCGCCCTGCTGGGCCTGCTCTGGTACGAGCCCCGGCGCGACGAACCCCTCATCGACCTGCGCTTCTTCCGGTCCGCGCCGTTCAGCGGGGCGACCGTCATAGCGATCAGTGCCTTCGCCGCGCTGGGCGGCTTCCTGTTCCTGTCCACGCTGTACCTGCAGAACGTGCGCGGTCTCGACGCCCGGCACGCGGGCCTGTGGATGCTGCCGATGGCCGTGCCGACGTTCCTGTGCGCCCCGCTGTCCGGGCGGCTGGTGGGCAGCCGCGGGCCGCGGCTGCCGCTGCTGGTGGCCGGTACCGCGATGACCGCGAGCGCGGTGCTGTTCGCGGCCTTCGAGGCGGAGACGTCGAACGTCACGCTGTTCGCCGGCTATGTGCTGTTCGGCATCGGCTTCGGGTTCGTGAACGCTCCGATCACGAACACGGCGGTGTCGGGGATGCCGAGGGCGCAGGCCGGGGTCGCGGCCGCCGTCGCCTCCACGAGCAGGCAGTTGGGGCAGACGCTGGGCGTGGCGATCGTGGGGGCCGTGCTCGCCTCCGGGGTGGGATCGTCGTCGTACAAGGACGCGTTCGTGTCGGCCGCCCGGCCCGGGTGGTGGATCCTCACGGGGTGCGGGCTGGCCGTGCTGGTCCTCGGGGCACTGACCAGCGGGCGGTGGGCTCGCCGGACTGCCGAACGTACGGCGGAGAGCCTCTCGTCGGCCGAGGTGCGCGAGGTCGTGAGGGCCTCCTGAGCGCGGCCCGGCGTCCGTCCGGCGCGTGGACGGCTGCCTGACGCGCGGCAGTCGCGCCTCGCGCCACCAGACCCTGCCGGAGCCCACCGCGCCCGTCCGGTCGTCACGGCCCGGCACGCCCGGCACGACCGCGACGCCGCCCACCACCGGCTCCGCAACCCGGTCACCGGTACCCTCGTCCGCGCCTCGCGGGCCCCGGCGCGGGCACGACCGCCGTGCTTCCGCAGCCGGCCGACGGCACACCGGACGCGTCCTCAGACCGGCCGGCTCTCCCGTGCCTTCACCTGCGCCAGCTCCTGCAGCCTCTCCAGGCGCCGGTGCGTCTCGTCGTTCGCCGGGGTGTACGTGACCATCCGCGCCCCTGCCTCCGGGCCCAGCCACAGGTCCGTGTGCTCCAGGGTCAGGTGCCCCACGTACGGATTGCGGAACTCCTTGATCTTGGTGCGGCTGCCCACGACCTCATGGCGTTCCCAGTTCTCGCGGAACTCCGGGGACTCGGCCTTCAGCCGCTTGAGCAGCATCTTCCAGGCCGGCTCGCCCAGGTGGCCGGCCATGGAGGCGCGCAGCCGGGCGGCCATCAGACGCATCGTGTCGTCCAGGTGCACGACCGCCGCGCGCCAGTCGCTGTTGGTGTGCATGAGGAGCATGCAGTTGCGGTCCTCCGGCGGGACCGCGTCCAGATCGCCCAGGAGCAGGGCGTAGGTGCGGTTGTAGGCGAGGATGTCGTACCGGCTGTTCTGGACGCAGGCCGGGACCGGCTCCAGCGCGCGGAGCATCTCGCGCAGGGCCGGGGTGATGCCGTGGCAGCTCGCGGCGGGGGTCGGATCGGTGGCCGAGGCCAGCCGGAAGAGGTGCGCGCGCTCGCTGGCGTCCAGCATCAGCGTGCGGGCGAGGGCGTCCAGGACCTGCACGGAGACCTGGATGTCGCGGGCCTGTTCGAGCCAGGTGTACCAGGTGACGCCGACCGCCGAGAGCTGGGCGACCTCCTCGCGGCGCAGCCCCGGTGTGCGCCGCCGGACGCCCCGCACCAGACCCACCTGCTCGGGCGCGATCCGCTCGCGGCGGCTGCGCAGAAAGGCGGCCAGCTCGTGCCGCCGGATCTCCGAGCCCCGTGTCACCGGGGCTGTGGTCTCCTGGGCCGTCGTCGTCATGCATTCCAGGATGCCGCCACGCCGATCCTGTTTCCAGGTGGTTCTTGTACCAGGATGAGGACACTCTGGTACCACTCTGGGAGCGGGCGCAGGCTCGGGGGCATGACACAGATCGTCACGACTCCTGCCGTCCGTGCCCCGGCGGCGGCGCCCGTGCTGAGCGGTCCGGGGCTGTTCACCGTTCTGCTGGCCGCGGCGCTGCCGCTGGTCGACTTCTTCATCGTCAATGTCGCGCTGCCGACCATCGGTGCCGATCTCGCCGCGGGCGAGGCCGTGCTGGAGCTGGTCGTGGCCGGGTACGGGGTCGCCTACGCCGTGCTGCTCGTGCTCGGCGGACGGCTCGGGGACCTGTTCGGGCGCCGCCGGATGTTCCTCGGCGGTATGGCCGCCTTCGGGGTGACCTCGCTCGCCTGCGGCCTGGCCCCGAGTGCCTGGACCCTGGTCGCGGCCAGGGTCGTGCAGGGCGCGTCGGCCGCGGCCATGCTGCCGCAGGTGCTCGCGACCATCCAGGCCGCCACGAGCGGCACCCGCCGGGCCCGGGCCATGAGCCTGTACGGCGCGACGGCCGGGCTGTCCATGGTGGCGGGGCAGATCCTGGGCGGTGTGCTGGTCGCCGCCGATCTGGCCGGCAGCGGCTGGCGGGCGATCTTCCTCGTCAATGTGCCGGTCGTCCTGGTGGGGCTGGTGCTGGCCGTGCGGTTCGTGCCGGAGACCCGCTCGCACCGCCCGGAGCCCGTCGACGGGCCCGGCACGGTGCTGCTCGCGGCGTCCCTGCTGACGCTGCTCGCCCCGCTCACCGAGGGCCGCGCGGCGGGCTGGCCGCTGTGGACGTGGCTGTCGCTGGCCGCGTTCCCGCTCGTCGCGGGCGCCTTCTACGCGGTGGAGCGCCGGGCGGACCGGCAGGGGCGGACCCCGCTGGTGCCGCCGAGTCTGTTCGCGGTGGCGTCGCTGCGGCGGGGTCTGGTGCTGATGCTGCCGTTCTCGATCGGCTTCAGCGGGTTCATGTTCGTGATCGCGCTGGTGCTGCAGCGGGGTGCCGGGCTCGGGCCGGTGCCCGCGGGGCTCGCCCTGGCGCCGATGGCCGTCGCGTTCCTCTTCGTCTCCCTCGCCGGACCGCGGCTGATCGCCCGGTACGGCACCCGGGTGATCACCGTCGGGTCCGTGCTGCAGGGCGTGGGCGTCCTGCTGGTCGTCCTGGCCGCCTGGCGGGACTGGCCGCACCTGGGCTTCGGCTCGCTGCTGCCGGGCGCGGCCGTCGCCGGGGCCGGACAGGCGCTGCAGCTCCCCAATCTGATGCGGATCGTGATGTCCGAGGTGCCGCCGGCCCGGGCGGGCGTCGGCAGCGGTGTGATGGTCACCACCCAGCAGTCCGCGCTCACCCTGGGCGTGGCCACCCTCGGCACCCTCTTCCTCTCCCTCGTCCCGCACCAGGGCATGCGGAATGCGCTGGTCATCACGCTGCTGGTGCAGCTGGCCGGGATCGTCCTGACCGGGCTGCTGAGCCTGCGGCTGCCCCGCTCGGTCGGCTGAGCCGAGGGCACGGCTTGGCCAACACGCCGTGAACGACCCCCGTTGATGTTCGTCCTGCTGCACACTCCTTGCGGTCGGGTGTGCCGGACGCGGGGAGGCGTCATGCCGCAGGACAACAGCACGAGCAAGGTCAGCCGCTGGGACGGGCACGGCCGGGAGCACGTGGTCCGGGTGCAGCGCAAGGGCGTGCAGCGCACGATCAGATGCGACACCTGCGGCTGGCGCAAGGGGGCCCAGTTCCTGCCCTGGCTGAAGGCCGAGGAGCATCTGGCCGAGGCCCATCAGGCGACGGTGGATCCGGCGGGTACCCGGCAGCCGTCCCGCTGAGGGCGGACGGGGCACGCGCGGTACGCGGTCCGAAGCCCGCTCACCCGCGCCGACCTGGGGTTTCCGTCGGTTCAGGGGGCTCGTGCGAGCTGCCTCGAGTGGCCGCGGCCGTGACCGGGCGCCAGCCTGGGAAGGTCCATCGAGCGACAGGACGGGAGACCCACATGACCTCCGTACTCCGCCACCACTGCCTCCGTGCGCTCGGCGCCGGTGCCCTGTCCGTGGCGCTGCTCTCCGGCGGGACGGCCCAAGCGTTCGCCGTCGGCCCGAGCCCGGGCGCCGCCTCGATCACCGTCAAGGCCGACAAGAAGTCGGTGAAGGCCGGCGACAAGGTGGTGTTCGCCGGACGCACCAAGGGTCTGAAGATCGGCACCCCGCTGGTGCTCCAGCACGAGAAGTCCGGCAAGTGGACCGCGCTGAGGTCCACCGCCAAGGTCAAGAAGGGCAGTACGTACGCCCTGATCGGCAAGCTCAACACCAAGGGCACCGAGCATCTGCGGATCGCGAGCGCGAACTCGTCCGGAAAGGTCTACTCGCCCACGGTGACGGTCAAGGTGAACTGAGCCCGCGCACCAGCAGGTCCACGACCGCCTCGAACTCCTCCTGGATGCCGGGCTGCTGCCACTCCCGGGCGTAGCAGGGGTCGTGGAAGCGGCCGGTGGCCTGGAAGACGGCCCGGGCCGCGGCGGCCGGGTCGGGCACGGTGAAGGTGCCCGCCCCGGCTCCCGCCCCGATGATCCGGGTCAGTTGCGCGGTCAGGTCGGCGATGTGCTCGCCGACCGCCGTGACGTTCTCGTCGGTGAGCACCGTGTAGGTGGCGAACAGCTCGGGGTCGTCGCCGGCCTTGTGCCGCTTGGCCTCGAACAGGGCCGCGAGCCAGTCCCGCAGCCGCTGCTCGGGAGTGCCGTCCCCGGTGACGATGACGGCGAGCCTGTCCGACGTCCGGTCCAGCCACCGCTTGGTCACCGCCTCGCGCAGCACCGCCTTGGTGCGGAAGTGCCGGTAGACGCTGCCGTGGCTGACGCCGAGCGCGCGGGCCACGTCGACCACGGTGGCCTTGGCCGGGCCGTGGCGGCGCAGCACCTCCTCGGTCGCTGCGAGGATGCGCTCGGCGGTCAGGGTCTCGGTGGGCGGTGCCATGCCCTAGACCGTACCCGGCGTCATGATCGGCGCTCGCTGTCGAGGTGTGCCATCTGCGCGGTCGGGTAGCGGTCGCCGGCCGCGGCGTCGGCCGGTACGGCCTCCTCGATCGCCGCCAGGTCGGCCGCGTCCAGGGTCACGTCCAGCGCGCCCAGCGACTCGCCCAGCCGCTCGCGGGTGCGCGCACCGACGAGCGGGACGATGTCCTCGCCGCGGGAGAGCACCCAGGCGATGGCGGTCTGCGCGACGCTGGCGCCCTTCTCCTCGGCGATCTTGCGGAGCGCGTCGACGAGGTCGAGGTTGCGCTGGAGGTTGTCGCCCTGGAAGCGGGGCGAGTGGGCGCGGAAGTCGTTCGCGGCGAGCTGCCGGTCGCGGGCGAAGTGCCCGGAGATCAGGCCACGCGAGAGGACGCCGTACGCGGTGATGGAGATGCCCAGCTCCCGGGTGGTCGGCAGGATGGCCTGCTCGATGCCGCGGGAGATGAGCGAGTACTCGATCTGGAGGTCGGCGATGGGCGCCGTGGCGGCGGCCCGGCGGACGGTCTCGGCGCCGACCTCGCTCAGGCCGATGTGCCGTACGTACCCCTTCTCGATCAGTTCGGCGATGGCGCCGACGGTCTCCTCGACCGGTACGTCCGGGTCGAGGCGGGCGATCCGGTAGACGTCGATGTGGTCGACGCCGAGGCGCTGCAGGGAGTAGGCGGCGAAGTTCTTCACGGCGGCGGGGCGGCCGTCGTAGCCGCTCCAGCCGCCGTCGGGGTCGCGCAGGGCGCCGAACTTCACGCTGACCAGCGCCTGTTCGCGGCGGGTGGCGGGCGCGGTGCGCAGGGCCTCGCCGAGCAGCATCTCGTTGTGGCCCATGGCGTAGAAGTCGCCGGTGTCCAGCAGGGTCACGCCGGCCTCCAGGGCGGCGTGGACGGTCGCGATGGACTCGGCGCGGTCGGCGTCGCCGTACAGCGCGGACATGCCCATGCAGCCGAGGCCGAGGGCGGAGACCTGGGGGCCGGTGGTTCCGAGGGTTCGGGTGTGCATCGTCATGTCCTTCACTCTGCCATGACAGCTGACAGATTTCAATATCTGTCATTCCATACTTGTCACCCCCCTCACGCTCACCACCACGCCCCCTCGTGACGACTTGGTCCAGACCTATTGACGAGAGGTCTGGACCACATGCACTGTCATGGAACCGCACTGTCATGCCTACGACACCTCACCGCACCCCCACCGGGAGGCTCCGCATGCTCCGCCGCACCCTGCGCCTGCTCACGGCCGCACTCACCACGGCCGTTCTCGCCCCGCTCGCGATCGCCACCGCCCCCACCGCATCCGCCGCCGACACCTGCGCCGTGAAGTCACGGCCGGCCGGCAAGGTCCTCCAGGGCTACTGGGAGAACTGGGACGGCTCCGCCAACGGCGTCCACCCGCCCTTCGGCTGGACCCCGATCACCGACTCCCGCATCCCCGCACACGGCTACAACGTGATCAACGCGGCCTTCCCGGTCATCCGCTCGGACGGCACGGCCCTGTGGGAGGACGGCATGGACAGCGGCGTGAAGGTGGCCACGCCCGCCGAGATGTGCGCGGCCAAGGCGTCCGGCCGGACGATCCTGCTCTCCATCGGCGGTGCCTCGGCCGGCATCGACCTGAACTCCGCCGCCGTGGCCGACCGGTTCGTGGCGACCATCGTCCCGATCCTGAAGAAGTACAACTTCGACGGCATCGACATCGACATCGAGACCGGCCTCACCAACAGCGGCAACATCGCCCAGCTGTCCACGTCCCAGGCCAACCTGATCCGCATCATCGACGGCATCCTCGCCCAGATGCCGTCCGGCTTCGGCCTGACGATGGCCCCGGAGACCGCGTACGTCACCGGCGGCAGCATCACCTACGGCTCGATCTGGGGCGCCTACCTGCCCGTCATCAAGAAGTACGCGGACAACGGCCGGCTGTGGTGGCTGAACATGCAGTACTACAACGGCAGCATGTACGGCTGCTCCGGCGACTCCTACTCGGCCGGCACGGTGCAGGGCTTCACCGCACAGACCGACTGCCTCGACAAGGGCCTGGTGGTGCAGGGCACGACGATCAGGGTGCCGTACGACAAGCAGGTACCGGGCCTGCCCGCCCAACCGGGCGCGGGCGGCGGCTACATGTCACCGTCCCTCGTCTCCCAGGCCTGGAAGCACTACGGCAGCTCGCTCAAGGGGCTGATGACCTGGTCGCTCAACTGGGACGGCTCGAAGAACTGGACCTTCGGCGACAACGTGAAGGCACTTCAGGGCCGCTGAACACCGCCCCTGCGCCGGCCGGCCCCCGCGGGGGACCGACTTCCGGCGGGAACCGGCCAGTTGACCGGCGACGTCACCGGCGAAGTGACCCGGCCGGCCGACCGGCCCGGCCGACCGGCTCCGACGGGATCGCCACCTTCAGCCTTCGACACGGTGACGTCGAAGCTCGACGAGGCCTGCGGCCACGCGGCACTCCACGTGGACCCGGACCTGTAACCAAAACGCCCACCCACCGGCCGACCGAGCCGAACCGGGGACGGACCTGGACCGCAGGACGGGCCCGGGCCTACAACCAAAACGCCCACCCTCCGGCCGACCGAGTCGGGTGGGAGGGTGGGCGAAAGAGACCGGGGGTCCGGGGGCGGAGCCCCCGGACTGCGGCCGCAGCGGACCTCAGCAGCCCAGCAGGCGGCTGGCCAGGTACCCCTCGATCTGGTCCAGCGACACCCGCTCCTGCTTCATCGAGTCCCGCTCACGGACGGTGACGGCGTTGTCCTCGAGCGTGTCGAAGTCGACGGTCACGCAGTACGGCGTACCGATCTCGTCCTGGCGACGGTAACGACGGCCGATGGCACCGGCGTCGTCGAACTCGATGTTCCAGTTCTGGCGCAGCGCCTGGGCGAGCCCCTTGGCCTTCGGGGACAGCTCGGGGTTGCGGGACAGCGGCAGCACCGCGACCTTCACCGGGGCCAGGCGGTGGTCCAGGCGCAGCACCGTCCGCTTCTCCATCTTGCCCTTGGCGTTCGGCGCCTCGTCCTCGACGTACGCGTCGAGCAGGAAGGCCAGCATGGTGCGGCCGACACCGGCCGCGGGCTCGATGACGTACGGCGTCCAGCGCTCGCCGGCCTCCTGGTCGAAGTAGGAGAGGTCCTGGCCGGAGGCCTTGGAGTGGGCGCCGAGGTCGTAGTCGGTGCGGTTGGCGACACCTTCCAGCTCACCCCACTCGCTGCCGCCGAACTGGAAGCGGTACTCGATGTCGGCGGTGCGCTTGGAGTAGTGGGAGAGCTTCTCCTGCGGGTGGTCGTACCAGCGCATGTTCTCCTCGCGGAGACCCAGGCCGGTGTACCAGTTCCAGCGCTGCTCCATCCAGTACTCCTGCCACTTCTCGTCCTCGCCCGGCTTGACGAAGAACTCCATCTCCATCTGCTCGAACTCGCGGGTGCGGAAGATGAAGTTGCCGGGCGTGATCTCGTTGCGGAAGGACTTGCCCATCTGCGCGATGCCGAACGGCGGCTTGCGGCGCGAGGTGGTCTGCACCTGGGCGAAGTTGGTGAAGATGCCCTGGGCGGTCTCGGGGCGCAGGTAGGCGACGGAGCCGGAGTCCTGGGTCGGGCCGAGGTGGGTGGAGAGCAGACCCGAGAACTGCTTGGGCTCGGTGAACTGGCCCTTGTTGCCGCAGTTCGGGCAGTTGATGTCGGCCAGGCCGTTCTCCGGGGCGCGGCCCTTCTTCTCCTCGTAGGCCTCTTCCAGGTGGTCGGCACGGAACCGCTTGTGACACGCGGTGCACTCGGTCAGCGGGTCCGTGAAGGTGGCGACGTGACCGGAGGCGACCCAGACCTCGGAGGCCAGGATGACGGACGAGTCGATACCGACGACGTCCTCGCGCGACGTCACCATGTAGCGCCACCACTGACGCTTGATGTTCTCCTTGAGCTCGACACCCAGCGGTCCGTAGTCCCAGGCGGCGCGCTGACCGCCGTAGATCTCACTGCAGGGGAAAACGAAGCCACGGCGCTTGCTCAGGCTGACGATGGTGTCGATCTTGTCGGCGGCCACGGTGCTCTCTTCATTACGTCGACGGGCGTTGAAGCGAGATGCTTCCAGCGAATGATTCAGGTTACCGGCGCAGGCTCCCCCACGACCAAATCGGCCCCCCTGTTCCGCGGCTCTCACCAGCCTTGTTGACAACGGTTTCCATTTTTGTTGAAAATGACTGTCATGAACGTACGACGACGCCTCATACCCGTGGCCGCTGCCACCGCGGTCACCGCCCTCGGGCTCGGCTCCCTCACCGCCTGTTCCAGTGACTCCGCCGCGGCGGCCAACACCAGCAAGTTCGACGTCGTCGCATCGTTCTATCCGCTGGCCTACCTCGCCGAGCAGATCGGCGGCAGCCACGTCCACGTCACCACGCTCACCTCCCCCGGCCAGGAGCCGCACGACCTGGAGATCAGCCCGCAGCAGATCGCCGGGCTGCAGAACTCCGACGCGGTCCTGTACCTGAAGCACCTCCAGCCCTCCGTCGACGACGCGGTGGCCCAGTCCCCGGTCAGGACGAAGATCGACGCGGCCTCCCTGACCACGCTGGAGGAGCACGGCAACGAGGTCGGCGGCCACGCGGCCGCGCACGACGAGCACCAGGGCGAGGAGCCCGGCGGCAAGGACCCGCACATCTGGCTCGACCCGGTGCGCTACGCCCAGGTCGCCGAGGGCGTCGGCAAGGCCTTCGAGAAGGCCGACCCGGACCACGCGGCCGACTACCGGAAGAACACCGCGGCCCTGGTGAAGAAGCTGGACGGCCTGAACACGCAGTTCAAGGACGGCCTCGCGGACACCAGGACCAAGGTCTTCATCACCACGCACGCCGCCTTCGGCTACCTCGCCGAGCGCTACGGCCTCACCGAGGAGGCGATCAACGGCCTCGACCCCGAGTCCGAGCCCAGCGCCGCGCGCGTGAAGGACCTGGAGAACCTGGCCAAGGCCGACGGCGTCACCACCGTCTTCTACGAGACGCTGGTCAGCGACAAGACCGCGAAGACGATCGCGGGCGACTCGGGTCTGAAGACGGACGTCCTCGACCCGCTCGAGGGCATCACGCCGAAGTCCCGGGGCAAGGACTACTTCTCGGTCCAGGAGGCCAATCTCAAGGCGCTCCAGCAGGCACTGGGGGCCAAGTGACCGGCACGGAGGACGACACCATGGGCGAGCCCGTCATAGCCATGCGCGCGGTGAGCGCGGAACTCGGCTCGCGCCCGGTCCTGCGCGGCATCGACCTCACCGTGCGCGGCGGCGAGGTCGTCGCGCTGCTCGGCGCGAACGGTTCCGGCAAGTCGACGGCCGTGCGCAGCATCATCGGCCAGGTACCGGTGAACGGCGGCACGATCGAGCTGTTCGGCACCCCGCGCCGCGCCTTCAGGGACTGGGCGCGCGTGGGATACGTACCCCAGCGCACCTCGGCCGCGGGCGGGGTCCCCACCACCGTGACCGAGCTGGTCTCCTCGGGCCGCCTGGCCCGCACCCGCTTCGGCCTCTTCCGCAGGGCGGACCGCGAGGCCGTCCGGCACGCCCTGGAGCTGGTCGGCATGGCGGACCGGGCCAAGGACTCGGTGACCGCGCTCTCCGGCGGCCAGCACCAGCGGGTGCTGATCGCCCGCGCCCTGGTCGCCGAACCCGAGCTGCTGATCATGGACGAGCCGATGGCGGGCGTCGACCTGGCCAGCCAGGAGGTGCTCGCCCGCACTCTCCGCGAGCAGGTCGCGGCCGGTACGACGGTCCTGCTCGTGCTCCACGAACTGGGCCCGCTGGAGCCGCTGATCGATCGCGCGGTCGTACTGCGCGACGGCTGTGTGGTGCACGACGGCCCGCCCCCGCAGGCGGTCGGCCAGCATGCGCTGCCCGGCCATGACCACGTACACCCGCACGCACCCGCGGGCGCCGAACCGATCCGCACGGGACTGCTGAGCTGATGGACCTCCTGAACTACGCCTTCATGCAGCGGGCGCTCATCGCGGCCGTCCTGGTCGGCATCACCGCGCCCGCGATCGGGATCTACCTGGTCCAGCGCCGCCAGCCCCTGATGGGCGACGGCATCGGGCACGTGGCGATGACCGGCGTCGGCCTGGGCTTCCTGCTGCACGCCTCGCCGGTGTGGATGGCCACGGCCGTCTCCGCGCTCGGCTCGGTGCTGATGGAACTGATCCGCTGGTACGGCAGGACGCGCGGCGACATCGCCCTCGCGATGCTCTTCTACGGCGGTATGGCCGGCGGCGTGATGTTCGTCAACATCGCGCCGGGCGGCTCCAACGCGAACCTCATGTCGTACCTGTTCGGCTCGCTGTCGACGGTGGCCCCGTCGGACGTCACCGCCATCATGATCCTGTCGGCCTTCGTGGTCGCCGTCACCCTGGGCCTGCGCCGCCAGCTGTTCGCGGTCAGTCAGGACGAGGAGTTCGCCAGGGTCCTCGGACTGCCCGTGCGCGCCCTGAACCTGCTCGTCGCGGTCACCGCGGCGGTCACGGTGACCGTCGCCATGCGGGTGGTCGGTCTGATCCTGATCTCCGCGCTCATGGTCGTGCCCGTCGCCGCCGCGCAGCAGCTCACCCGCAGCTTCGCCGCGACCTTCGCGATCGCCGTCGCGATCGGTGTGACCGTGTCGATCGGCGGCACGGTCACCTCGTTCTACCAGGACGTTCCGCCGGGCGCGACGATCGTCCTGCTGACCATCGGCGCGTTCGTCGTCCTCACCGTCCTGGCGACTCCGCTGGCCCGCCGACGCGCCCGCGCGGCGGCCGCGGCACAGCCCGCGGGCGACCCGGCGGAGTGCTCGATCCCGGCCACGCGGGAAGCCGCGGACGAGATCGGCGTCTGACCGCGCACGGGCCGGACTGGCACAATGGCCCGGGCAGACGCGAGACGTGAGGAGTCAACCCGTGACGACCGCTGGACCGCCCGTGAAGGGCCGCGCCACCCGGCAGCGTGCCGCCGTGGCGGCGGCCCTGGACGAGGTCGACGAGTTCCGCAGCGCGCAGGAACTGCACGACATGCTCAAGCACAAGGGCGACTCGGTCGGCCTGACCACGGTCTACCGCACCCTCCAGTCCCTCGCCGACGCCGGCGAGGTCGACGTCCTGCGCACCTCCGAGGGCGAGTCCGTCTACCGCCGCTGCTCCACCGGCGAACACCACCACCACCTGGTCTGCCGCAGCTGCGGCAAGGCGGTGGAGGTCGAGGGTCCGGCGGTGGAGAAGTGGGCCGAGGCCATCGCCGCGGAGCACGGCTTCGTCAACGTGGCGCACACCGTGGAGATCTTCGGTACGTGCGCGGAGTGCGCCACCGCCGGGAACTGACGCTCAGGCCCGGGTCAGGTTGCGCTGGAGGACCTCCCGCAGCCGGTCCGCGTCGGCGGGGTTCCGCAGGCCGCGCTTGGGCAGCACGGTGAAGCAGGTGGCGTTCTTGTCGTCGCTGAAGGTGAGGAAGGCGTCCTTGGTCTCGCGGAAGCGGGGCTGGGCGGTCCAGTTGACCGACGCCGTGCTGTTGTCGGTGGCCATCGTCAGCCCGGCGTCCGTGACGGTCACGCGGTACACCCCGTTGCGGGCGGCGACCTTCATGAGCTGGCGGGCCTGCAAGCGGGGCAGGCAGAACAGCAGTGCCCCGACCAGAGGCATGTAGACCAGCATGAACCAGTCGACGTCTCCTCCGGACACCGCGATCCCGAGGCTCAGCGCCCAGGCGAGGGCCAGCAGGACGAGGGCCGCCTTCTGGACCCGCCCCGCCCGGTTGAACCGCTTGCGTTCCCGCAGTGCCCCTGCGTAATCCCCCGCGACCGGCTCGTACGCCAGCTCGACCGCGCCCTGTTCGGCGTCCCGCCCCATGTCCATGACCATGAGGCGAGATCGTACCGGCAGCTTTCAGCCACGCCCGAAGCAGCGCTCCAGCTCGTCGAGGTCGTAGAACTTGCTGCCCTTGGCGATCGGGTGGCAGCCGGCCCTGAAGGCCGTCTCCTTCTCGTTGTAGAGCATCCGGACCAGGTAGCGGCCGTTCTTCTCGTAGACGTCCCACTGGATGTTGGAGCCGAGCGGGGCCACGTCCGCGCCGCGCCAGGGGTTGTCGGCGTAGGTGTACGGCTGCTGCGCGGTGGCCGGTTCGGTGCTGCCCGGCAGTCCCATCAGCGCCGCCAGCGGAATGATCTCCTCGGCGTGGGTGAAGCGCAGTTCGGCGCCGAGGTCACTGGTGCCGTCGCGCTTCGCCTCGGCCTGCTTGAAGAAGTCGTCGAGCAGGACGCCCGCCATCTTGTAGGTGATGTCGCTGTCGGCGAAGCCGGGACCCTTCTCGTAGAAGTCCTCGACGTCGCTCAGGTACCCGAACCAGGCGGCGTCGGAACGGGAGATGTACCGCTCCATGCCCCAGCCCCCGCCCCCGGGGCTCTCCTCGCTCATGGCGGGGGCGATGGCGTACAGGTTGTAGACGGCCTGGGCGGCGGGGACCTGGTCGGCGATGCGGTCGACGAAGGCGTCCTTGAAGAGCTTGCGCAGCACGCTGCGGGCGGCCCGGTGCGTCCGGGGCTGGTCCGTGATCGACTTCAGCGTGCTCGCGAGACGCTGGTCGTTGGCGATGTAGTCGCGGTAGGCCGCGCCGCCCGCCGCCTTGTGGAAGTACAGCAGGTCCTTGTCGGTGCGGGCCGGGCCGATCAGCGGCTTCAGCGCCGGATCGGCGTCGGCGAGGGCGCCCGTGAACTCGGTGCCGCTGTCGACGGCCCGGCCCTGCCCGGAGCTGACCACGTCGATCTTCTCGCTGTCCGCGGCGATCCTCCCGAACAGCGACGGCAACCGCTGTTCCAGGCGCACGGCCGTGTCCTTCAGCTCCTGCCTGCCGCGGCCGCTGAGGTTGCCGTACCCGACCTGCGCCATGGCGGCCTGCAGGGCGCGGACCGTCGGCCCGAACTCCTGCCCCCTGCGGGTGAGTTGACCCTCGGCCTGTGCCTTGTCCCACAGGGCGAGGATCAGGTCGCCGTCCTCGCCGTCGGTGGCGGAGCGGGAGCCGTGCCGGGAGACGTTCTCCGTGAAGACGGGGGTGTAGCCGGCGGGGGGCCGCTGGTAGGTGCGGGGGCTCTGCTCGGGCGCGTAGGGCGCCTTGGTGCCGTAGGAGTCCCGGTGCGCGGGACCGTCGGCGGCGTGCGCCGGCAGCGCGGTGAGCAGCAGGGCGCCGAGGGCGAGGACCGGTGGAAGACGTCTCATGAGTCCCGCATCCTCGGCGGCCCGCGTGAACCACCGGTTGCTACGAGGTGGACTCGCCCCTGATGTCGGCCTCCATGGTGAGGAGTTCCTCGTTCGGGATCGCCCCGCCGAAGCGCCGGTCGCGGGAGGCGAACTCGATGCACGCCCGCCACAGGTCACGGCGGTCGAAGTCGGGCCAGAGCACGTCCTGGAAGACCATCTCGGCGTACGCGCTCTGCCAGAGCAGGTAGTTGGAGGTGCGCTGCTCGCCGCTGGGGCGCAGGAACAGGTCGACGTCCGGCATGTCCGGGTAGTACAGGTACTTCGCGAGGGTCTTCTCGTTGACCTTCGACGGGTCGAGGCGACCCGCCTTCACGTCCTCGGCCAGCGCCTGGGCGGCGTCGGCGATCTCGGCCCGGCCGCCGTAGTTCATGCAGAAGTAGAGGGTGAGCAGGTCGTTGCCCTTGGTCTGCTCCTGGGCGACCTGGAGCTCCTTGGCGACCGACTTCCACAGCTTGGGCATGCGGCCCACCCAGCGCACCCGGATGCCGAGGGCGTCGAGCTGGTCGCGGGTCTTGCGGATGAAGTCGCGGTTGAAGTTCATCAGGAAGCGGACCTCGTCGGGCGAGCGCTTCCAGTTCTCGGTGGAGAAGGCGTACAGGGAGATGTTGCGGACGCCGATCTCGATGGAGCCCTGGAGCACGTCGAGCACGCGCTCGGCGCCGACCTTGTGGCCCTCCGTGCGCGGCAGCCCGCGCTCCTTGGCCCAGCGGCCGTTGCCGTCCATGACGATCGCCACGTGGTTCGGAACCAGCTCGCCGGGGAGCTTGGGCGAACGGGCACCGGACGGGTGCGGCTCCGGCGCCTTGTACTCGCGCCGCTGGCGCCCCAGGATCCCGCGAACGACCATGTGCTTCTCGTCTCCCTTGCTCACTTTTCCACGTACCGGAGGGAACGCAGTCCGCGCTCCAGATGCCAGTGCAGGTAGGCGGACACGAGCCCGCTGCCCTCCCGGACGTACCGCGCCTCGCACGCGTCCGCCGTCTCCCAGTCTCCCGTAAGCAGCGCGCCCAGCAGTACCAGGGTCTGCGGGGAGGGTACGACGCTGCCCGGCACCCGGCAGTCGACGCAGACGGAGCCGCCGGAGGCGACCGAGAAGAAACGGTTGGGTCCGGGCATCCCGCACCTGGCGCAGTCGCCGAAACTGGGCGCGTAGCCGTTGACGGCGAGTGAGCGCAGCAGGAAGGCGTCCAGGACGAGGTGCGGGGCGTGCTCGCCGCGGGCGAGGGTGCGCAGGGCGCCGACCAGCAGCAGGTACTGCTGTACGGCAGGCTCGCCCTCGTGGTCGGTGAACCGCTCGGCGGTCTCCAGCATGGCGGTTCCGGCGGTGTACCGGGCGTAGTCGGCCACGATCCCGCCACCGTAGGGCGCGATGGTCTCGCTCTGTGTGCACAGCGGCAGCCCGCGCCCGATCAGCTCACTGCCCCGCGCGAAGAACTGCACGTCGACGTGGGAGAAGGGCTCCAGCCGGGCCCCGAACTTCGATTTGGTCCGCCGCACCCCGCGCGCCACGGCCCGCACCCGGCCGTGCCCTCGGGTGAGCAGCGTGATGATCCGGTCCGCTTCGCCGAGCTTCTGGGTGCGCAGGACGACACCGTCGTCCCGGAACAGACTCACAGCCGGCCCTCGCTTCCGGTCGGCCGGGGGCCCGGAGGTCGCCCCCCGGAAAGACACGGCATGATCCGGTCCGCTTCGCCGAGCTTCTGGGTGCGCAGGACGACACCGTCGTCCCGGAACAGACTCACAGCCGGCCCTCGCTTCCGGTCGGCCGGGGGCCCGGAGGTCGCCCCCCGGACAGGCACAGCATGATCCGGTCCGCTTCGCCCGGCCTCCGGGTGCGCAGCACGACGCCGTCGTCACGGAACAGACTCATGGTTCCATTCTGCCCGCCCGTGCCGCACCCCGGGGCCATCGGGGCCGCGGACCCCTCTTCAAGGCACCTCACCCCGGCTGCGCGCGTTGGCGTGGGCCGTCGCCGCGCTCAGCTTCTCGGCAGGAGTGGCCCGGCGGACGGCCTCCGGCCTGGCGTCCCATTCGCGCCCGCCGCCGAAGGGCCGCAGCTGCACATACGGCCCTTCGTACCCCATGACGATGCCGAGGCGTCCGGTACGGGTGTCGACGGCACAGGAGCCGACCGGGAGTTTCATCGCGTCCACCTCCGGTGGCTCCCCTGCCCCCGGCAATTTCACGCTTCGCATGCCACTGGTGGCCCAGCGTGCCTAAACTCGGCGCGGACTCTGCCCGCACGTCCGGTCGCAGAGCTGCGCCAACTCATGCCCGCGCACTGCCATTTCGTCCCGCCATTGGTGCGACCTGTGGCGGCTACGCCATTCGTGTGTGATCTCTTGACCGCCCCCACGGGCCCTCCTATGGTCGCGCTGAGCGACCGGACGTAGGACGTCGTACCTCCCCCCTCCCCTCCCCGACCTCGCTGGAGGATCCGTGCGCGACGACGTGACCCACGACGTGCCGGCACCGCGCCGCCGCTCGTTCCTGACGTACACGGGGGCGCTGGGCGTGGCCGCCGTCCTTCCGCCGGCGCTGGCGGGCTGCTCCGCCGGTCCGGAGTCCACGAACGACACCGGCGGCGGGGGCAGCGGCAAGGACCGCACGCTGACCGCGGTGATCGGGTACGGAAACGACGGCAGCTGGGATCCGACGCAGACGGCGTCCGCGTTCGCCATGGCCGCCAACAACCACATCTACGAGGGACTGCTCGACACGGACCCGATCTCGCGGCTGCCCTACCCGGCGCTGGCCACCGAGGTGCCGAAGGACCAGAACGCCACGGTCTGGCGGTTCACCCTGCGCTCCGGTGCGACCTTCCACGACGGCAAACCCGTCACCGCCGACGACGTGGTCTTCGTCTTCGACCGGATCCTCGACCCGAAGACCCAGACCCTTGCCAAGGGCTTCTTCGCGAGCTGGCTGAAGGAGGCCCGCAAGGTCGACGCGCGGACCGTCGAGCTGGTCCTGAAGTTCCCCTTCCCGGACGGACTCGCCCGGCTCACGCTGGCCAAGGTCATGCCGAAGCACGTGTTCTCCCGGCCGGGCGCCTGGGACGACGCGATCAAGGGTCTGGCGGTGGGTTCGGGGCCGTACCGGCAGGCCGCGCACCACCCGAAGTCGAACACCACCTTCGAGGCGTTCGCCGGCTACAACGGGCCGCGCAAGCCCGCGTTCAAACGGATGAACTGGCTGACGATCGTGGACGCGGCACCCCGCGTGGCGAAGATCTCCGGGACCGGTGCGGGTGCGCAGATCGCCGACAACATCCCCTACGCCAACATCGCCCGCCTGGAACAGGGCGGCCTGAAGGTCGCGGGCGGGGCCGGGATGAACAACCTGTTCCTGATGTTCAACACCCGGCACAAGCCCTTCGACGACGTACGCGTGCGGCAGGCGCTGCACTACGCCATCGACACCGAGAAGATGGTGCAGGTCGCGCTGAAGGGACACGGCAGGCCGGCGTCCTCGTTCCTCAACGAGGGCAACCCCAGCTACCGGCGGGCCAGGACGGTCTACGACCACGACCCCGCGAAGGCGAGGGCCCTGCTGAAGGCCGCGGGGGTCAAGGGGCTGAAGGTCGAGATCCTCGCCGTGAACGTCAGCTGGATCGTGGACTGCCTGCCGACCATCAAGGCCTCCTGGGACGCGATCGGCGTGGAGACGACCCTGGCCCCGCAGGAGACCACGGCCGTGTTCACCAAGATGGACCAGAAGCAGGACTACCAAGTGGTGGCCGCGGCGTCCAACCCCAACCAGTTCGGGCTCGACGCCGACCTGATCATGCATTACAACTACGGGCCCGACAACCTGTGGATGGGCTACACCCGCTGGGCCGGCACCGCGGTCGCCAAGCAGCTCTTCCGGGACATGGACCGGGCGACCCGGGAACCGGACCCGCAGAAGAAGAAGACGATGATCCAGGACTACATCGACGTCGTCGCCGAGCAGGCCGTGCTCTACCCGGTCGTCCACAACGAGCTGATGACGGCCTGGGACCCGCGCAAGCTCAGCGGGATAAGGCCGCAGCCCTACCCGGGCATCAACCTCCTCCAGGCCGCGTGGACCTAGCGGTATGACGGCCGTCGTACGGATCCTGCTCCGCCGCATCGCCCTGCTCGTGCCGCTGCTGCTCGGGATCGTGCTGTTCGTGTTCCTGGTGATGCGGTTCTCCGACGTCGACCCCGCGTCCGCGTTCTTCCAGGGCGCGAACCCGACCCCGCAGCAACTGCACGACTTCCGGGAGCGCAACGGCCTGCTCGACCCGTTCCCGGTGCGCTACGTCCACTTCGTGGGCGATGTGCTCCACGGCGACCTGGGCACCAGTGCCCTGACCCGGGCGCCGGTCGTCGACCAGGTGACCACCGCGCTGCCGCTCACCCTGCAGCTGACCTTCCTCGGCCTCGGCATCGCGGTGGTGCTGGCGCTGGCCGGAGGCGTCACCGCGGCCGTCCACCGGGACCGGCTGCCGGACCAGATCATCAGGATCGTCTCCCTGATCGGGGTCGCCGCGCCCGGATTCTGGCTGGCGCTGCTGATGATCCAGTACCTGGCGGTGGACCAGGGCTGGTTCCCGACCGGCGGCTACATCAACCCGGCCGACTCCTTCACCGGCTGGCTCAGGACCATGGCGCTGCCCGCGTTCGCGCTGTCCCTGCCGGTGGCCGCCCAGCTGACCCGGATCGTGCGCACGTCGGTGGTGGAGGAGCTGGACAAGGACTATGTGCGCACCGCGATCGGCAGCGGGCTGCCGCCCCGGGTCGTGGTCGGCCGGAACGTACTGCGCAACGCGCTCGTCAACCCGCTGACCGTGCTCGGCCTGCGGGTGGGCTACCTCCTCGGCGGCGCGGTCGTCATCGAGACGATCTTCTCGCTGCCCGGCATGGGCAAGCTGATGATCGACGCCGTGCAGAACGGTGATCCGGCGGTGGTGCAGGGGGTGGTCCTCACCACGGCCACCGGGTTCGTCGTCGTCAACCTCGTCATCGACATCCTCTACCTGCTCGTCAACCCACGTCTGAGGGCGGCCTGATGGTCACGCGCGCGGAGCTCACCGAGCGGCTCTCCCGGCCCGGCGTCCGGCTGCGCGGCTGGCACCGGCTGCCGCTGCTGTCGAAGGCCGCCGTCTGCTTCGTGGCCCTGGTCGTCCTGGTCGCCGCCCTCGCTCCGGTGCTCGCCCCGCACGACCCGCTCGACCAGCAGGACCCGGTCGACGGCACCGGACACCCGTCGGCCGCGCACTGGATGGGCCAGGACAGCCTCGGCCGGGACATCCTCAGCCGGCTGATGTACGGAGCCCGCTGGTCGCTGGCGATCGGTCTCGGCGCGACCGCGCTGGCGCTGGTCGTGGGCGCGGTCGTCGGGGCGCTCGCCGCCACCTCGCGCAAAGGGGTCGACGAGACGCTGATGCGCTGCCTGGACGTGGTGATGGCGTTCCCGGGCATCGCGCTCGCGGCCGTGCTGGTCGCCGTCTTCGGCGGCGGGATCACCGTACTGATCTGCGCGATCGCCTTCCTGTTCACCCCGCCGGTCGCACGCGTGGTGCGCGCCAACGTCCTCGACCAGTACGGGGAGGACTACGTCACCGCGGAACGGGTGATCGGCGCCCGCACCCCGCACATCGTGCTGCGGCACGTGGCCGTCAACTGTGCCGCCCCGGTGCTGGTGTTCTGCACGGTCCAGGTCGCCGAGGCCATCGTCTTCGAGGCGTCGCTGTCCTTCATCGGCGCGGGCGTACGGCCCCCGGACCCCTCCTGGGGCAGTGTCATCGCCGACGGGAAGAACATGGTGCTGACCGGCGGCTGGTGGGCGACCGTCTTCCCCGGGCTGCTGATGCTGCTGACCGTCCTGTCCCTGAACATCCTCTCCGAGGGCGTCTCGGACGCCTGGGCCGCCCCGGCCGCCCGCGAGGTGGAGGTCCCCGAGGACCACCTGGAGACACCGCGGCCCGGCACCGGCGAGGTGCTCCCGCTGCCCGGCCTGGCCGAGGCCGCCGCCCGGCTGCGCGGCCGGGCCCGTCCGCGCCCCGCGCCCGGCGGACAGCCGGTGCTCGCGGTGGAGAACCTCGCCATCGGCTTCCCCGGACGCCATCGGGGCGTGGACATCGTCGACGGCGTGAGCTTCGAGGTGCACCCGGGCGAGGTGCTGGGCCTGGTGGGCGAGTCGGGCTGCGGCAAGTCGCTGACCGCGCTCACCGTCATGGGGCTTCAGCCCCGGGGCGCCCGGGTGCGCGGCCAGATCCGCTTCCACCAGCGGGACCTGCTCGCCGAGCCGATGCGGGTACGGCGCCGGCTGCTCGGCCACGAGATGGCGATGGTCTACCAGGACGCCCTGTCCTCGCTGAACCCGGCGATGACCATCCGCGCCCAGCTCAAGCAGCTGGTCCGGCGCGGCGGCCAGCGCACCCCGCACGAACTGCTGACGCTGGTCGGCCTGGACCCCGACCGCACCCTGCGCAGCTACCCGCACGAACTCTCCGGCGGCCAGCGCCAGCGCGTGCTGATCGCCATGGCCCTCTCCCGCGACCCCGCCCTGATCGTGGCCGACGAACCGACGACCGCCCTGGACGTCACCGTGCAGGCCCAGGTGATGGAGCTGCTGCTGCGGCTGCGCGAGGAACTGGGCTTCGCGCTGATCCTGGTCTCGCACGACCTGGCGCTGATCGCCGACGTCACCGACCGGGTGGTGGTGATGTACGGCGGGCAGATCGTGGAGACGGGCGTGACGGCCGACCTGGTGGAGGCGCCGGCCCACCACTACACCCGCGGGCTGCTCGGCAGCGTGCTCTCGCTGGAGTCGGCCGACGAACGGATGACGCAGATCAAGGGGGTCGTACCGTCCCCCGCCGACTTCCCCGCGGGCTGCCGGTTCGCCGACCGCTGCCCGCTGGCCACCGCGGTGTGCCACACCACCGCGCCGGTCCTCACCGGCCGGGCCGCGCACACGACCGCCTGCCACCACCCCGCGGTGGAACCGACGTCGGCGGAGAGCGAGGCCGTGCAGTGACCGCTGCCGTGGAGGACCGTACCGGGACCGCCGTCGTCGAGGTGCGGGACGCCCATGTCGTCCACAAGGCCCGCGGCGGCGGTGTGTTCACCCGCGACCGGGTGTACGCCCTCACCGGTGCCGGTCTCACCGTCGCGCCGGGTGAGACGGTCGGCGTGGTCGGCGAGTCGGGGTGCGGGAAGTCGACGCTGGCGCGGGTGCTGGTGGGCATCCAGCGGCCGACCTCCGGAACGGTGTCGTTCCGGGGCCGTGACCTGTGGTCGATGCCCCCGGCCGAGCGCCGGGCCACGGTCGGCGCGGGCACCGGCATGATCTTCCAGGACCCCTCGACCGCCCTGAACCGCAGGCTGACGGTACGCCGTATCCTGCGCGACCCGCTGGACGTCCACGGGCGCGGAACGCGGACCGGACGCGACGACCGGGTGAAGGAGCTGATGGCCCTGGTGGGTCTCCCCCGGGCCCTGGCCGACGCGCTGCCCGGTCAGCTCTCCGGCGGGCAGCGCCAGCGCGTCGCCATCGCCCGCGCACTCGCCCTGGACCCCGGCCTGGTGGTGGCCGACGAGCCGACCAGCGCCCTGGACGTCTCGGTCCGCGCCCAGATCCTCAACCTTCTCCTGGACCTGAAGGAGCGCCTCGGCCTCGCCCTGGTGTTCGTCTCCCATGACATCCAGACGGTGCGGCGGATGAGCGACCGGGTGATCACCATGTACCTGGGCCGGATCGTCGAGGAGACCCCGGCCGGCCGGGTCACCGACCAGGCCCGGCACCCGTACACCCGCGCCCTGTTCTCGGCCACGCCCGGCCTGCTGGATCCCATCGACCCGATCCCGCTGACCGGACCCGTGCCCTCGGCGACCCGGCCGCCGAGCGGCTGCCCCTTCCGTACCCGCTGCTGGAAGGCCGACGAGGTCTGTGCGGATTCGATGCCGGACTTCTCGGCCGCGTCGCGGCCCGGACACCGCTACCGCTGCCACCATCCTGTGCAGGAGGACCAGTCGACCCGCGACCTGGCCCGCCAGAGCCTGCCCCGGAGCACCGAATGACCCCTCCCGCCCCTCTCACCGGTGTCGTCCCGCCCGTCTGCACGCCCCTGACACCGGACCGCGAGGTGGACGTGCCCTCACTGCTCCGGCTGGTCGACCACCTGGTCGATGCCGGGGTGCACGGCCTGTTCGTGCTCGGCTCCACCTCCGAGGCGGCCTTCCTGACGGACCGGCAGCGCGGGCTGGTGGTCGAGGCGGTCGTCGGCCATGTGGCCGGCCGGCTGCCCGTCCTGGCCGGCGCCATCGACATGACCACCCCGCGCGTCCTGGACCACGTCCGCGCCGTCACCGCGGCGGGTGCGCAGGCCGTCGTCGTCACCGCCCCCTTCTACGCCCGCACCCATCCCGCGGAGATCGTCCACCACTACCGCCGGCTCGCGGCCGCCAGCCCGGTCCCGGTGATCGCCTACGACATCCCGTCCGCCGTCCACACCAAGCTCCCCCCGGAGCTGGTCCTCGGTCTCGCCGCGGACGGTGTGCTGGCGGGCCTGAAGGACTCCAGCGGGGACCTGGCCGCCTTCCGCGAGGTCGTCACCGGCGCCCGCGCCCTGTCCGGCTTCAGCGTCCTGACCGGCTCCGAACTGATCGCCGACTCGGCGCTCGCGCTGGGCGCCGACGGAGCGGTGCCCGGCCTCGCCAACGTCGACCCGCACGGCTACGTCCGCCTCTACCGTGCCGCCCGCGCGGCCGACCGGGAGGGCGCACGCAGCGAACAGGAACGGCTGTGCGAGCTGTTCGGGATGGTCGGCGTGGGCGACTCCGCGCGGATGGGCGGCAGCTCGTCGGCGATCGGCGCGTTCAAGGCGGCGCTGCACCTGCGCGGCATCATCGACTGCCCGGCGACGGCGGAGCCGCAGGTGCCGCTGTCGGGGGACGAGGTGGCGAAGGTCGGGAAGTTCCTGGCGGGGGCGGGGCTGCTGTAGGCGCTTTCGTTCGGACCGGCCGGCCCCTGGTGCCGGTACCCGGTGATGCCTGTGCGTCACCACCGCTCACGGGACGTCCGGAAACTTCGGGCGAAAAGCGATAAAATTAGCCGAATCGTTGGCCTGGCTTCCGGACCTGGACTGCACTCGACCCGTGTGACCTTGGGGAGCGGCATGGTGGCGAGGTCTCCTGAGCAACGCGGAGTCCCGCACGGCGCTGGTGTGCGGGGCAGGTTGCTGCCCCTCCTGCCTCCTCTGCTGCTGCTCATAGGCCTGCTCATGGGCCTCTTCACACCCCGCGACATCAGGCCGGACGCCTTCCTCGCCACCGCCATGGTCTCCGCCGCCGCGCTGCTGCCCCTGTGGCGGACCGTGCTCACCGGAGTGGTCGCGTGCGGCATCTTCTTCGGCCTGATGGTGGACTTCGATGCGCTGCGGGACGCGACCGCCTACTCCGAGCTGGCCGGCCTCGTGGCGATCGCGGCGTTCGCCGTCTTCCTCAACCGCCTGCTGAGCCGACGCGCCGACCAGCTGGTACAGGTCCGCTCGGTGGCCGAGACCGCCCAGCTGGCGGTGCTGCGTCCGGTACCGCGACACCTCGGGCACCTCACGCTGGAGAGCCTGTACCTGGCCGCCGCGGCGGAGGCCCGGATCGGCGGCGACCTCTACGAGGCGATCCACACCCCGTACGGCGTACGGCTGCTCATCGGCGACGTACGCGGCAAGGGCCTGCTCGCGATGCAGGCGGCCGCGACGCTGCTCAGCGCATTCCGCGAGACCGCCCACGACGCGGTGGACCTGCCCGACCTCGCGCGCCGCCTGGAGACGAGCATGAGCCGCTACGCCGCCCGGTACCCGGACGTCCCGGGCTCGGAGACCGCCGAACGTTTCGTCACCGCGCTCCTCGTCGAGATCCCGGACGACGAACCGCTCGTCCGGACCGTCACCTGCGGCCACCCGCCCCCGCTGCTGCTGCACCGCGGCGAGGTCCGGGAGCTGCAGCCCGCCGCCCCCTCGCCGCCGCTCAACCTGGGCGATCTGGTCAGCGACGGGTACCACGTCGACCTCGCCCCCTTCCACCCCGGAGACCAGCTCCTGCTGTACACCGACGGGGTCACCGAGACCCGCGACCGCTCCGGCGCCTTCTACCCCCTGGCCGAGCGCATCCGCTCATGGGGCGGCGAGACGCCCCACCAGCTCCTCGACCATCTCCACCGCGACCTGATCGCCTACAGCGCCGGCAGGCTCGACGACGACGTCGCCGCCCTCATCGCCCGCCGCCGCCCGAGCCTCTGACTCGGGGAAGAGGCTCTGATCTGCGCAGGCCGAGGGCTCCTGACCTGCGCAGACCGAGGACTCCGGGATGTGCGGATCGATGCGGATCGAAGGCTCCGGCCGGTGCGGACTGCGGGCTCCGACCTGCACAGATCGAAGACTCCGACCGGTGCAGACTGAAGGCTCCGACCTGCACAGATCGAAGACTCCGACCGGTGCAGACTGAAGGCTCCACGTCCATCCCGGCCGTACAGGTGGACTTCGCCGCCGAGCCGGCCACCGGCTGATCGCGCGCAGGCAGCGCCGGTCGGCGCTGCCTGCGCGCGTGCCTGCGGCTCGTGAGGCACCGAGGCCGGGATCGTGGCGCCATGAAAAAGCGGCGGTTTGACGTGTGGGCGGTCGGGACTGCGTACGAGCGGTACATGGGCCGGTGGAGCCGGCTCGTCGCTGAGGAGTTCATGGCGTGGCTCGACTGCCCGGATGGACTGCGGTACATGGACGTGGGATGCGGTACAGGTGTGCTGTCGGCCGTGGTGACCGCCCGGTGCCACCCCCGGTTGATGGTGGGAATCGACCGGTCTGGCGGGTTCGTGGGCTCAGCCCGGAGCGCGGCTCCCGTCTCGACGCACTTCGTCGTGGCAGACGCGATGTCGCTTCCCGTACGCGCTGAAGCGTGTGACGTGGCCATCAGCGGCCTGGCCCTGAACTTCTTTCCCGCGCCCGCTGCCGCGGTGGCCGAAATGGCCCGGGCGGTCCGGCCGGGCGGCCTGATCGCGGCGTACGTGTGGGACTACGCCGACGGCATAGGCTTTGTCCGCCGGTTCTGGGACGCCGCCGTCAAGGTGGACCCGTCCGCGGCCGCACTGGACGAGGGGCGCCGGTTCACCGCGTGCCGGCCGGAGCCGTTGCGTGCGGTGTGGGAGGACGCGGGACTCGTCGGCGTATCGACCACCTCCATTGAGGTGCCCACCGACTTCGCCGACTTCGCCGATCTGTGGGAGCCCTTCCTGGCAGGTCAGGGCCCTGCACCGAGCTATGCAGCCGCCCTCGCCCCGGCCGACCGGGACCAAGTGCGCGACGCGCTCAGCGCAGCCGTCCCCAGGAGACCGGACGGCTCCATCCCGCTCACTGCCCGGGCCTGGGCCGTGAAAGGCCGGAAGGCGGTCCACGTCGAGGCGGGGTGAGGGCTGTCCCGTCCGGTGTTCGAGATACCGCGGGACGTGGTCGTCTCACCGTCACCCCGTCAGGGTGAGGTTGTGCAGGCGGGCGGCGATGCCGATCAGGTTGCCGTCGGCACGGTAGGTGTACGCCCGGTGTTGCACCGCGCTTGCTCCAGGGGGTGGCCGGCCCGGTTCAGGGGCGCGCGGGCCTGGCGATGTCCGCCCCCGGGGCGTGAGTGCCCTTCAGGCTCTCTATGAAGTGAGTGAAAGCTCCGGCCGGGAAGGTGAGGGTCGCTCTGGCCGGGGTTTTGGAGTCGCGGATGGATATGTGGGTCCGGCGGTCGGCTATCTCCACGCAGGCGTTTCCGTCGCCGCCGCCGGAGTAGGACGACTTCCGCCAGTGGTCGCGGATGGCCATGAGTGCCTCACAGTTCCTTCGACAGGCGGTGGATGAAGTCACGCGATCGATCAGGGGCAAGTGACGCTGCTTCCAGTCTACGGAAGTGTGTTCGGAACACCCCTAGCTGCGCCTCCGAGTCGATGAAGACTGTGCCGTGCGGTCCATCGCGCACGACGGTGTCCAGCTTCGGGACGGCGCCACCCGCGTAGACCATGGCGGCACCGACATCGACGATGTGCTCCAGGTTGAACGGGATGACGCGCACAGTGATGTGGTCCGCCTCGGAAAGCTCCAGGATGCGGGCAAGTTGAGCCCTTGAGGCAGCGCGGCTGCTGACCATCATGCGGAGCGCAGCCTCGTGGACCAAGGCCTGGTACGGGATTGCCGGCTCCTTCTCGAGGATGGACCGCCGCCGCATGCGGTGCTGGACTCGCAGCGCCAGCTCCTCTGCGGGCAGTTCAGGTACACGGGACGAGAAGAGCGCCCGTGCGTAGTCCTCTGTCTGGAGGAGCCCGGGAACGTACAGAAATTCCACGTCCCACCGGTAGGCGGCGTAGTACTCCAACTCCGAAAGATCAAGGAACGACGTCGGGAGGAGGCCTCGGTACTCCTCCCACCAACCGTGCGCCCGCGCGACCGCCATGGCAGCCAGCGCGTCGACCAACTCCTGATCGGTGCAGGCGTACTGGGCCGCAATCCGCCTCATGCGCACCTCACTGACGCCTGCGAGACCCACCTCGATCTGACTCACCTGGGCGGAGTCGGTCCCGAGGAGCGCGGCGGCCTCGCGCCCCTTGAGCCCTGCAGCCTCCCGAAGTTTCCGCAGCTCGGCGCCCAAGCGCTGCTGACGTGCGCTCGCCTGCTGCCTGCGTGGCATGGCTACCCCCTGAGGTCCCCAACTACGGGAAACCAGTGACTCGTTCGAAGGTGAGATTACGGCAACGACTTGCGCGGGACCAAATTTGACCCCTACCGTCAGTGACACGATACACACGCTACGGAAGCGCACCGCTCCGTCCTGCCATGACGGCCGCGGCAATGCCACCGCGAGTGAACCCCCCTCCTTCTGAACGGAGTTGACGCATGCCCGAAACCTGGGACTACACGCTCTACATCCCGAACGACCTCAGAGCGGTCACGGTCTGTCGCCGTACCCTGCGCCTGATCCTGACCCTGCACGGCTTGATCGGGCTGGTGGACACGGCGGAGCTGCTGGCGGCAGAACTGATCTCGAACGCCGTACGGCACACGAAGGGGCCGGCGGCCCTGAGGGTGCGCCGGACGCCGGAGGGGGTGGTGTGGATCGGGGCCTGGGACACGGACCCCGGACCGCCGCAGCCGCCCCGGCCGTTGGAGCAGGCGGCGGAACTGGAAGAGGCGGGCCGGGGACTGG
Organism: Streptomyces sp. NPDC107581; assembly: GCF_055657175.1. Classification (NCBI taxonomy): domain Bacteria; kingdom Bacillati; phylum Actinomycetota; class Actinomycetes; order Kitasatosporales; family Streptomycetaceae; genus Streptomyces; species Streptomyces sp. NPDC107581. The sequence continues at coordinate 343,918 of NZ_JBVKBH010000003.1, forward strand.
GCCTGGTCGTGGCCTGCGCGGACTACTGGGGCTGGCAGCCGTCGGCGCGGTTCGGGGACCGGGGCAAGTACGTGTGGTGCGAACTTGCGGCGGCCTAGCTCGTTGATCACGTCGTACGGAAAGGAGAGCTGATGGTCGGCTCGTCGCACGAGGCGCTGCACCGCATCTTCCAGAAGGACCCCGCACTGCTGACCCGCGCGTTACAGCGCGTGCTGCACGTCCCGTTCCCGGAACCGCGGGAGATCGCCGCGCTGAACGTGGACCTGACCGAGATCGAACCGGTCGAACGCCGCGTGGACACCCTCCTGAGGGCGGAGACGGACGAGGGCACGTACCTCCTCGTGGTGGAATCGCAGGGGAAGGTGGACGACCGCAAGCGGGGCAGCTGGCCGTACTACCTCTCCTACCTCTACGAGAAGTACCGCTGCGAACCGGTGCTGATCGTGATCACCCAGAGCAGCACCACGGCCCGCTGGGCCTCCCAGCCCATCCAGCTCGGCTTCCCCGGCTGGTACTCCCTGACGGTTCGGCCCCTCGTGCTCGGCCCGGACAACGTGCCGGTGATCGCGGACGAGCGGCAGGCGGAACGGGATGTCCCCCTTGCGGTGCTCTCGGCGATGACACACGGGCGTGGCCCGGGGGCCGCCGCCATACTGGAATCGCTGGCCTCCGCCCTGGGGACCATCGACCCCGACAGTGCCGCGGTCTTCGTGCAGTTCGTCGACTCATGCCTGGCCGACCCCCAGGCGAAGCAGATGTGGAGGGACCTGATGACAGCGATCCAGTACTTCTGGCGACACCCGCTCGCAGAGCAAGTGCGCGAGGAGGGGCGGGAACAGGGCCTGGAACAGGGACGGATCCAAGACCGCCGCGAGATGGTCCTCCACATCCTGGATTGGCGCGGCATTCAGGTGACCGACGCTGTCCGCGAACGGGTGAGTGCCTGCACCGACCTGGACCAGCTGGAGGTCTGGGCCCAGCGAGCGGTACACGCGACGGACGCGGCGGAGCTGTTCACCGTGGATTGAGTACGCGTTACTCGAGGACGAATTCGGAGTGGCCCCCATTTTCGAACACCCCAACCCAGCCGCACCCAAGCCGTCCGCAACCGTCTTAGCTTTTCGGGATAGGGATTTGCTGGAGATGCTGGATGATGAGATCCATATCCGAGAGCGCCTTAAGGCAGAATTCCCGATCCCCAACATTGATAGCATGAACGACGTGCGAAAAATTCGGATCCTTGAGACCGTGAGCCTCGACTAGGATCCGGTTCGGCAACAGAAGCCAGTTCCTCCTCGCCCTATCGAGTACCCATTCGACTTGAGTGGGCAGTGCCCGAACTGCATTTTCAATGAGCTGCGCTACACCTTCCTGAGGGCAGGTGTAGCGCCATCCCATATACGACAGCTGATGGTAGTCGCGTCCGGGATTGTATTCCGTAGGCAGCTTAAACCAGGCGAGCTCTCCAAACCTACTGAGAGCGCGCATCGCCTGCTCACTTCGTGTCGACATGAGGCGTCCCGTATCACCATAGGGGGCCAGACAGGCTCGGCGGTTTCCCTGATAGATGCGATTGACACCTTCAGGGTTGGTCACGAAAGATGTCCACGCCACGGTTGCTTGCCATCCAGACCTCTACCGAAAGAGATTGGGTCCCATTCCTCTGGAGTCAAGATCTGCGATCCGCGCCGCAGCCCGACCCAGATCGACAGGTTCATAGCCGGTTCAAAGGAAAAGTTCTCGAGGACTCGATGCTTGGATGACATATTCCGCCAAGCGTCCCCACAGGTTTCCCGTCGCTTCAGATACCCACATGGTTGGAGTTCCGGTGGCGTCCGCCCTGCCGACCGCGGGCGAGTCGGCCGATTCCAGATCCGCAGCGACCTCGATACTCACCTGAGACACGTCCGACATCAGCCTTCTCACCTCCCCTGCCGATGTGGCCAGCGAGGCTACTTCGGCCGATGATGTGCCGATATTCAATAGCTGAGCATCAGAAAGTTCCAACCCCTGATGGATGATCTGAAAGAGAGCTCTGAATTCATCAGATCTCGGCGTGACACTGGCCATTTCCCCCCTTATTCAAGAGCGTTGTCGAACCATGCTTTACCGCCCCTGGGTGTGAAAACTGTACCCCCGCCATCGTCTTCGATGACTACGGCTTGCTTGTCAGGGTCCCAGTAGCCGACGCGGCATTTCAGACCCGCTGCGGCGAGGTCACGCAAGGTCCAATTCCTCACCACTCGGGATTCGGCGTGCCCCATCAACAAACGCGGTCAGGGCTACAATGCAAGCACTGTCGGAGACTACCTGGATACAAGTCCCGGTCCCCACGGTGCCGACGGAAATGCCGTCGCCTCCTGTGAGGGAGATGTCCGCCGTCACATCAGTACCGAAACCATCAAGAGTGATCGAGCGAAGTCCGCCGAAGGCAACCTCGGTCTTCACGGTATTGAAACCTTGTCCAGCCCACTTCCACGGTCGAACGGGATAGTCCGGCAGGTCCAGACGCACATCATCTCGGGCCCCGCCCTTCCAACACCACCTGGCACAAGCGAATCCCGGAGAGGCTCGGGGCACCCCAACGGAACCGGATGATGCCCTTGGCGTTGATCCGCCAGCGCAGGAAACCCTACGGCCTTAACGGCTACCATTGCGCGATCCAAGTGCACATCGCTTTTAATTGCAATTACTCAAAGATAGGAAAATCCGCCACCACCATCGAAGAATCTTTCAATCTCCGCCGCGCCCGACTCCCCTTCGATCACAGCACACCTCTTGGATAGCTTTTCTGCCACCCTATCGTAGGAGCCGCTACGACAGAAAATCACATGCCCTCCGGCCGGATGCCTGTTGAGAGGAATCAATGGCAAGACGTCCATTTCAAGCGCCGTCAACACATATAGCATAACCAGTTGCGTGCGCAGAAATTCAAATCCAATGCCGTTTTCAAAGTCCAACGAGAGGGAGAAGTGCCCCTCCAGTAGCTGGGCCGCCCCGACCCAATTCGACGATGGACAGTTAGGCGCTGCGATCCCTAGGGCATATCCCGAGTTCCTGCGCAGAAGCGGCTCAATCTCCCCATAGTGATTGGCATTAAAACGCGGAAATCGTCGATAGGCCGACTCAACGAACGGCATCTTTGGAAATTTCTTGAGGCCCGCACGTCTGGCGAATTTCCTGAGGAACACATACGACTGTTCCGGCAGTTGGGGCTGGCCGTCCGCCGAAATCCTGGTAGACCATGTGAATAGTTGATACCCCTCAAACGAACCGACCGTTTCATCGAGGCACACTAGTTCACTGGCAGGGTCAGACATGACCCAGAATGCAGAGACGCCAGGAAGGCTGGTATCGCTTGTCAAGTTGCACGGATCGCCCGACATGGAGCGGAATTCTGGTTGACCAACGATTGTCCTATTTTTTTCGCCTTGCCGAAGATTACTTTGCATCTCTAGGCCTTCCCTGAAGTCCGTAGCCAGAATCCATACTTCCATAGTAGACATGTTCACCTCCAGGGCCGTGGTAGTGAGGTAGCGCCCACTCATCCTTGTCTTTGAAGTAGTGCCCGTTCGCGTGATGGCCGATTTCTACGATATTCCCCTTAGAGTCGATAGCCGAAATCGTTTCCCATGGCTCACCATTGGGGCCAGTAAGATTCGGATTCCTGCCCCATTGTGGCGTTCTCTCGATGAGAGAAGGGTCAGTCACATCGTATCGCCGGAGCACCTCGTTCAGAGCTTCCTCTTGGGTGGGGTAGACGACGTCTCCGCGTGCAGCGTTGAGCGGCACGTGGTTCTCTTCTCCCCCGATGGGGCACGGGCCGAGGCCCAGTGGGTCGGTCCACGCGTGCGGGTTGCGAATGTAGGTAGCCGGGTTATCCGCGGGCGCGAGTCCGAGCGGATCGAGGCTGAGGTACCGGGCGGTCTCGGGGTCGTAGTGGCGGAAGTAGTTGTAGTGGAGACCGGTTTCAGGGTCGAAGTACTGACCGGGGAAACGTAGAGGCGTATAGGTGTTGCTGTTCGCTGCCCACGTCGTTGTCCCCCACAGGGTGCTGCGGGTACGCCAGGCAATGTCGCCTCGCTCATCAATGAGTTCGCTGGGTGTTCCAACCAAGTCGGTGACGATGGCGAAGAAGCGGGAGTCGATCTCGTTCTGGGGGGCGTCTGCCGTGGTGATGCGTTCCGTTTGAGCCAAGGGGCGCAGGCCCTGGTGGTCCCAGGTAAGAGTGACCGGGTTGGGGAGGTCCGCAGACGTCGTGGTCTGTTCGCAGAGGGTGGTGCCGTCCCAGGTGAAGTCGACCCGCTCTACGACTGTCTCCCCGTCAGTCGCGAGGCGGAGTTTGGCGGTGCGTCGGCCGAGCGGGTCATAGGTGTAGAGCCACCGGGTACCGTCCGGTGTCGTCACCGAGGCGAGGCGGTCTTCGGCGTCCCATTCGTAGCGCCAGGTATCGGGCTTACGGGACAAGCGGGTCTTCTGGCGGAGAGTGATGCGGCCTAGGGCGTCGTGCTCGTAGCGGACGTTGCCGGCGCGCATGATACGTGTGCCAGCGTACTCGCGGGTCCCCACCGCCTCCTGGCCCGGATGGTCCGTCGGCCACGATGCCTGTGTCTGGTTGCCTGCCTCGTCGTAGGCGTACCGCTCCGTCCAGCCCGCCGCATGGACCGCCGTCACCCGGCCCGCCGCATCGAGGTCGAAGCGGCGGGAGCCGGCGAGCTGATCGTCGATGCCTGTCAGACTGCCGTCGGCGCGGTAGGTGTATGTCCGGTGCTGCACCGAGCGGCCCGCCGCCCCGGCCACTGACTGGATCGTCAGACGGCCCAGCGCGTCGAAGGCATGCTCCAGCGTGACAGTCTCGCCGATATGGCGCAACAGTTCGTGGCCTGCCTCGTCGTAGATGAAGTCGATAGCGCGTCCCGAGGCCACCATGCCGGTGCGGCGCCCGGCAGCGTCGTACGACCAGGATGTCCTGGCCCCGGTCGGGGTCGTGCGTTCGGTGCGGCGCCCCAGCTCGTCGTACTTGTACGTCAGGGTCCGTCCGTTGACCGTTTCCGAGTGCAGGCGGCCATAACGCTCTCGCAGCAGGGTGAGCGCCGTGCCATCGGGGCCTGTCGCCTGCGCCAGTTGGTCCGTGAGGTCATACGCGTAGGTCGTGACCCGGCCTGCCGCGTTCTTACTGGTCACCTGGCCCAGTTCGTTGCGCTCGAAGGACACCATGTCGCCAAGAACGTTTCTGCGGGAGACAAGGCGGCCCGCAAGGTCGTACTCGTAGGTCAGGGTGCGGTCGTCGAAGTCCGTCTCCGTCGCCAGGCGGCCCGCCGCGTCGTACTCGTACGTCCACGTCAGGCCCTGCGGATTGGTGACCTTCGTCAGGCGCAACTCGCTGTCGTGGTCGAACTCGTAGCGGACCCCGTCCGGGCCCGTGCGCGCCGTCAGCAGGTCGAAGTGGGTGTACTCGAACCGGGAGACGCCGCCGATCGGGTCGGTGTGGCTCGTGCAGTTGCCCTCGCCGTCGTACGTCCACGTCTCGGTCGTGCCGTCCGGGGCCGTGCGGGCCGACAGGTGCCCCTCCACGGTCCACTCCAGCCGGGTCACCGCACCTGTCGGGTCCGTTGTCGTGATGGCGCGGCCGAGGGCGTCCCGGTCGTAGCGCGTCGCCGCGCCCAGCGGGTCGGTCACCTCCACCGGGAGACCCGCGCGATCGCAGACGACCCTGGTGGTGTTGCCCAGCGGATCCGTCACGGACGTCAGGTGGCCGGCCGCCGTGTACGTGAAGTGGGTCGTCCGGCCCGCCGGGTCCGTCACCGATGTGCGGTTGCCCCGCTCGTCGAAGTCCTGCCGGATCACCGTGCCGTCCGGATTCACCAGCTTCACCGGCAGACCGAGTTCGCTGTACTCCGTCCTCGCCTCGCGGCCGTCCGGGCGTACCACCTTCGTGACGTTGCCCGTCTCGTCGTATGCGAAGGTCGTCGTGTGGCCCAGCGGGTCCGTCCGGGACAGCAGACGGTTGTAGCGGTCGCGGTGGTATCCGCTCTCGGCGCCGAGCGGGTCGGTCACGGACACCACCTGGCGGGCCTCGTTGACCAGGTAGCGCGTGCTGTGGCCTTCGCCGTTGGTCGCCGTGGTCACCCGCAGGCCCGTCTCCGGGTCCGGGTCCCCGTAGACGAAGCGCGTGGCCATGTGACCCGCGGAACCGGTCTGGGCCGTGCAGCGGTCCTGGCCGTCGTACTCGTACGTGTAGCTGCGGTCGTTCGTGTCCGTCCAGGACGTGATCCGGCCCGAGTCGTCGTAGGTGAAGCGGAGCGGCAGGCCCGAGGAGTTGATGACCTCTGTGAGGTTGCCCGCTGTGTAGCCGAAGCGTTTCAGCTCCTGGCCGGTGGCCGTCAGGTGGTATGCCGTGACGCGGCCCGAGTGCGTGGTGATGCGGACGCCCTGGCCGGCACTCGTCACCACGGCCAGTGGTGTGCCCTCCGCGTCGTACTCGAAGGTGATCCAGTTGCCGTTGCGGTCGTCGATCTGCTCCAGGACGGCGAGGTTCTCGCCCCTCTCGGCGAAGTGCCACGTGCGATGGGACTGCGGGTCCGTGACCGTGTAGCCGCCGTCCACGCGGTCCAAGGGCCAGCGCGGGCCGTGCGACGGGAGGGTGGGCAGCCCCGGTGCCGGGTGCGGATAGGCCAGGAGCAGGCCGTCCTCCGTGATGAAGACGACTCCCTGCGCGTCGATCTCCAGGCGTTGGTCGAGGGTGGAGGACCACGACGGGCCGAACCAGCGGCCCTGGTGGTAGCCGGACTCCACCCGCCGCTTGAGGATCAGGGGCAGCACACCGGGGAAGGTCGCGTCGGTCTGCGGGAGGAACATCTTGCCGGTGGCGACGTCGACCGGGTCGCCGCAGTCCTCGACGGCGTCGTCCTGACGGGAGTGATCCTGCGGGTTCTCGTCCGCCTCCTCGCGGGCCGTCTTCCCGCCCGCGCCTTCCGCCGCGCCGCGTTCCCCGGCCGTCGCCTCCTCGGCCGCCTTCGCACCGTCTTCCGCGACCCGGGTGCCGTCGACAGCGACTCCCTCGGCTCCCGCCTCCGGTATGAGGAACTGAGGCAGGATTTCGCCGCCGACCCCGCCGGGGTCCTGGAGGAAGGAGTTCCAGAGCTGGTCGCCGGTCTGGCTGGGATGGGTGACCATGTGGACCGCGCCGCCCAGGAGTTCCACCTTGGCCTGCAGGGCCTCATACGGGTGGGTGATCGCGTAGGGGTCGAGCGGGTTCGCGTTTCGGGCCAGGTTGTTCAGGTCGCCGAGTCCGCGCACGAAACCGCCGAAGAAACGCATGTCCTCCGTCTTGGCCGCATCCCACACGTCGGCGCCGTCGAGCTTGAGCTGGTTGAGGGCCGACGGCTCGTGCGGGGCGTGCTGCAGGGCGGCCTTGACGCGGCCGGCGGCCTCCGAGGCGAGATGGGTGCGCTGACGCCGGGCCGCGGCCAGGATCTGCTCGGCCGCATGCCTGGCCTCATCTCCCGGGTCCTGCTCCGAGGGCCTGGTCCCGGGGTCCTTGTCGCCCGCCTCGACCGCGGCGTTGTACGTCTTCACCTTCTGCTCATGGGTCTTCGAGGCGGCCTTGCCCTCGCGGTACTTCGCCACCGCCTCCCGCGCCTGGGCCTGCGCCCACTCCACCGTGTGCGCGAAGTTCTCCAGCGCCGAAGCTGCCTCACCGCACGCTTCGGCCGCCTGGTGCCACTTGACCTGGTGCGAGGCGAACTTCTTGCGGAACGCATCGGCCGCCTCGCCCTTGAAGTCCGAGGAGTCCAGATCCTTCATACCGGACGCGACCGCACCGAAGGCCTGCGCGAAATGCTGCAGATGCCCCGCCGTCTCACGCAGCTTCGCCGGGTTGCCATGGACGAGCTCCTTCGGATCCTCGGTCTCGTCCAGCTGCTGCTCGTCCACATGCGCGCCCAGCCTGGACGCCGTACTGTCACCCCAGTCGTCGACCTTGTCGGCCACACCATGCGCACCGGCCCAGTCGAGCACGCCGCCCACCCCATGGGCACCCTCGTCGATGACATGACCCGTCGTCCGCTTGACGTGGTCATAACCCGACTTGAGCGACCCCAGGGCACTGTTGAACTTCCCCGTCAGCGACATCAGCTACCGCCACCCGCCCCGGTCACGTCCCGCACGGTGGACGGCGTGATCGGGATCGGACTGCCCGGCATCTCGCTCGTCTCCACGTCCGTGAGCATGCCCTTGCCGGTCTGCTTCAGGGAGTTCACCAGGTTGTCGCGGTCCTGCTTGCCGTAACCCGTCGTCATCCCGGCGTGGTTGATCTGGTCCACGCTCTCCTTCTCCACCTGGTCGTTGGAGGCGAAGGGGTCCCCGACGGCCGAGTTGTAGGCGATCTTGAACGAGCCCTTCACATACTCGTCCGTCTGGTGGAACGTGCCGGCCGCCAGCCCCATCCCCTCCGCGAGCGCGTTGCCCTCCTGCATCAGATCCCGCACCCCCCACTGCCAGCGCTCGCAGAAGGTGTGCAGCATCGCGCCCAGAGCGTCGTCACCGACGTCCATACCGTCCATCTCCAGACCGGTGAAACCCCGGCCCGCACCCGCCCAGCCCTTCATCCCGCCCAGCGAATCCATCTCGCTCAAAGCCTTGTTGATGCCCTCGGCCATCGACTTCAGCCCCTGCACCCGCAGATCCGGCTGACCGCCCCCGCCCGGAGTCGTCACTGTCGCCTCTCCCCCGTCGATCGTCCCGTCTCAACACCCAAGTCCCTGTCCAGCACGCCAACAGCACGCGTCCCGGTTCCGGTACCGCTGTCCGCGTCACCGCCGCCGCCAGGCCCGTCCACCGCGACCGCCTCCGGCACGATCCCGACCACCGGCGGCAGCACCAGCCCCCGCTCACCATCACCGGCATCCACCAACACCCCGCACGGCAACCCGCAGGCCCCGGCCACCGCAGGCACACCGGCATCCAGCACCGCCGCACCCCACACCGCCCGGTACCGCCAGCCCCGGCCCTGCTCACCCCGCGCCCTCGCATACCGCACCAGCGCCGCCTCGTCCGTGAACGCGAGCAGCCACCGCGCCCCCTGCATCTCCACGGTCAGAGCGGCACCGTTCTCCCCGTACGGCACCAGCACCCGACGACGCCGGAACTCACCGAGCCGCGCGCGGAACCCACGCCGGTGGGAGCGGAGCTGGTCGGCCAGATCCGTCCGCCGGTCCACTGGATCCGTCGGCCCGGCCACTGGATCCGTCCGCCGGTCCTCCGGATCCGTCGGCCGAGGCGCCACGTCGGTCGGCCGGTCCGCCTCCGCAGCCCGCATTGCGTCGGCGAACGTGTCGAGCCCGTCGTCCGCCGTCGGACCCGAAGGTGCGGACCACGCCTCAGCCGCTGGCGTCGGCGCCTCGCTCGCGCCCACGATCGTCTGCTCGGCTATGTCCGCCAGCGCCGACCTGGGCGGATTCACCCTCGCCGCTCTCGACTCCCCCGCCGACCCCGCCGACCCCGTCGGCTCAGCGCCGCTCACAGCGCCATCCCCCCTCGATGGAACCGCCTTGTCACGTCCGGCTGATTTCGCTCAGCGAACGACCTTCAATGCTCACATGCACCGCCTGACGCAGACAACGCAGATCGGCTCAACAATCAGCAAAGGAAGGGCAATTGCTGTCACCTGCCGGACAATTTCCATCATCGGGAGGGCAGCGGCAGGGCCGTCGGCTTTCCTCGTCCACGAGTGACGCTAGGGCAGTCGCAGTCGCCGGAACTCGATCGTCTCGTACGCCCCGGCCACCCCGGTCTCGTACAGGATCCCGACCGTGTCGTGGTCCAGCTGTACGAGGTCGGAGTAGGCGGCCCGGCGGACGGACAGCGTCAGGGCCTTGGTGAAGGTCGTTCCGCCGTCCGTGCTGCGCCACAGGGCCATTCCCCGGCGGGCGGTCGGCACGGACGGGCCGGAGAACAGCAGGGGCGCGGCGGGGCCCCGGAGCTGGAGGACGCTGCCCTGGGTCACCGGGACGTCGTCGAGCGTGTGCTGGACGGCGAAGGGGCGCTCCAGGGTCAGGCCGCCGTCGGTGCTGTAGGTGTCGAGGCGGTTGCCGGGGCTGCTGCCGTTCTGGTCCCGGGAGCTGATGTAGAGGCGGCCGTCAGGGAGCTGGGCGGCGCCGGTCTCGTTGGCGTTGGCCGTGCCGTCGTAGGTGTCGTCCACGAAGCCGAGGTGCCAGGTGCGGCCGCCGTCGTCGCTGTAGAGGGCGTGGGCGCCGTAGTAGCGGGCCTCCCGGCCGGTGTCGTGGGAGCCGGCGGGAGGGGCGGCGGAGTGGTCGGCGGGGATCAGGAGGCGGCCGGCGTGTCTGCCGTGGGTCAGGGCCAGGGCGTGGCCGGGGCCGGTCGCGTACCAGCGCCAGCCGGGCCGCTTCACCTGGGCCGTGATCTCCTGCGGGGGTGAGAAGTGGCGGCCGGCGTCCCGGCTGCGCTGTACGAAGACCCGGCGGCCCTGAAGCGGCGTCACCTGGCCGCGCATGATCTGGTCCTCCGTCACGGCCCCGCTGTTGTAGGAGGTCACCAGGAGGACCGCGCCGGTGCGCGGGTCGACCACGGGTGCCGGGTTGCCCCGGGTGTCGCCGTGGCCGGCGGCCACCACCGTCATGGTGCCCCAGGTGCAGCCGCCGTCGGTGGAACGGCGCAGGACGACATCGATGTCGCCGCTGTCGCCGGCGCCTTCGCGCCGGCCCTCGGCGAAGGCCAGCACGGTGCCGCCGGCGGTCTCCGCGCCGCCCGGGTGCCGGCGCACCCGCGGGAGAGTGAGGACGGCCGCGGGGATGCGGTAGCTGGCGTAGCCGCCCTCCCCTGCCGAGTAGGGCACCGAGGAGGTGCAGCCGTGTGCGGAGTGGGCCGGGTGCAGGGCGGTGAGCGGGGTGAGGAACGCGGTGGCGACGAGGAGGACGCGGCTCAGCGGGGTCACGTCTCATATGTTCCCCGGAACCACCAGCCCCGACTCGTAGCCCACGATGACCAGCTGGGCGCGGTCGCGCGCCCCGAGCTTGCCCATGATCCGGCTGACGTGGGTCTTCGCGGTGAGCGGGCTGAGCCCCAACGCCTCCGCGATTTCGGTGTTGTTGAGGCCCCGGCCGACCAGTGTGAGCACCTCGCGCTCCCGGTCCGACAGGCACTCGGGTCCGCCCGTCGCGGGTGCGGAGGGGCTGCGCAGGAACCGCTCGATCAGGCGTGCCGTGGGGCCCGGGGAGAGCAGTGCCTCGCCGGCGGCGACCGTGCGGATCGCGTCGAGGAGGTCGGCCGGGCGGGTGTCCTTGACCAGGAATCCCGAGGCGCCGGCGCGCAGCGCGTCCACGATGTTCTCGTCGGTGTCGTAGGTGGTGAGGACGAGTACCTTCACCCCGGCCAGGTCCTCGTCGGCGGCGATCAGCCGGGTGGCCTCGATGCCGTCGAGGGCGGGCATGCGGATGTCCATCAGCACCAGGTCGGCGCGTTCGGTGCGGGCCAGGTCGACGGCCTCGCGGCCGGTGGCGGCCTGTCCGACGACCACCATGTCCGGCGCGGACTCCACGAGCATCGCGAACGCGGCCCGTACGAGGGTCTGGTCGTCGGCGAGCAGGACCCGGACGGGGTTCATCGTGTTCCTCCCAGCGGCAGAACCAGCGGCAAAAGGGCCGTCACCTCGAAGCCTTCTGCGTCCTTGCGCGGCCCGGCGTCGACCGTGCCGCCGACGCTGCGGGCCCGCTCCCGCATGCCGAGCAGGCCGAAGCCGGGAGTGCCGGCCCCCGTGCCCGCGCCGTCGTCGGTGACGCGCAGGACACCGTCGTCGGTGACACGGACGCGCAGGACGCCGGCGTCCTCGTCGACACCGACGTGCACGGTCAGGTCGTCGCGGCCGCCGTGCCGTACCGCGTTGGTGAGCGCCTCCTGCACGATGCGGTAGGCGGCGGCTCCCACGGCGGGCGGCACCTCGTCGGCGGCGACCGTGAGCCGCACGTCGGCGCCGGCGGCCGTCCGCGCGAGGTCGGCCAGGCCGTGCAGACCGGGCAGCGGTCCGCGGGCGTCCGGTGCACCCGGGTCGCGCAGGACCTCCAGGGTCGTACGGAGTTCCCCGCGGGCCGTGCGGCAGGTCTCGGCGATGTCCTCCAGGGCCCCGGCGACGGCGGTCCGGTCCAGGCGGCCGGGGTCGGCGGTCAGGACGTGGGCGGCCACCGAGGTCTGCACGCCGATCAGGGTGATGCTGTGGGCGAGCAGGTCGTGCAGGTCGCGGGCGATGCGCAGGCGTTCCTCGGCGACCCGTCGGCGGGCCTCCTCCTCGCGGGTGCGTTCGGCGCGTTCGGCCCGTTCGAGGGCGGCGGCCGCGTTCTCCCGGTGGACGCGGATGTAGCCGCCGAGCACGAGCATGGAGACGATCCAGCCGGTGATCTGGAAGGACACGGCGAGCCCGGCCATGCCGTGGCCGATCTTCAGGACCAGCATGAGCCCGACGACGGCGCAGCCGATGACCGCCGTGCGCACGGGGCCGCTGGTGACCGCCACCGTGTAGAGGACGACCATGGAGGCGGCGGTCGGCGCGGAGTGGTTGTAGTCCTGCTGGTGGTAGAACGCGATCAGCGGGATCGCGATCGCCAGTACCGTCAGCGGCGCCCTGCGGCGCCAGGCGAGCGGCACGTGCAGGCCGAGCAGCAGGGCCCAGCCGAGCGCGTCCGGGTGCCGCCCGCTGCCGACGGTCACCGCGATCGCGGAGGCCAGGGCGGCGAGGCCGGCGGCGAGGTACGCGTCCTGCCGCAGCGGGTCGAGGGACACGAAGGCCCGTCGGGGCCGGACGGCGGTGATGGTTTCCTGCACGGGGTTCATCTTCCGGTAGGCGGGTGCCCCGGCCCAGGGCAGGGGCACCCGGCGGTCAGACCACGGGTTCCGGGACGCGCTCGCGCTCCGCGGAGGCCGCCGCGGAGAGCGGTCCCGGCCACCACACCCGCCGCCCGAGCGCCACGCTCGCGCTGGTCACCAGATAGGTGCGGACGAGGAAGGTGTCCAGCAGGACGCCGACCGCGATGACGAAGCCCAGCTCGACCAGCGGGACCAGGCCCATGTCGGTGAGGACGGCGAAGGTGGCGGCGAGCACGAGCCCGGCGGAGGCGATGACCCCGCCGGTGGTCCGCAGGGCGGTCAGCGCGGCCTCGGCGGGCTCCACGCCCCTCAGCGATTCCTCCCGCATCCGGTGCATCAGGAAGATGCCGTAGTCGACGCCCAGGGCGACCAGGAACACGAAGGACAGCAGGCCGAGGCCGGGGTCGGTGCCGTGGAAGCCGAACAGCGGTCCGAACACCAGCCCGCCGACGCCGAGCGCCGCGCCCCACACGGCGACCACGGCGGCCACCAGGATCAGCGGTGCGACCAGGGAGCGGAGCAGGACGATCAGGATCAGCAGCACGGAGAGCAGGACGATCGGTACGACGACCAGCCGGTCGCGGGCGTTGGTGTCCTCCAGGTCGAGCTGCTGGGCGCTGGGCCCGCCGACGTAGGAGCCGTGGAGCCGGTGCCGGAGTTCCTTGATGGTGGCGGTCTCGGCGGCGGACTGGGGCGGGGCGGACGCGGTGACCGAGATCTCGGTCCAGCCCGCGCCGGTGCGGCCCCGCCGCGCGCTCGCCACTCCGGGGGTGTCCTCGGCCGCCGCCAGCGTGGTGCCGGCGCGGGCGGCCGGGGTCAGGATCTCGACGGGCTGGGCCGACCGCTCGGGGTAGGCCCGGGCGAGGGTGTCCATCGCGGAGACGGAGTCCGGCCGGTCGACGAAGGTGTCCAGCTGCTTGACGGGCCCGGGCAGGTTCAGCACGCCCAGGGCGAGCGCGCCGAGCAGGGCGGCGCCGCAGGCGAGGACGGTCAGCGGACGGCGCCCGGCCGAGGAGCCCATCGCCGCGAACAGCGACCGGCGTTCCCTGGGCGTGCTGCCGTGGACGGGGACGAGCGGCCAGAACACCCGGCGGCCCAGGAGGACCAGGACGGCGGGGAGCAGGGTCAGCATCGTGGCCAGTGCGCACAGCACGCCGACCGTGCCGAGCGGGCCCATGCCCCGGCTGGAGTTGAGGTCGGCGGCGAGCAGGCACAGCAGCCCGGCCGCGACCGTGCCGGAGGAGGCGAGGACGGCGGGCCCGCAGCCGTGCAGCGCGGCCCGCATCGCGTCGTACGGCCGTTCGTGGCGCCGTAGCTCCTCGCGGTAGCGGGAGACGAGGAGCAGGGCGTAGTCGGTGCCGGCGCCGAAGACGAGGATCGTCATGATGCCCGCGCTCTGGCCGGAGACGGTGGTGCCGAAGGCCTCGTGGAGGGCGTAGGCCGCCGCCCGGGCGAGGAAGTCGGCGATGCCGGCGACGACGAGCGGGACCAGCCACAGCAGCGGGCTGCGGTAGATGAGGATCAGCAGGATCGCGACGACGGCGACCGTGGTGTAGAGCAGGGGTCCGCCGAGGGAGGCGTAGACGCCGGAGGCGTCGGTGGCGAGGGCGGCCGGTCCGCCCACGTCGACGCTCAGTGCGCCCTTCCCGTGGGCGAGTCGGCGGACGTCGTCGACGAAGGTGTTGCGCCTGTGCTCGTCGGTGCCGGGCTCGTTGCTGGTGACCGGGTACATCAGGGTGGTGCCGTCGGCGGACGGGACGCCCCGCGGGGCGGCGGCCAGGGTGTGGCGGTGGGCGATGGCCGCCACCTGCCGTCCGGCCGTCGTCCGGTCGGCGGCGGTGAGTCCGCCCGCACGGTGGTAGACGAGGACCAGCTCGGTGCTCTCGCCGCCGGGCAGCCGGTCCTGGAGCCTGGCGGCCCGGGTGGAGTCGGCGGATGCGGGCAGGTAGTCGGTCGCCCGGTCGTGCTGGACCTCGGTGAGTCTGGCGGCGAACGGCCCCGCCACGGCCAGCAGGACCACCCACAGGCCCAGGACCAGCCAGGGCAGGCCTCGTCGCCCGCCGGTCGCACGTGTTCTCGCGGCCCCCATGGAAACGGGCCTCCCTCCGGAGCGGATGTCTGGATACGGCTTCCAGACTTCCGCCGCGGCGGGCCGCGTTCGTCGGGCGCGGGGGCGAGTTCGGGGGTACTGCCACGGGCGTCCGGGCGGCGCCCTTACTCCCCGGGGAGTATCGGGACGGCGTACGGGCCGGACGCACGAGCCTCGTCAGCACGACGTCCACGCCGGACGCACGGGGTGTCAGCACCGCTACGCGCCGGACGGACAAGTGTCAGCACGGCGTACGCGCCGGACGGATGTCAGGACGGGGTGCGGGCCGGACGAATGCCAGGACGGCGTACGCGCCGGACGCACTGATGTCAGCACCACGTACGGGCCGGACGAATGTCAGCACGGCGTACGCGCCGGACGGATGTCAGGACGGGGTGCGGGCCGCGGCCAGCAGGCGGTTGACGTCGTCGGTGCAGATGGTCAGGGCCGCGCCGATCGTGGTCAGGGCCTCGCGTTCGGCGGGGGTGTAGGGGCCGTCGGCCAGCGCGATGCGGGCCGCCTGGAGGAAGAGGCCCTCGCGGCCGGGCGGGGCGAGGTGGGGGGCGAGCGGGTCGAGGGCCTCGTGGAGCTCTATGGCGAGACTCGCGCCGCACGGTCCGCCGAGCACCCGGCCGGTGTCTGCGGCGAGGGCCTCGACCAGGGCGGCCAGCTGGTCCTCGGTGCAGTCCACGAAGCCGGCGGCGCGGACCGCGGTGGCGGCCGTCTCCAGGGCCGCACGCGAGCCGGTGCCGCCCGCGGCCAGGACGGCGAGGGCGACGGTGTGCACGGCGTCGCGGAGCATCGCGGAGAAGCGGCGGGTGGTGGGGTGGTCGAGGACGTCGGTGCCGTAGTGGTGGCGGCAGGACGCGCACTCCACGACGGGGCCGGTCGCCCCGCGCGGCAGCACGGGCACCCCGAGGAGGGTGAAGCGGCGGCGCCCGGTGAGCCGCTGGTAGTTGCGGTCGCCTCCGCAGCCGGGGCAGAAGAACTCGCCGTCTCCCACGGGTGTCCATGCGGTGCGGGTACCCAGGATGCGCACAGCCCTGGTGGCACGGCCGTCTCGTCCCCGTACTGGCAGCACGTCGCACCTCCGTAACGACGCGGCAACATCGCCGCGCTGGCGTGATGTTAGCCACATCACGGAGGCTGAGTCAGTACCCCGGACGAGACCTTTCTGTGACCTCGGGGATGCGATGGCCGATAAGTGACGGGGCCCCGGCCGTCGTATGCAACGGCCGGGGCCCCGAAACTGCCGGTCAGAGCGGTCAGCGGGTCGCGCGGTTCACCGCGGAGACGACCGCCTTCAGCGAAGCACGCGTCGTGTTCGCGTCGATGCCGATCCCCCACAGAACCTTGTCGCCGATCGCGCATTCGATGTACGAGGCGGCCTGCGCGGAGGCGCCCTCGCTCATCGTGTGCTCCTGGTAGTCCAGCAGGCGTACGTCGACGCCGACGGACTGCAGGGCGTCGAAGAAGGCCGAGATCGGACCGTTGCCGGAGCCGGTCAGGACGGTGTCCTGGCCGTCCACGGTGGCCTCGACCGTCAGGGTGTCGACGCCGTCGGTGTCCGTCGTCGACTGGCCGGTCCTGACCTGGATGCGGCCCCATGCGTTGTCGGGGTTCGGCAGGTACTCGTCCTGGAAGACCGCCCAGATGTCCTTCGGGGTGATCTCGCCGCCCTCGGCGTCCGTCTTGGCCTGGATGAGCTTCGAGAACTCGATCTGCATCCGGCGCGGCAGGTCCAGCTTGTGGTCGTTCTTCAGGACGTAGGAGATGCCGCCCTTGCCGGACTGCGAGTTGACGCGGATGACGGCCTCGTAGGAGCGGCCGACGTCCTTGGGGTCGATCGGCAGGTACGGGACCGCCCACTCGATGTCGTCGACGGTGACGCCCTTGGCCTTCGCGTCGGCCTCCATGGCGTCGAAGCCCTTCTTGATGGCGTCCTGGTGGGAGCCGGAGAAGGACGTGTAGACCAGGTCGCCCACGTACGGGTGGCGCGGGTGGACCTCCATCTGGTTGCAGTACTCCCACGTGCGACGGATCTCGTCGATGTCGGAGAAGTCGATCTGCGGGTCGACGCCCTGCGAGAACAGGTTCATGCCCAGGGTGACCAGGTCGACGTTGCCGGTGCGCTCGCCCTGCCCGAACAGACAGCCCTCGATGCGGTCGGCGCCGGCCATCAGCGCCAGCTCGGCGGCCGCCACGGCCGTACCGCGGTCGTTGTGCGGGTGGACGGACAGGCAGACGTGCTCGCGGCGGGAGAGGTTGCGGTGCATCCACTCGAAGCGGTCCGCGTGCGTGGAGGGGGTCGAGCGCTCCACGGTGGCGGGCAGGTTGAGGATGATCTCGCGGCCCGGACCCGGCTGGTAGACGTCCATGACCGCCTCGCAGACCTCCAGGGCGAAGTCCAGCTCGGTGTCGGTGAAGATCTCGGGGCTGTACTGGTAGCCGAACTCGGTTTCGGGGCCCAGCAGCTTCTCGGCGTACTCCATCACCAGGCGGGTGCCGTCGACGGCGATCTGCTTGATGTCGTCCTTGGAGCCGCGGAAGACGACCCGGCGGAAGACCGGGGCGGTGGCGTTGTACAGGTGGACGGTGGCCCGGCGGGCGCCCTTCAGGGACTCCACGGTCCGCTCGATCAGGTCCTCGCGGGCCTGGGTCAGCACGGAGATCGTGACGTCGTCCGGGATCGCGCCCTCTTCCTCGATGATCGAGCGTACGAAGTCGAAGTCGGTCTGGCCGGAGGCGGGGAAGCCGACCTCGATCTCCTTGTAGCCCATCGCGACCAGCTGGTCGAACATCCGGCGCTTGCGCTCGGGGGACATCGGGTCGATCAGGGCCTGGTTGCCGTCGCGCAGATCGGTGGAGAGCCAGCGGGGGGCGACGGTGACGCGCTGCTGCGGCCAGGCGCGGTCCGGGATGTCGACCTGCTCGTAGCGGCCGTACTTGTGGATCGGCATGGAACTGGGCTGCTGGCGGTTGGCCATGATGGCGTGGGCTCCTCAGGATGTCCGGAAGGACGGCCGACGACGCAACGCCAAAGCTCCGCGGGGAGGGAGTCGGCCTTTGACTACAGGCCCTCGCCGCGGCAGCTAAGGAGAAGCAGCCCGAAACGCATGATGCTCCGCAGCCTAGCCGAGCCGCGTTCGGTGCGCGGGCCTGTATCAGTATGCGGAACCGGTAGAACAAAATGGACAAATGGTGCGCTATATCACGCACACTACGGAGCGCGAGCAGTCCACCACCGGATTGTCACCCTATTTCACCAATCACGGTCGCAGGTAGTGACACTTTCATGACTCAGTGCAAGGGTGCCGGGCATGACGACCAACGGGGGCTTTGAGCCCGTCTTCTGCCCGATCGTGCCGCCGCACGTCCTCGACCGGCTGGCCCAGCACGAGGACCCCGGCATCGCCGACGCCGCGCAGCGCACCCTGGAACAGGACGCCCTGCACCGCACCCGGCGCCGGATCACCGCGGTGCGCAGCACGGCCGCGCCCGCCGGCACCCCGTCCGACGCGCCGGACCGCACCGTCTACGACGCCCACCACACCGAGACCCTGCCCGGCAAGAAGGTGCACGAGGAGCAGGGCCAGCCCTCCAAGGACGCGACCGTCAACCGCGCGCACGCGGGCCTGGGCGCCACGTTCGAGCTGTACCTCAAGGTCTACGACCGGCACTCGATCGACGACGCCGGACTGCCGCTGATCGCGACCGTCCACTACGGCGAGAAGTACGACAACGCCTTCTGGAACGGCGAGCAGATGGTGTTCGGCGACGGCGACGGCGAACTGTTCCTCGACTTCACCCTCCCCATCGACGTGATCGGCCACGAACTGACCCACGGCGTCACCCAGTACACGGCGAACCTGGAGTACTACGGCCAGTCCGGAGCGCTCAACGAGTCCGTGTCGGACGTCTTCGGCTCGCTGATCAAGCAGTACGCGCTGGGCCAGACCGCGGAACAGGCGGACTGGCTGATCGGCGCGGGCCTGCTCGCGCCGGGCGTGCACGGCGAGGCGCTGCGCTCGATGAAGGCACCGGGCACGGCGTACGACGACCCGAACCTGGGCAAGGACCCGCAGCCCGCGACGATGGACGGCTACGTCAGGACGAGCCGCGACAACGGCGGGGTGCACACCAACTCCGGCATCCCGAACCACGCCTTCTACCTGGCCGCCTCCGCGCTCGGCGGGCACGCCTGGGAGCGGGCCGGGCAGGTCTGGTACGACGTGCTGACCGGCGGCGAGCTGAAGCCGGACGCGCAGTTCACCGACTTCGCCACACTGACCGTGAAGGCGGCCCGGGCCCGGTACGGCGCCGGAGACGAACTCCAGGCCGTGCAGAAGGCCTGGGAGCAGACGGGGGTGCGGACGCTCTAGTTCCGCACCAGACAGTCACCCATGCGTATTCAGGTACGGCGCACGGGCGGATTCGCGGGCATCGAGCGCCGGGCCGAGGTGGACACCTCGGCCCGGCCGGACGCCGCCGAGTGGCAGGCCCTGGCCGAGCGCGTGCTGGCGTCCGGCCGGGGCGCGCCGCCGGCCGGGGTGCCGGACGGTTTCCGCTACGAGATCACGGTGGACGGCCGCACGGTGTACGCGGCCGATCCCCGACTGACCGAGGAGCAGCGGGAGTTGGTGTCCCGGGTGCTGAAGGAAGGGGCATAGCCACCGGTTCGGGCCGGGGCGTTGACTTATGTTACCGGGGGTAAGGATGATCCCGGCCATGGCGACTGATGCAGGCAATCCGATCCCCCGCTTCCCGGCCGGCTTCCTGTGGGGTGTCTCGACCTCCGCCCACCAGATCGAGGGCGCCGCCGACGAGCGTGAGGCGTCCGTGTGGGACGTGTTCACCGCGGAGCCGGGGCGGGTGAAGGACGGCTCCACGGCGGCGGTGGCCTGCGACCACTACCACCGCTACCGGGAGGACGTGGCGCTGCTGGCCGGCCTCGGCGTGGACGCGTACCGCTTCTCCGTCTCCTGGCCCCGGGTGAAGTCCCCCGGCGGCCTGGACTTCTACGACCGGCTGGTGGACGAGCTGTGCGCGGCGGGCGTACGGCCCGTGCCCACCCTCTTCCACTGGGACCTGCCCGTCTCCCTGGACTGGCTGGAGCGGGACACGGCGGCCCGGTTCGCCGACCATGTGTCCGTGGTGGCCGAGCGCCTCGGCGACCGCGTCGGCAAGTGGATCACCCTCAACGAGCCCGCCGAGCACACCCTGCTGGGCCACGCCCTGGGCGCCCACGCCCCCGGCAAGCAGCTCCTCTTCGACGCCCTCCCGGCCGCCCACCACCAGCTCCTCGCCCACGGCCTCGCGGTACGGGCCCTGCGCGCGGCCGGGGCCGCGGACATCGGCATCGCCAACTCCCACGGCCCGGCCTGGCCGGCCTCACAGGATCCGGCCGACCTGGAGGCGGCGGGCTTCTACGACCTCCTGCTCAACCGTCTGTTCGCCGACCCGGTCATCCTCGGCGAATACCCCGAGGGCCTGGGCGAGGCGATGCCGGGCGACGTCCGGGCGGACCTGGAGATCATCGGCGAGCCGGTCGACTGGTACGGCGTGAACTACTACGCGCCGACCCGGGTGGGCGCCCCGCAGGGCACCGAGATCGAGTTCGGCGGCCTGACCCTGCCGGCGGAACTTCCCTTCTCGGTACGGGAGATCGATGGCTCCCCGGTGACGGACTTCGGCTGGCCGGTCGTCCCCGAGGGCCTGACGGAGCTGCTCACCGGCTTCCGCGACCGCTACGGCGACCGGCTGCCGCCGATCGTCATCACCGAGAACGGCTGCTCCTACGAGGGCGTCGACGACCAGCAGCGGATCGCCTACCTCGACGGCCACGTCCGCGCGCTGCACGCGGCATCGGAGGCCGGCGTGGACGTGCGCGGCTACTTCGTGTGGTCCCTGCTGGACAACTTCGAGTGGGCGGAGGGCTACGCGCGCCGCTTCGGCCTCGTGCACGTCGACCACACGACCCAGAAGCGCACCCCGAAGGCCTCCTACCACTGGTTCCGGGACGTGCTGCGGGCGCAGAGATGACCACCGCCCGCGCCGCGGACGCGCTCGCCGAGCCCGTCGAACAGGTCGGCCGGGGCTGGACCGCGGCGCTGTCGCTGGCCAACGGGGCGATCTGGGTGGGCTGGTTCGGCCCCCTGCAGATCCTGCTCGCCTCCCAGGCGGGGGACTTCGCGCCCGGCTCCGGGATGTCGAAGGAGACGATGCTGGCGTGGGTGACCGGGGCCGGCGCGGTGGTCTCCCTGCTGGCGAACCCGTTCTTCGGCGCGCTGTCGGACCGTACGACGTCCCGGTGGGGCCGCCGCAGTCCCTGGATCGTGACGGGTGCGGCGGCCGGCGCCCTGTGCCTGCTGCTGCTCGCCGAGGCGGACGGCCCGTGGACGATGGCGCTGGGCTGGTGCCTGGTCCAGCTGACCCTGAACGCGGCCTTCGCGGCGGTCACGGCCGCGGTGCCGGACCGGGTGCCCAGGCGCCAACGGGGGCGGGTGGGCGGCTGGCTGGGGGCGGCGCAGATCCTCGGAGTGGTCGGCGGGACCGGCCTGGCGACCGCGGCCGGGGGCACGGCGGCGGGCTATGCGGCATGCGCCGCGTTCACCGTGGCGGGCGTGCTGCCGTACGTGGGGCGCTACGAGGACCTGCGCCTGACCGCGGACCACCGCCCGCCGTGGTCCTGGCGGACCTTCCTCGCGGGGTTCTGGCTGAGCCCTCGCCGCCATCCGGACCTGGGCTGGGCGTGGCTGACCCGCTTCCTGATCAACCTCAGCAACTCGCTGGTGCTGCTGTACCTCCTCTACTACCTGCGGGACCGGCTGCACTACGCCGACCCCGGGCAGGGCGTCCTGATCCTGACGGCGGTCAACGCCCTGACCCTGATGGCGACCGTGGTGGCCGGCGGGGTGTGGTCGGACCGGGCGGGCCGGCGCAAGCCGTTCGTGGTCTGGTCGGGCGTGCTGATGGCGGTGGCGACGGCGGCCCTGGCCGGCTGGCAGACCTGGCCGGGCGCGGTCGTCGCGTCGGCGGTGCTCGGGGTGGGCTTCGGCGTGTTCACCTCGGTCGACTTCGCCCTGATGACGGACGTGCTGCCGAAGGCACTGGACCGCGGCAAGGACCTGGGCGTGATCAACGTGGCCAACGCCCTGCCCCAGGTGGCGGCCCCCGCCCTCGCCGCGCCGATCGTGACCTACCTCGGCGGTTACCGGGTGCTCTATCTGACGGCGGCGGTGGTCGGCCTGGCGGGGGCGGTCCTGGTGGGCCGTGTCCGGGGCGTGGAGTGAGCTACAGGGCGCCGGCGGCCCGGGCCGCCCAGACGGTGGGGAACAGGGGGCGGAAGCCGAGGTCCCTGCGGATCCGCGCGGTGGACATGATGCCGAACCAGGGATCGGGATCGGTCCGGGAGTACAGCTCGGCGGGCACCTCGACGCCGTTGAGCTGGTGCAGCTCGACCGCCGTCACCGGGGCGTCGTCGGCGATGTTGTGGACCGGCCCGCTCACCGCGGGGGCGTGCAGGAGGCGCAGCAGCCCCTGGGCGACGTCCGCATGGTGGCCCATCTGCAGCCGCTGGGCCGCCGCCCAGTGCGCGGCCCAGCGCAGGGACTGGGCGAGGTGCGGGTCGCCCTCGCCGTACACGAAGGGCAGCCGGCCGATCCGCACGTCCAGGCCGTCCAGCGCGAGCAGTTCCCGCTCGGCCTCGGCCTTGGACTCGGGGTAGGCGCCCCACATCTCGCCGCCGGGCCGGGACTCGTCGTCCTCGGTCATCGGGCGGCCCCGCCCGCTGCCGTACACCAGCCCCGTGCTGACCTGCACGAAGCGCCGGACGCCGGAGGCCAGCGCGGCACGGCCGAGGGCCACCGCCGCGTCCCGGTTGACGGCCCACGCCTCCTCGTCCGGCACCCCGCGGAAGGACGCCGCGACATTCACGACCGCGTCCGCCCCGGCCACCGCCCTGCCGAGCGCCTCCTCGTCCCGCAGGTCCCCGAGCACGATCTCGGCGCCCAGCTCCGCGAACCGCTCCCCGCGGGCCGCGTCGCGCACCAGCACCCGCACCCGCTCCCCCGGCCGGGCCTGCGCCAGCAGCCTCGGCACGAACCGCCGGCCGACCTGCCCCGTCGTACCGGTCACCAGTGTCAGCATCGTCTGCTCCTCTCGTGGATGTCCGACGCCCCCAGCCTCGGGCGGTTCCGGCGTCACCGGGAGAGACCTCCCGATCAGGGGACCGGCAGTCCCTGGATAAGCCGGGCGGACTGCCGCACGCTGGGGGAGTGAACCGGACCGAACTCGCCGACTTCCTGCGCCGCGGCCGTGCCCGCCTGGACCCCTCCGACGTGGGCCTCGCGCCCGGCACCCGCCGCCGCACACCCGGCCTGCGCCGGGAGGAAGTGGCATCGCTCGCAGGCATGTCGGCGGACTACTACACCCGTCTGGAACAGTCCCGGGGCCCGCATCCGTCCCGCCAGATGCTGACGGCGCTGGCCCGTGCCCTGCGGCTGACGGAGGACGAACGCGACCATCTCTTCCATCTGGCGGGCGAGGAGCCGCCCCGCCGCGGCTCGGCCTCCGCGCATGTGCGTCCGGGGCTGCTGCTGGTCCTGGACCGGATGCACGACGCGCCGGCGCTGGTGGTGACGGACTGCGGTGAGGTGCTGGCGCAGAACGCTCTGTCGCGGGCGCTGTCCGGGGACGTGCTGGCCCGGCCGCCCCGGGAGCGCAATCTGCTCCGGCGCTTCTTCCTCGACCCGGCGGGACGCGAACTGTTTCCGCCGGAGGATGTGCCGGAACACGCGCGGGTGCACGTGGCGAACCTGCGCGCGGTGGCCGCCGCCCGCCCCGACGACCCCGAGCCGGCCGCACTGGTGGCCGAACTCCTCTCCGCCGGCGAGGAGTTCGCCCGCCTCTGGGAGGAGCACGAGGTGGCGGTACGCCGCTCGGCGACGAAGCGCTTCCGGCATCCGGTGGTGGGCCTGCTGGAGCTGGACTGCGAGGTCCTGCTCACCGACGACCACCGCCACCGCCTCGTCCTGCACACGGCCCGCCCCGGAACGGAGTCGTACGAACGCCTTCAGCTGCTGAGGGTGGTGGGGACGCAGGACATGGCTCCGCAGGGAGCCACCGGCTAGAACCCCGGCCCGCGCAGCCGCTTCGGGCCCCGGCCGGCACCCCCCGACACCGGCCGAACGACCAGAACCCCAGCTTGCGCAGCTGCTTCGGGTCGCGCTGCCAATCCTTGGCCACCTTCACGTGAAGGTCCAGGCTGCATCAACATGCGGCTACCGCCGCGCGGCCGACACCAAGCAGAAC